>CANIIC010000001.1 GCA_947467395.1 Bryobacterales bacterium
GTGATCCAGGATTCGTAGTCACCCAGCAAGTCCCACACCGCGTTCAGCAGTTCGGGACGGTTGTCCTTAAAGTCGAAATGAACGGTAATCAGGGGCCATTGGGCTCGCCGGTCTTCGCGCAACGCAAGCTCGACCTGCGCTCGCACATGTTCAAAAAAGTAGTCGCGTAGTGTGGGCTCCGCGCCTGTGGTTTCGCGAGAATGGGACAGCACTGGGCGGCCTTGGCCCGTTTTCGGATCCACGCCCCACGCCAAATCTTGCTCGATTGCGACCGGCGTGCCGGTGCTCAATGCGCGATCCAACCGGTCCGCCCACTCCCCCGAATAGGGATAACAGTTGTGTGCGTCCAGTACGGGTTGATTGTGATTCAGCAGATCCAGTGGTGTCTGTGCGATCAGAGACACAGCGGCCAAAAGGAAGGCCAGCGGGAGTTTCATGTTAATGAAGTGTAGAGAGCAGAGGTGATCATTCGATGAGCAGTGAGTGACAGTTTCGTCTCAAGCCCCAATTGTCTTGTTGACGAGCAGAAAGACACGGTAGCCTCATCGGCCTGTAACGCCCTCGACAAACGGCGACGCTACTTTGGAGCATGTCTCGCCGATTTGTATTGCTCCTCGCGTACTTGGTAGCGCTCTCGAACCTACATGCGCAGCCCGCTCCCCAGCGCGCGAAGAACGTGATCCTCTTCCTGGCCGATGCAGCAGGACTTCCAACGCTGAATGCCGCGAGTGCCCTTGGATATGGCGCTCCGCAGAAGTTATACGTTCAGAGCTGGAATCACATCGCCCTCTCCGACACCTCGACGGCATCGGAATGGGTGACGGACTCGGCGGCGGGCATGACCGCAATCGTTACTGGCAAGAAGACCAACAATGGCGTCCTGAGCCAGAGTTCTGCATCGCAGCGCGGCAAAGTCGACGGTGCTCCCCTGAAGACGATCGTTGAGTATGCGGAACAACGCGGCGTTTCCACCGGCGTACTCACCAACGTAAATATCGCAGACGCAACTCCGGCGGCTTGCTACGCGCACGTCAACGAACGCGGAAAGTTCGGCGAGATCTTCTCTCAACTGTTCCATCCCAGATTCGGAGATGGAGTCGATGTCGTGATGGGCGTCGGCCGTAGCCAGATCTCCGACAACCTGCGGCCCAGCGGCAAGACACTCGACGATCTCTCGAAAGAAGGCAACCGGCCGGTGTACTCCACACTCGAAGAGATTCCCTCCATCGCCACCCGCCCGATCGCGGTTCTCAATGGGAACATCGACCTCCCGGCCGCCGCTCGCACGGCGATCCACAAGCTCTCCGCCAATCCCAAAGGTTACTTTCTGATGATCGAGTGGGACGCGCACACCGACAATCCAGAGAAGGGCCTGAATAATCTGATCGCCTTCGACAAACTCATCCGCGAGATCGCCACAACCGTTGACCTCGAGGACACGCTCCTGGTATTCACCGCAGATCACTCCTTCGACCTGCGCGTTCATGACGGCCAACGCTCCGACTCTGTCCTCAAAGGCTTCCCCGAGTGGCAGCGCTCCGGCAGCAAAGACAAGGTCATCGATCTCCCCGTCATCCGAGTGCACGACACGCACACCGGCGAGGAAGTGCTCGCGACCGCTCAGGGGCCGGGTTCGGAACAACTGAACGGTTTCATTCCAAACACGCGATTGTTCGAGATCATGATGGCCGCCTTCGGGTGGCCGATCGAACAATAGGAGAACCGCTTGAGTCACGATCTCGGCGCGGTTGTTCGAAGTATTTTCACTGACCCCACTTTTCTGCTTCGACAGTGGAACTGGAAATCCGCAATCTTCAGCTCCCTGTGCCGGAGCGCCGTGTTCTTCCTAACGACACTCCCGTTCGGGATGCGAGCCGCCACCGGGGCCATGTTTGCCGAGTTCGTTTACCGGGCGTTCTCCGCCGGCTTCTATGGAGGACTCACGCAATCGTTCCGGCGGGTGAAACCTCGTCAGGTCGCCACCCTGGCAGCGATGATCGGGATTCCGGCATTCTCGCACACGATCGAATTCTTGATGCACTGGCTGCGCGGAACTCCAAACTTGGCCGTGAGCATCTCTGCCTCGTTCTTGTTCACCATCATCTCCACGGCTTTCAATTTGCACGCCATGCGGGAAGGAGTTCTGGTCGTCGGGCAGGAAGGTGGTTCTCTCCTATCTGACATGCGAGCCTTGCCGTCCACCATGTTCACATTCATCACCAGCGGCTTCGGACTCTTCGGCACCGCCCGGGAATAAGATGGCGCTACAAACAGTTCATCTCACAAACGCCTGGCACAACTCGTCGGGCGGTGTGGCGACGTTCTACCGTGCGTTGCTTGCTGCCGCCCATGCGCAGTGGCGGATCGACCTCATCGTTCCAGGCGAGACGTCACGCACCGAACGCATCTCCGAGTTCGCGACCATTCACTCCGTGGAGGCCCGTCGGGCACCGCTCAGCAGCGAGTATCGCGTCCTCTATCCATCCTCCTACTTAACTCACTCCAGCCCGATCCAACAGATCCTCCGCAACGTTCAACCCGACGTCATCGAGACCACTGATAAATACACTCTCGCCTACATTGCGGGACTGGTACGCATCGGGTGGATCGACGGCCTCCGTCATCGACCTGCACTCATCGGCATCAGCTGTGAACGCATGGATGACAACCTTGCCGCGTACACGCACCTGGGCTCCGCGTCATCCTTCTTTGCCCAAGCCTACATGCGGCACATTTACTTCCCCCAGTTCGACCATCACATTGCAGTGTCGAAGCGGACTGCGCTGGAGTTGCAAATCGCATCCGAAGGGCACAAGCGTACTCGCGGCATCTGGATTCGGGGCATGGGCGTCGACACAACCACATTCCGGGCCATTCGCCGTTGCCCTGAAAAACAAGTCGAGTTGCGACGATCGACGCAAGCAAACGAATCCACCCCACTTCTGTTGTACGCCGGACGTTTGGCGCCCGAAAAGAATCTGCCGTTGCTCCTGGACACACTCCGGGAACTTGGCTCAGGCGACGATACACGCTTGTTGATCGCAGGCGATGGTCCGGATCGGGACGCGTTCTTAACCGCAGCTGAGAACGAATTCCCGCATCGGGTCGTCTACCTGGGTTTCGAGACAGATCGTGAACGCTTCGCCGACTTGTTGGCCAACGTGGATGTATTTCTGCACCCCAATCCTCAGGAACCTTTCGGCATCGCGCCGCTCGAAGCCATGGCTTCTGGAAGGCCTCTGGTCGCACCCAACCAGGGCGGCGTGACCGAGTACGCTAACGCAGGCAATGCGTGGCTGGTGGATGCAACGGGCGCCGCGTTCGCCCAGGCCGTGCGACAGATCTTCGCAGATCCCCATGCCCGCGAGACCCGTGTCGCAGCAGCGCTGGAAACGGCACTGGCTCGTTCCTGGAGCCGAATCGCCCGGCAGTTTGAGCTCCTCTATTCAGACCTGAAGGCACGTACCCAGAGCGCGGCCTACAGCGGAACACAGGAGCCGGACTTCTGGTCCAAACCAATCGGCGATATTGACACACCGCTGTAAACGCACTGAAAAGGGACCTCCGTAACATGAGGCCATGTACGTGAAGACCCTGGCATCTCTGCTACTCTGCTCTTTCGTGATGACTGCCGCGGGCGGCCCCAAGATCGAAGTCCACGGCCACCGCGGAGCGCGAGCCCGTTTCCCTGAAAACACTCTACCTGCCTTCGAATACGCGATCGCGCAAGGCGTAGACGTCCTGGAACTGGACCTTGGCGTCACCAAAGACAACATTGTTGTGGTTTCTCACGATTCTGTTTTGCGCTCTCCGGTCTGCAATGGCCCGCGCAATGAAGTTCCCATCCGTAACCTGACTTTGGCCGAAGTGCGGCAGTGGGACTGCGGTTCCAAACAGAACCCTCAATTCCCCAGCCAGAAGACGGTCGTCGGCACACGCATGCCCACTCTCGACGAGGTCTTGAGTCTCGCATCCCGCGGCAAGTTCAAGTTCAACATGGAAACGAAGATCACGCCCATGGAACCCACCTTGGCGCCGGAACCCAAGGAATTCGCGCGGCTGGTGCTGGAAGTGATCCGCAAGCATCACCTGGAATCGCGGGTGATTCTGCAGTCCTTCGATTTCCGCACGCTCCACGCCATGAAAGAACTGGCCCCGGAAATCGCCCTGTCAGCCTTGTATAGTGGCCCACCCCGCTCGTTCGTGGAGATCGGCAAAGAAAGCGGCGCTCGGATCATCTCTCCGGAGTATCGTCTTGTAACCGCCGCCGAAGTGAAGGCCGCGCATACGGCTGGCTTCACGGTGATTCCGTGGACATCCAACGCTCCGCATGAGTGGGATGCACTGATCGCCGCCGGCGTGGATGCCATCATCACCGACGACCCGGGCGCGTTGATCGCCCATTTGAGGTAGTGTGCGAGATTTCACTCCCCGCGTGGCCTTCTTCACCGATAGCTTCCACGAAGCCAACGGTGTCGCGCGCACCAGCCGTGAGTTTGCGGCTTACGCGCGCTCTTCATTCTTCCCGTTTCTGGCTGTCCACCCCGGCACCCGTACTGCGCACCTTCGCCGCGGCACGTATGAAGCGTTCGAACTGGCTCCCAGCGCAGCGACGCTTCAGCTGGAACATGACCTGACGTTTGATCTGTTGTTCATGCGTCACTTTCGCGCGCTCCGACGCACCGTCGCAGCTTTTGAGCCGGACCTTATTCACATCACCGGACCCGGACACTGCGGAATTCTGGGCGCCATGCTGGCCTACAGTCTTGGTGTTCCGCTGGTCGCCTCCTGGCATACCAACGTCCACGAATACGCCTCCCGCCGCCTTGCGCGGATGCTGCAAGGTTGGCCCCAGTCCCTGCGCCACGCGGGCGTATCGTTCTCTGAACAACGCGCGCTGGATCTGACCGTTCGCTTTTATCAGTTGGCGCGCATCCTGTTCGCTCCCAACCCGGAATTGATGGCGATGCTGAAGCAGCGCACGTCGCAACCCGTTCATCTAATGGCCCGCGGGATCGATTGCCGACTTTTCCATCCGCAACGCAGAACTGCAACTGGGCACCCGTTCACGATCGGCTACGTCGGCCGCCTCTCCACCGAAAAGAACGTGCGCCTGTTCGCCGCACTCGAGGCGCAACTACGCCAGTCCGGAATCACAGATCACCGGTTCCTCATCGTGGGTGAGGGTTCGGAGCGCGAGTGGCTGCGGCAGAATCTGACCAACGCCGAACTTCCCGGCGTGCTGCATGGGGACGCGCTCGCCACTGCCTACGCGAACATGGACGCGTTCGTATTCCCCTCGGAGACCGACACCTACGGTAACGTCGTGCAGGAGGCGCTTGCTTCGGGTGTTCCGTGCATCGTTAGTGCCCACGGCGGTCCGCAGTTCCTGATTGAGGCCGGCGAAACGGGCTTTGTCGCGCAGGATCCTTCAGCCTACGCTACTGCCATCACCCGGCTCATCCAGGACCCCGCGTTGCTGGCAAGAATGCGCATTCACGCGCGCGCCGCAGCGCTCGAACGGAACTGGAACGCAGTATTCGATGATGTCTACGCGGCCTATCGCATGGGCCTGAAAGAGGGAACCATCCCGCGCAGTCGACGCGCGTCCCGCCCGTCGACAAATTGGGCTCGCCGCGCTGTCTAAAACATTTCCTTCTTGAAATGTTTCATGAGAGATTATTCCGCCTGCAACGAAATATTCGATTTAAACAGGCATGCTGGCAGGCATGAAGCCGTCCATCCTGCATGTGTCGCAGGGCAACACACTCCCCCAACGCTTCCGTACCGGCGTGTCGCTCCACTCCCACACGCTGCACTCAAAAGAATCGCTGAACTTCATCAATCATGCATCGCAGCACTCTGCCCTGCTGCGGACCGTGCTGCGTCACGGCGAAGCTCGCTACCGGAAACTCCACGGCAAGGAACTGGATCTCAAGCGAGGCTGGTGGACGCCACCATTGGCTCCACTGGACGCTCTCCGGGTAGAATCCTCGCAGATCGAATCCATGGGCCTCGGTCCGCTGGTTTCTCTCTCCGATCACGATGACATCGAAGCAGGTATGTCGCTGCAGGCCCTCGATGCCTCCCGCACCGTGCCCATCTCCGTCGAGTGGACCGTGCCGTTCGGAACGACGTTCTTTCACATCGGCGTCCACAACATTCTGCCCATGCACGCCCGCATGGTGATGCAATGCCTGGAAGCGTTTACCGCCCAGCCTGATCCTGCCAACTTAGGCACGATTTTCTCTGACCTTCACTCTCATCCGGCGACCCTGATCATCTTCAACCACCCGCTGTGGGATGAAAAAGGAATCGGCGCCGCCCTCCATCGCGAAACCGTTCTGGATTTCCTGCGGCAGCACCAAGAGTTCATTCACGCCTTCGAACTGAACGGCCTGCGCCCGTGGCACGAAAACGATCTGGCCATTCAACTCGCGGCGCAGTGGAACAAACCCGTGATCTCCGGCGGCGACCGGCATGCCGTCGAACCCAACGCCATCCTTAACGCCACCAATGCCGGCACCTTCGCTGAATTCGTCGAAGAGGTTCGTGAGGATCGCCACAGTGAAGTGTTGGTCATGCAGCACTATCACGAGGGCCACGTGAGCCGCATCTTCCACAACATGCTAGACGTGTTCCGGACCTATGATGACCATGGCCGCGGCTGGACCGAATGGGGCGACCGCGTCTTCTTCACTTCGGAAACTGGCGAAGTGCGCTCACTCCGCCAGTATTGGGGCGAGAACCCGCCATCCGCCGTAGCGATCTTCGCGGGTTTCATGCGCCTTGCCGGTCAGTTGCCGGGCAAGGGCACCCTCCGCGCCGGTGCTCAAGTGCAGCGTGACTAAAACACCTCCCTAAAAGGGGTGTGCCCCGAACCCGTCAGGGTCCGAGGCACGTTCGTCAGGGGTTGATCCAATTACAACCGACGCGCGTTTCTTCCAGATGACGGAGCCATCAATGTTCACACAGCGATTCAGTCCTCTTAGTTCCGCAATCGGCGACTGGTTGATCAAGGACTTGGCCCGGCGCGGCGAGTGTGCGCGCGTCCAAGCTCACCGCCCCTATTTCGAAAGCCTCCTGAATGAGTTTGGTCTTGCGTATTCTTGTGAACCCATTGAATCCAGTCGTATCCCGCGTGAGGGACCCGCTGTTGTCGTCGCGAACCATCCTTTCGGACTCGCCGAAGGACCCATTCTGGGAGACTTGCTCACGCGCTGCCGCCCGGACGTAAAATTTCTCGCCAACTCCCTGCTCACCGCCATCCCTGGCCTCGCGCCCTACCTTCTTCCGGTGGATCCCTTCGGAGGCCCTACTGCGGCCCGGCAGAACGTGACCTCGATGCGTCAAGGACTCAAGTGGCTCGAGGAAGGACACCTTCTGGTCATCTTCCCTGCGGGCGAGGTGGCGTCCTTCCAAGGGCCGCAACTCGGGATTACGGACCCCTCCTGGCACGCCGGTCTCGCCCGGATCATTCGCCGCAGCAAAGCTTCCGTGGTCCCGGCATTCTTCCACGGCATCAACAGTCCAGCCTTCCATGCCGCTGGCCTCTTGCATCCCCGCCTCCGCACGCTCCTGCTGCCCTTCGAGTTCCACAACAAGCGAGGCACCACCATTCGCCTCTCCATCGGGTCTGCGATCCCGGCCCGTCGGCTCTCTCATCTGACCGGAGACTCCGAACTCATTCAGTACCTGCGGCATCGCACTTACCTACACGCAGGCCAGCGGGCTCGAACCTCGAAGCCCACTGCGGCAGCGGCACGCGCCAAGATCGCCAACCCCAGCGAACCCGCGGCGCAGCGCGAAGAAGTTGCCGCGCTTCGCCCCGACCAGCAACTCATTTCCGCCAACGAATTCGACGTCTACATCGCATCAGCCCAGGACATCCCTGCGATTCTTCAGGAGATCGGCCGCCTTCGCGAGGTCACTTTTCGCGAGGCAGGCGAAGGCAGCGGCAACGCGCGCGATCTTGACGTGTTCGATCAGCACTACCAGCACCTGTTCATGTGGAATCGCGTGAAGGAGGAAGTTGTTGGTGCGTATCGCGTCGCCCGCACCGATGAAGTTGTCTCGCGCTTCGGCCCCCAAGGCCTCTACACCAGCACATTGTTTCGGCTGAGACCCGGCTTCCTGCAAAGCATCCAGCCCGCGCTGGAACTCGGCCGCTCCTTCGTGCGCAAAGAGTATCAGCGCAGCTACACGCCGCTGCTGCTGTTGTGGAAGGCGATCGGCAGCTACGTTGTGGCCAACCCTCGCTATAAGACACTCTTCGGTCCCGTCAGCATCAGCCGCGATTACACCACCCGCTCGCAGGAATTGATCGTCGCCTACGCTCAGGCTCGTCGCCGCAACGTGGAGCTCGCCGGAAGCGTGCGGCCCCGCCGGAAATTTGCCTCTGGCTCGAGCCGTGCTCAGAACCTGCGCTTGCTCGGCGAGATGCTCCCCGATTTGGCGGAACTATCCAGCGTCGTCTCCGATCTCGAACCGGACGGCAAGGGCATCCCCGTACTGCTGCATCACTACCTCAACATCGGTGGCGAAGTGCTGGAGTTCAGCGTCGACGGCAGCTTCTCGGACGTCCTGGATGGCCTGGTCGTCGTGGATCTCACGCAGACTAACCGGCGCATGCTCGAGCGCTATATGGGTTCGACGGGAGCCAGTAGATTTTTGGGCCACCATCTGGCCCTAGAAGTTGCCGCACCGGGGTAGGGGAAGACCGGGGCGGTGGAAATAGAAGAAGTGGTGGGCCCTGATGGATTCGAACCAGCAACCAACGGATTATGAGTCCGCTGCACTAACCATTGTGCTAAGGGCCCGTGGCGACCATCGTAACATCCAAGCTTTGTATCATGAGAGCTTGCCCCGACTCTCCGAACAATCCCAACGCTTTCACCAATACATGCAGGAGCTGAAGCGCAAGACGCCGCTTCATCCCGCGCTGAAGTGGTACCCCTGGTCGTCGCTCGGCCAATTCGACATTTTGGACCAGTTGCTGCAGGGCGATACCGACGCGTTGCTCAAGATGATCGGCCGTGAGCCTGTGCTGGACGTCGGCTGTGGAGATGGCGACATCTCCTTTTTCCTCGAATCCCTCGGTGCGCGCGTCGACGCCATCGATAACGCGCCCACCAACTACAACGCCATGTACGGAGTTCGCGCGCTTAAGGAAGCGCTGCACTCGCCGCTCCGCATCCAGGCTACCGATATCGATCAGCATCCGCAGTTCCCCGGCGCGCACTACGGCCTCACCATCATGCTGGGCGTGCTGTATCACTTGAAGAACCCGTATCTGGTGCTGGAATCGCTGGCCCGGTGTTCCGACCACATCTACCTCAGCACCCGCATCGCCCAATTGGCACCTGATCGCAAGACCGGCTACGGCGGCAATCCCGTCGCCTACCTGGTCGACGATCAGGAACTGAACGCCGACTACACCAACTACTGGATCTTCACCGAAGAAGGCCTCAAACGCATTGTGCGCCGCGCGGGCTGGGACATCCTGCATTACAGTGCAACCGGCAACGTTGCTACCTCGGATCCCGTTACGCCGAAGGGTGATTCGCGAGCCTACATCGTCGCCCGCAGCCGCGTTTCCGGACGCCCCAGCGGCTTCCGGCTACTGGAAGGTTGGCATCATCTCGAAAATGACACGTGGCGCTGGACCGCTCGTAAATTCGCGGCCGAAATCGATACGGCCGCAGCCTCCGCGCCCACGCTGACGCTGAACTTCTACCTGCCGGAGCCCGTCGCCGCGCAACACCCGTCGATCACGCTCCGCGCCCGTGCCAACGGGCAGGATCTGCCGCCCATCACCTTTAGTTCGGCCGGGAGCCACTCCTATTCCGCGCGTCTCGACACAGTCCCTGCTGGATCGGTCCACGTGGAGTTTGAACTCGACCGCTGCATCGGCCCCACCTCGGCCGACCCCCGCGAACTCGGCATCCAAGTGGAGTTCTCCGCCGCACCGCCGCTCTCGCTCGCCTAACGCTGAGCGAGCGCCGGAATCGCGTCGCCAGTGAGACGGAACATCGTCCACTCATCCATCGGGATCGCGCCCAGCTTTTTATAAAACCCGATCGCGGGATCGTTCCAATCCAGAACGCTCCATTCCACGCGCCCGTAGTCGCGCTCCACGGCGATCTTCGCCAGTTGCTGCAATAGCGCAAGTCCCACGCCGCGCCCGCGATATTCGGGCTTCACGAACAGGTCTTCGAGATACAATCCCGGCTTGGCCAGAAACGTAGAATAGTTCGGGAAGAACAGTGCAAATCCGGCGCACACGCCGTCGAGGTAGCCGAGCACCACTTCCGCCCCGGGCCGATCGCCGAACAACGTCTGACGCAGTTGATCCTCGGTCGCCGTGCAGACGTGCGTCAGCTTCTCGTACTCCGCCAACCCCTGGATCATCGCCAGGATCTCAGGAACATCGGCTTCCGCCGCCACACGAATCTGAATCTCGCCCATCCGACCATCATAGGTTGCACGTTTCCGCGCCGTCTGCGTCAAAGCTGAGGAAGGGAGTTCGCCATGCATCGCTTCTTGCTCCTCGCTCTCACTTTCGCTGCGCTGGTTTCGGCTCAGACCCCGGAAGATCGCACCCTCCGTATCCAAAATGCGCCCACGCCAGCCGATTTCACCGAGCTGAGCCTGTCCGTCCTCTCAGTCAGCGGCACGCAGGCCGTGTCGTCTGACGCCGAAGCCCGCCAATTCACGATCCGCGGCACCGATGCGCAATTGCAGGCAGCGCAGTGGGTGCTCACGGAGCTGGATCGCCCGGCTTCCGCCGCGCCTCCCGTCACCAAGCGACTCACCCTGAACGGCAAGGACGAAGCCAACACCGTTAGCGTGTTCTACCTCAGTCCCGCGATCTCAGCACAGAGCTTCAACGAACTGCAGACCGCCATTCGCACGATGACCGACATCCGCTACGTCGGCCCCGCAGTCCAAAGGCGCGCGCTGGCCCTGCGCGGCACCGCGGAGCAAGTTGAATTTGCGACCTGGCTTTTGGCCCAACCCAGTGCACAGCCAGCGTCGTACGTCTTTCCGCAGCGCCCCGACGCCAAAGAGCAAGCGCTGATGGAGCGGGGCTTATTCGACAATCAGGTCCGCGTCTTCCGCTACGCAAACGCCCCCAGCGTGCAAGTCTTCAACGAATTCCAAACTCTGCTGCGCACCATCAGCGACATTCGCCGCGTCTATCCGTACGTCGAACAGCGCACCATCTTCTTGCGCGCCACGCCGGATCAAGTGCCGCTCGCGCTGTGGCTCACGGCTCAGCTCGACAAGAAACTGCCCACCGAATCGAAAGTCGTCTCGGAGGCCTACTCCACGGCCGACGGCGATTTGGTCCGCATCTTCCACTTCGCCGGCGCCACCGCACAGGACGCCTTCCGTGAGCGCGCCACCGCATTGCGCACCGCTACCGGCATCAGACGCTTCTATCCCTTTGAGTCCGCCCGAACCATCGCGGCACGCGGGACGCCCGCACAAATCGCGCAGCTGGAAGCGCTTTTCCAACAGTAGACCTCGGCAATCAGTGGGACCGGAACAGCGTCAGCAAGTCCCGCCAATCCCAACCGCGACTGCGCCACAGCACCAGCAGGAACACCACCAGCACCAACACGCCCGCCGCCGTCCATTCGTGCCGCTTCACATCGTCGACCAGCGTCCGGAACAGATGCCCGCCGCTCCAGCCGATGGCGGCCATGACGATGCTCCACGCAATCGCCCCGGTCAGATTGGTCCAGAAGAATGTGGCCCTCGGCATGTCCGCCACGCCGCAGGCCAGCGCCGCCGCTGTTCGAAATCCCACCAGGAAGCGCGAAGCGAACAGGAACAGTGCGCCCCGCCGCTGCACCCAACCCATCACGTTCCGCAGATGTTCGGCCTTGCGATCCGTCCCGGTCATCAGCGCCGGACCACGCTTTCGCGCAAGCTGATACAGCAGCTGGTTCTGCAAGGTTGTCGTCACGCTCGCAACCGTGCAGATCCAGCCCAGGTGTAGATACCCGCGATGCGCCAGAAACGCCGCCGAGATCACCGTCGCGTCCCCTTCGAACACCGTTCCGGCCATCACCATCCAGTAGCCGTACGCCTGCACCAACTGGTCGATCGTCACTGATTCTGAGTATCGCGCAAGGCCGCTATACTAGAGATCTCCCCCAGCTGTCGCCATGGCCAACCCGTTCGTTCATCTGCACTGTCATACCGACTATTCGCTGCTAGACGGCGCATGCGAAATATCGCAGTTGATGAAGCTCGCGGCCAAGCAAAAGATGCCTTCGGTCGCCATGACCGATCACGGCAACCTCTTCGGCGCAGTCGAGTTCTACACCGAAGCCAAGAAGAACGGCATCCATCCCGTCATCGGCTGCGAAGTCTACGTCGCGCAGCAAGGCCACAAGAACCGGACCGATACGAACCGCTACAACCACCTGGTGCTGCTGTGCGAAAACCAGGAAGGCTACCGCAACCTGATCCAGCTGGTCTCCACCGGCTACCTCGACGGCTTCTACTACAAGCCGCGCATCGATAAGGACCTGCTCGCGCAGCACTCCAAGGGTCTGATCGCGCTGTCTGCCTGCCTGCGCGGCGATATCAACGAAACGTTGATGGCCGACAAGTACGAAGACGCCCGCAAGATCGCCTTCGACTACCAGGACATGTTCGGGAAGAACAACTTCTTCCTGGAGTTGCAGGACCACGGTCTGGACGAAGACAAGATCGTGATGCCGATGGTGAATCGCCTCGCCGCCGACACCGGTATGCCGCTGGTGGTCACCAACGATTCGCACTACCTGGAACACGGCGACGCGCGCGCTCACGAAATTCTGCTGTGCATCCAGACCGGCAAGACGATGTCGGACCCGAACCGCATGCGCTTCTCGCAAAACGCGTTCTATCTCAAAACGCGCGAGGAGATGATGTCGCTGTTCGGCGAGGTGGAACACGCCCTCGACCGGACGTTCGATATCGCGCAGCGCTGCCAGTTGAAACTGGAACCGGTTGCCGAACCGTTCCCGAAGTTCCCCATCCCGGAGAATCACACCACCGACACGTTCTTCGAGTACGTCGCGCGCCAGGGCTTCGAAAAACGCCGCCCGCGTTTGGAAGCGCTGGCCAAGCAAGGCGCGTTGAAGCACGATCTGCAGGAATATGTGGAGCGTCTGGATCGCGAGATCAAGACCATCCAGGAGATGAAGTTCTCCGGCTACTTCCTGATCGTGTGGGATTTCATTCGTTTCTCCAAACAAGCCGGTATCCCCGTCGGCCCGGGCCGCGGTTCCGCTGCCGGCAGCCTGGTCAGCTACGCGATGGAGATCACCGATATCGACCCGTTGGCCTACGGCCTGCTGTTTGAGCGCTTCCTCAATCCGGAACGCATCAGCATGCCTGATATCGACATCGATTTCTGTACACGCGGACGCGGCGAAGTCATCAAGTACGTCACCGAGAAATACGGGCGAGAGCAGGTCGCGCAAATCATCACCTTCGGCACCATGGGCGCGCGGGCCGCGATCAAGGACGTGGGCCGCGTGCTCGATGTGGGCTTCGGGGAAATTGAAAAAGTCACCAAGCTGATCCCGACGCAGCCGCTGAACATCAAGCTGGAAGAGGCGCGCAAGGTCGAGCCGCAGATCGATGAATTGGCGCGCAAGGACCCACGCCTCAAGGAAATTCTCGACGTCGCCCAGCGCCTCGAAGGCATGGCGCGCAACGCAGGCATGCACGCCGCTGGCGTCGTGATCTCGCCGCAGCCGCTCAAAGAACTGGTTCCGCTGTACAAGACGAACCGGGACGAAATTGTCACGCAGTACGACATGGTGGGCCTCGAAAAACTGGGCCTGCTCAAGATGGACTTCCTGGGCCTGACCACGCTGACCATCATCAGCGACGCGCTGGCCCTGATGAAGAAACATCGCGGCGTCAGTATGGTGATCGAAGACATCCCGATGGATGACCAGGCCACCTACCAGGGCATCTTCAGCAAGGGCTACACCAGCGGCGTGTTCCAGTTCGAATCGCCTGGCATGCGCGACATTTTGCGCCGTTACCAGCCAGATCGCGTCGAAGATCTGATCGCGTTGAACGCGCTCTATCGCCCGGGCCCCATGGGCATGATCGATGACTTCATCGATCGCAAGCATGGCCGCAAGAAGGTCGTCTACGACCTACCGGCGATGAAGGAAATCCTGGAAGAGACCTACGGCGTCATGGTCTATCAGGAACAGGTCATGCAGATCTCCAATCGCGTCGCAGGGTACTCCCTCGGCGACGCCGATCTTCTCCGCCGCGCCATGGGCAAGAAGAAGATCGAGGAGATGCAGAAGCAGCGTGAGCGCTTCATGAAGGGCTCCGCCGAAAAGGGCAACAATCCTGCGAAGGCTGAAAAAGTCTTCGATCTGATGGAGAAGTTCGCCGGCTACGGCTTCAACAAGTCGCACTCGGCCGCCTACGCGTATCTCGCCTTCGTCACCGCGTATCTGAAGTTCCACTACTCGGCCGAGTTCATGAGCGCGCTGCTCACGTCTGAAACCGGCACCACAGCCAAGGTAGTGAAGTACATCAGCGAATGTCGCGAGATGAACATCCCGGTGCTGCCGCCGGATGTGAACGAATCGGAATTCACCTTCACTCCGGTGTTGGGCAAAGACGGCGCGAAGGATGCGATCCGCTTCGGCCTCGGCGCCATCAAGAACGTTGGTGGCCCGGCCGTCGAATCCATCGCCAAGGCCCGCGCTGAGGGCGGTCCGTTCAAATCCCTCCACGATTTCTGTGAACGCGTCGACCTCTCCGCCGTCAATCGCCGCATGATTGAAAGCTTCATCAAAGCCGGAGCGATGGATTCCTTCACGGGCACCCGCGCTCAGCTGTTCGCCGTGATCGACGCCGCCATGGAAAACGGCACGCGCGTCTCCCGCGATCGCGCCAGCGGCCAGTCCGGCCTGTTCGCCGAACTCTTTGCCGCCGAACCCACGGAGCAGGCGCTGCCGACCGTTCCCGACTGGACCGACCGCGAGAAGCTCTCCGCCGAAAAAGAGATGCTGGGGTTCTACATCACAGGCCACCCGCTCGACGAATACGACGACAAGGCCACCGCGCTCGCGACGCATCTCACCAGCGGCCTCGAAGGGCTGCAGAAGGGCAACGAAGTCGCCCTGTGCGGCATCCTCACCAGCATCGCCCGCCGCCGCAACAAGGACGGCAAGCTGTGGGCCTCCATGCAGATCGAAGATCGTGAAGGCGGCATTGAGGCCATGGTCTTCTCCACCCAATTCGAGCGCCTGCAGAACTTCCTGCTGGAAGACAAGGCCATGCTGATTCGCGGTCTGGTGCTGCCCGAAGAAAACGCGCCCCCGAAGATCTCTGTTCAGGACCTGATTCCGCTGGAACTGGCGCGCGTCGCCATGCCGTCCCTCATTTCGATCCGCGTCCGCATGAACGGCAAGACCGATAATGACCGGGCAGCCGAACTGCAGCAGCTGTTTGCCCGCAAGCCCGGCACCACCGAAGTCCGCCTGCGCCTCGAACAACCGCGCGACTTCTCGGTTATCCTGGATGTAGCGGTCAAGGTTCGACCCGACAAAGAGTTCCGCTCTGAGTTGGACCGGATCTGCGGCCCGGAGGCGCTAGAAGTTTTGGCGAACGAATGAGTTCACCCAGCCCAGCTCCGCTGAAGGCACCGAACAAAGATTCCAGTAGCGACCCGTCTCCTCAGGAAACACCCACGCCCACCAACATGGCAGAATCCGCTGCACCGACAGAAACAAACCCCAGCTGGGAGCGAGTCCTACTCGCCCGGCACGCCAAGCGTCCCCATTCGCTCGATTACATCCAGCGTCTGTTCACCGATTTCGTAGAACTGCATGGCGACCGCGCCTTTGCCGACGATCACGCCATCGTGGCTGGCATGGCCTGGTTCGACGAGCAGCCGGTGATGGTGGTGGCGCAGCAAAAAGGCCGCGATACGAAGCAGCGTATGTTCCGCAACTTCGGCTACCCGCACCCGGAAGGCTACCGCAAGTCGATGCGCCTGATGGATATGGCAGCAAAGTTTAACCGCCCGATCATCGCCCTTTTGGACACTCCGGGCGCGTGGCACGGCAAGGACGCCGAAGAGCGCGGCCAGGGTCGCGCGATCGCCAATAACCTGCGGGAAATGTCGCGCTTAGGCGTTCCCATCGTCGCCGTAGTCCTGGGCGAAGGCGGCAGCGGCGGCGCACTCGCACTGGGCGTCGCCAATCGCATCTATATGATGGAGAATGCAGTCTACAGCGTCATCTCCCCGGAAAGCTGCGCCGCGATCATCTACCGCGACTCCTCCCGAGCCCCGGCCGCCGCCGCGTCCCTCAAGATGACCGCACCGGACCTGCTGAAGCTCGGTTTGATCGACGGCATCGTGCCCGAACCGCAAGTTGGCGCCCATGCCGATCCCGACGGAGCAGCTGAAGCCCTGCGCGAAACCCTGCGGACGGCTCTGGCCGGTCTGCGCGGCATGACCGCCAAGCAGCTCATCGATGACCGCTACGCCAAGTTCCGCGCCATGGGCAGCGCATTTGTCACGGAGTCCTAAATGAAGAAGCCTGTCCTGGTGGGAATCCTGATCGTCGCCGCCATCCTGGGGATCATGGTCTACGGCAGCCTCAGCCTTTCCGCCCATCGCGTCGAGGTCTGCATCAACTTCAAGGGCGTCCTAAACTGCAAAACAGCCCGCGGAGCCACGCAGGAAGACGCCATCCGCACCGCCACGGCCAACGCCTGCGGCGAGATGGCCTCCGGCGTAACCGATTCCATGGCTTGCACCCGTTCCGAGCCGGCAAAACTTACGGTACTGCAGTAGGGTGTAATTTGCTTCATACCCCGCAGGCCGAATTAACGGTCCGCGGCGCTCCGCTAGTACCACCGTTAATCTGAGTCTCTTTCGTAAGATACCTCCATCCGCCATAAAAAGTCCCGCTTTTGTGGCGCATGACGTACTGATCCAATCCCCGTTTATTGCGCGAGAAGTACCCAAACCAGCGAGCCTCGGATTTGAACCCATAGTTGTGTGAACAAAACAAGCCCATCCTCCATCCCTGTAGGGCGGTAAAGCCATCCCAGGTAGCCGCATGGAGGAATTGCATGAAATTTGGTCTACATAAATCTCTTTTGGCTGTCTTAATTGCGAGCGCGCTCGCTTTGCCGGCCGCCGCGGACACGCTGACACTGAAACTCACCTGCGTGCTTGGCAATACCGCCTGCACTAGCGTCCCCAGCTTCGGCACGATCACGTTGGTCGACACGGGTGCCAATCAGGTCCAACTCACCGTGAACGTCCTGAATTCCGGAATTAAGTTCCGTGACTTGGCGCTGAATCTGACCTCGGCCGGTCTTGTGCTGCCGGACATCACTTCGTCCGTGGGTGAGAATCTGGTGATTAGTTCGAACGGCTTCTCCAACCCCAACTACACGGGCTTCTTTGACCTCGGCGTCTCCGGCGGCCAAGGCTGGAACACCTCCGGTCCGACGCCCTACGTCACGACCCTGGCCGCCTCACCCACTGGCACGCTGACCGTAGCGATGTTTAACCAGAAGGATTCCCTGAACAACGTCTACGCCGCGATTCACTTGCAGAGCATCTCTTGCGACGACGGTACCTGCACCCCCGGACGAACGGGTGGGCAATCGATCAAAGTGGGTGGCATCCTCGACAGCTACGTCACCACCAACTCGGTTCCTGAGCCGCAGTCCGCCGCGCTCCTCGGTACGGGCTTGATCGGTCTGGCTTTCGCCGCCAAGCGGATGCGCCGCAAGTAAACAGTTCACACCCTGCAGTCTCGAAGGGCGGCTCCTGCAAGGGGCCGCCCTTTTTCTTTTTGTCTGAAACAAATCTGGTGTAAGATTCGTGACGCATGTCCCGACTTGCCACCCTCGCCCTGCTGGCCCTGCTCGTTCCTCCCGCCTTCGCCCAACTGGACCTCACCGGCGTCTGGGTCCCCGTCTTCCACGAGGATCAGCCCGAGCGCATACCCGGCCCCGCCCTGGTGGATTACCTGGGCCTCCCCATCAACGACGCCGCCCGCAAGTGGGCCCTCTCCTGGAACCCCGACCGCCTCACCGCGCAGGAGCATCAGTGCCAGGTCCATACCGCCGCCTACATGTATCGCGGCCCCCTGTTGCTGCGCGTATGGGAGGAGCGCGACCCCCAAACCCAGAACATCGTTGCCCTGAAGCAGTACATCAACAACTACGAACAGAACCGCACCATCTGGCTGGACGACCGCCCCCACCCGCCCGAATACGTCGCCCACACCTGGATGGGGTTCTCCACAGGCGAGTGGCAGGGCAACGTCTTCACCGTCTACACCAGCCACATCAAACAGGGCTGGCATCGCCGCAACGGGCTGCCCTCCAGTGACCGGATCAGCTTGGTGGAGCACTTCATCCGTCACGGCGACACCCTGACCCACGTCAGCATCGTGACCGACCCCGACTACCTTGAAGAACCGCTCATCAAGAGCCAGGATTTCGTCCTGAGCCCGACCGCCGGCTGGGAGACCGCTGGCACGAACCTGCTCGCTAACTGGTTGTATCCATGTGAGTACGTCGAAGAAGCCCCGTGGCGGAATCGCGACCGCGTCCAGAGCTTCGCCCCCGGCGAAAACCCGTTCCTGGACGAATTCTCGAAGCAGAATAACATCCCCCGAGCAGCCGCCCTGGGTGGCGCCGCCACCATGTACCCGGAGTATCGCGATACGCTCCCGCGCCGTTAAGTTTGCTCCTGGTACAGGGTGATTTGGTTCTTGCTACAGTAGGTGTTCATGCGCAAATGCGCGCGACCGAGTAGAGGACATTCGCACACGGAATGAAGAAACGAATCGGAGTTTTCGGCTGGGGAATCGTAGCCCCGAAATCTCCCAACATCGAGGCTTTCCGCCAAAACCTGGCTTCCGCTGAGACCTGGCTGACGCCCTTCAACGGCTTTGGTCCCGACAACTTCCTGGTCGGTATGCCGCAGTTTGATTTCGCCGACTATCAGGGCTGGATTGGGGAGCGCTTTGCACCCCGCACCTTCCAGCGCCTTCTCGACAAGATGGACTACCCATCGCTCTACGCCCTGGGTGCGTTCATTCAGTCCCTGGGCCAAAACCCGGGCATCGAACAGGTGCTGCAGGAACTCGGCACGCAGGCGCATGTTTACGTCGGCACCGGGCTGGGCAGTCTGCACACGATTTACGACGTCAGCGTGAAGCTGCATGAATCCCAGAAGCGCTGGGACGAATTCTGGGCCGGACGCGAGCAGGAACTGCAGGACTACCTGCAGGAACTCGCCAAGATCGACGGCACCTCCATCGAAGGCGGCATTGAAGCCGGCAAACTGCACGCCATCCGCGATCGCGAAAAGAATCGCGTGAAGCTGCAGGAAAAGTGGAACGCTCCGGAGCCGCCATGGGTGGTGTCCGCGAATCTCATCTGGAACATCCAGAACACGCCCGCCGCGCAGATCTCCATCCTGGGCAAGATCACCGGCATGGCGTTCGCGCCTGTGGCCGCTTGTTCCACCTTCGGAGTCTCGCTGCGTCTGGCCATGACCGCGATTCAGAGCGGCGAGGCCAAGGCCGTGGTCATCGGCTCTTCCGACCCTCCGCCGCATCCCTTGACCGTCGGCGCGTTCTACAACGCGCGCGTACTCTCCGCGGACCGTACGTTATCTGCTCCGCTCACTCGTCTGCAAGGCACCCACGTGGCCGGTGGATCCGTAGTGTGGATCGTCGGCGACATGGATTACATGACCTCGCGCGGCTTCAAGCCGCTGGGCATGGAACCGGTGGGCGTGGGCGTCACCTCCGACGCCGAACACATCATCACGCCGTCGCCGGACGGTCCGCGTGCCGCCATGAACCAAGCATTGATCGAAGCAGGCGCCACCCCAGCCGATATCGGCAGTTGGGATCTGCACGCCACGGCCACGCCGGGCGATTATTCGGAAGTTACCAACCTGCGTTCGATCTTCCCGGACAGCGTCCTGGTCACGGCTCGCAAGGGCACCTTCGGCCACGGCATGAGCGCCGGCGGAGGCTGGGAGCTGACTGCGCAATACTTGGGCTACTCCGAAGGCAAGCTGTTCCCCACGCCGCTGTCGCGTGAGGACCTGAACGCCACCATCGGGCAGATGCATCAGAACTTCGTGTTCAATACCGCCTGCGATGTTCCGCATGGCTTGAGCGGCAAGCTCTCCATGGGCATCGGCGGCATCAACGCCTGCGTGATTTCAAAGAAACTGTAGCCAGCAGCTAGGATAAGAGTGGTGCCGAACCACTCTGACCTCGCCCTGTCGCTCCTGGTCATCTTCGTCGCAGCCAAGCTGCTGGCGGAGGTCTTCGAGCGCCTGCACCAACCCGGCATCGCCGGCGAGATTCTGGCCGGCGTCCTCATCGGACCCCACGTGCTCGGCTGGATCGGGCAGAACGATACCGTCGCCGTCCTGGGCGAGCTGGGCGTCATGTTCCTCCTGTTCCGCGTCGGGCTGGAAGTGAAGGCCTCCGAACTGATCGCTGTCGGCGGTCGCGCTGCGTGGATCGCCAGCCTGGGCGTCGCCGTTCCCTTTCTTGCGGGATGGGGACTTTCCAAGTGGTGGGGCCTGCCAACGCTGGAGGCTCTGTTTATCGGCGCCGCGATGGTGGCGACCAGTGTCGGCATCACCGCACAGGTGCTGGCCGCGGGCGGGTGGCTGGACGAACGCGCCAGTAAACTGATCCTGGCCGCCGCAGTGATCGACGACGTGCTCGGCCTGATCGTTCTCGCCGCCGTCAGCAGCTTGGCGCGCGAAGCGGTCAGTTACACCGAACTCGGAATTACAGCGGCGCTCGCCATCGGCTTCACCGTCTTCGTCGTCTTGTACGGCAGCCGGATTCTGCAACGCGTGGTTCCCAAAGTCCAAGGCGGCATGTCCGGAGCCGAAGCGCAGTTCACGCTAGCGTTGGTGTTGCTGTTCGCGCTTTCTCTGCTGGCCACCTACACCGGAGTCGCCGCCATCATCGGTGCGTTTCTGGCAGGCATGGCGCTCTCTGAAGTGGTCGATCACCGCGTGCATACGTTGACCGACGGAGTGACGGAGTTGCTGGTGCCATTCTTCCTTGTCGGCATCGGGCTTCACTTCGATCCGGCCACGCTGCGCGATCCTGCAAACCTACTGTTCGCTGGAATCGTGTTGGTCGCCGCAGTGGCGTCCAAGCTGGTGGGCTGCGGCGTGGGCGCTTTGCCGCTGGGAAGGACTGACGCGCTGCGTGTCGGTATCGGCATGATCCCGCGCGGCGAGGTCGGGATGGTGGTGGCGCAGATCGGCCTAGGTTTTGGCGTGATGCAGGCGAACGTCTACGGGACCATCGTGTTCATGTCCGTCGCGACCACATTGATCGCTCCGCCGCTGCTGCGCCTCGCGTTTCGCGGAGCTAGGCCCGGAGAGCCTGCGGAAGCCTTCCGCCTCGGCTAGGCCGGCAGGATCGCCAGCACGGCACACTGCATCAGCGCCCCGGGCGAAACGTCAGCCGTCACGAACGTGTGCCGCGCCGGACGAGCGTGTTCATCCGGGAACATCGCCAGCCACTGCTTGTTCACCAGCGCGCGATACGACGGGTCCTTGACCCACACTTCCAACTTGAGGACGTTGTCGGTGGAGCCGCCCGCGGCCTCCATCAGCCGGCGAATGTTCGCGAACATCACCGCGCACTGCTCTTCCGCGGTCTCCGCGAACGCGCCGCCTTTTTCGGGGTCCTTCCCGAAAATGCTGCCGCTCGCGAGAAACGGCCCAATCTTCGAGGCCGACGGGATCGGATTCGTGTGGTGAACGCCAGGAATCTCAACGCTTTGTCGTTTCATACAGGTTTGTGTGGTGCCCGGGGTGGGACTTGAACCCACACACCCGTTGCCGGATAAGGGATTTTAAGTCCCTTGCGTCTGCCGATTTCGCCACCCGGGCAAGGTGAACGGGAAAACTCCGGTCTCTGAAGCTCCCTCTATCCATCATACTGAAGCTGTGTGGCTTCTCCGCATTGGCCTGCGTAATTGTGCGGATTACCCGATAATGACAATACGCCCCTAGGCCATGAACAGAGCTCGTCGAACCTTTTCCTTTCGGTTGATCACCTCCTCCTACCTGCCGATCGTCGGTGGCTCCGAAATTGAGGCTCAGCGGGTCTGCGCGGAACTGATTCGCCGCGGCGATCAGGCGGAGGTCTTCTGTCCCGGCGGCGCCCCCATGCCTGCGGAAGCTCATCGTCTGGACGAAATGGGTGTTCCGGTCCGGCAGTTTGGGACCAGTGCCAATATTCGGCTCCGCGGCTACGTCTTCGCCGCCGCTGTCGCGTGGGAGTTGTGGCGAACACGGGCGGAGTACGACCTGGTGTATTTCCTGATGACCGGCGCGCATGTTGTCTCCGGCAGTATTGCCGCACGGTTGGCCGGCAAACCGATCCTCATGAAATTTTCCGGCAGCAACACAATTCGACCCCTTCAGCGCAGCTTCATCGGCCGCCTGCAGCTTCGACTGCTATCGAGATGGGCAGCTCGCATCATGGTTCTGAACGACGCCATGCGCCAGGAGGGGTGCGAATGCGGTCTCGATAGCCGGAAATTCCTGTGGATGCCGAATCCGGTGAACACAACTGAGTTTGCGCCGCTTCCCGCGGATGGCCGGTCAGCTCTTCGCAACCTCTTGGGTCTTGCGCCGTCTTCAGAGGTGATCTTGTTCGTTGGTCGCCTTGCTCCGGAAAAGGAGTTGGGTAGCCTGATCGTGGCATTCTCCCTGGTCGCCAGGAATCGGCCTCAGGCTGAGCTCGTCTTGGTTGGAGACGGCCCGTGCCGTGTCGAATTGGAGAATTCGGTGCAGCAGATGAGTCTTCAGAATCGCGTTCGCTTCCTGGGAGCACAGCGGGGCGCGGAGGTGCGGTCCTGGCTTCAGGCGGCCGACATCTTTGCGCTGGTGTCCTCGGTCGAAGGGCTCCCGGTTTCCCTCATAGAGGCCATGTCGACCGGGCTGCCGTCGGTGGTCAGCGATATCCCTGCCAGCACGCAACTGGTCCAAGACGGCGTAACCGGACTGGTGGTGAGACTTCGCGATCCGCAGTCGGTCAGTCACGCCATTGAGCGGCTTCTATTCAGGCCGGAAGACCGCGCGCGGATCGGGTCCGCGGCACGAGAGCGCGTGATGAAGGAGTACTCAACGGACACCGTGGCGGGCAGTTATGAAGCGCTATTCACAGAAGTTTGCGGGGCGGCTGCGCAGTGACAGCACAGCTCATCTTCCTGGTCGGGGCCGCGATTCTCTTCTATGTCGTCGCGGGTTACCCGTTATTACTGGGCTGGATGGCGGGGCGCTGGGGCCGACCCGTTCGTACGCAGGCGATCGAACCTCATCTCAGCATCCTGGTCCCCGTTTATAACGGCGAGGTCTACCTGGCCGCGAAACTGGATTCGATTCTCCGCGCCGACTATCCGCGCGAAAAGGTGGAGATTTGGGTGGCTTCGGACGGGTCCACCGACACGACGGCCGACATCGCGCGGGCTTACGCAGATCAGGGTGTTCACTTGGTTGAGCTTCCACGGGGCGGGAAACCTGCCGCGTTGAATGCGGTGATCCCGCAACTGCACGGAGAGATTGTCGTCTTGACGGACGTGCGGCAGGTGCTGGCACCGGACAGTTTGCGGCACCTCGTCACAGCCTTCGCCGATCCTGAAGTTGGCGTAGTCAGCGGAGAGCTGCGCATCCGCGCCGGCCAGAATCAAGCCGAGGCTGCGATTGGTTTGTACTGGCGGCTGGAAACATGGATCCGCGACCAGCTGAGCACGCTAGATTCGATGTTCGGCGCCACCGGCCCGTTCTATGCGATTCGTCGCGAACTCACGACACCAGTCCCCGCCGAAGTGTTGCTCGACGACATGTATCTGCCGCTCCATTCCTTCTTCCGCGGTTACCGCCTGGTGATGCAACCCCTAGCGAAAGCCTATGATTATCCGACGTCGCGCGAGACGGAGTTTAACCGAAAGGTGCGGACACTGGCGGGAAACTATCAGCTCCTGCGATATTATCCCCAACTGCTCGGGAGCGGAAACCGCATGTGGTTCCATTACGTGTCCTACAAGGTGGGCCGCTTGCTGCTGCCCTGGACACTGGCCGTGGTCCTGGTTACGTCGTTTTTCCTGGACGAGCCGGCGCGCACCGTCGCGCTCAGGGTGCAAACGCTGTTCTACCTGGCCGCGTTCCTGGATCCGTGGATCCCGGAACAATCGGCATCTAAACGCCTCACCAGCCCCATTTGTACGTTTGTGACAATGATGGCGGCAGCGGTCGCGGGATTGTCGGTTTTCTTTGTCCCGCCACAGCGCCTATGGAAAGTGACTGGGGCCAGCAACGCGAAGCCCTCAAACCAGCGCTAGCGGTTTGCGTAGTTGGTTTCGTAAAAATTCCGGTATTCCCCACTGAACACGCGAGCCACCCATTCAGGGTTGGCCCTATACCATTCGATGGTCTGCTGTAACCCTTCGTCGAAGGTCATCTGCGGCTCCCAACCCGTCTCGCGGGTAAGCTTGGTATTGGTGAGCGCATAGCGGCGATCGTGCCCCGGCCGGTCCTTTACGGTCTGCATCAGACTGTCCGGCTTCCCCAGCGCTTTCAGAATTCGTTTGACCACTTCGATATTCGGCAGCGAGCAGTTGCCGCCGATGTTGTAGACCTCACCCGCGCGGCCTTGTTCGATCACCGCGAGGATTCCCCGGCAGTGATCGTCGACGTACAACCAGTCACGGATCTGCATCCCGTCGCCGTAAATCGGCAAGGGCTTGTCTTGCATGGCGTTGGAAATCATCAACGGAATCAGTTTTTCCGGGAAATGGTACGGACCGTAGTTGTTCGAGGCCCGCGAAACACTCACCGGCAGTTTGTACGTTGTGAAGTACGACTGCGCCAGCAGGTCCGAACCGGCCTTCGACGCCGAGTACGGGCTGGACGTATGGAACGGGTAGTCCTCATCCGCTTCGTGAGGCGAATCAATGCTTCCGTAAACTTCATCGGTGGAGACGTGGTGAAAACGCTGTAGCCCATGGTGGCGCGCGGCTTCCAGAAGCGTAAAGGTACCTATGAGATTCGTTTCGATCACCGGAGCCGGCGACAGAATACTGCGATCCACGTGCGATTCAGCCGCAAAATGAACCACAACGTCGGGCTTTTGCTCCCGCATTACACTGTCCACCAGCGTCTTATCGCAGATGTCGCCGTGAACAAACGTGTACCGCGCGTCCGAGGCGACACTCGTCAGATTTTCTAAGTTGCCGGCGTACGTCAACTTATCCAAATTGACGACGCGCGCCGACGGTTGCGTGCGCATCACCAGCCGCACAAAGGCAGAACCAATGAAGCCCGCTCCGCCAGTCACAAGGTATTTCATTTGAATTGCGTCTCCCAGTCGTAGTTGATCAGTTCGTGGCTGTGGGCAATGCGCCCTTCGTCAGACGGATCGTAGAACCGGTTCGTGACGTAGGCCAGCACGGCCGAGGACTCACCAATGATTTTGTAGCCGTGGCCAACCCCTGGCGGGATCAGAATGTGCCAGGGGCGGAGGCTGCCCACATACATTGTGTTCTTCTTGCCCCAAGTGGGGGAATCCTGGCGGAGGTCCACCAACGCAACCTGAAACATACCCGCCGATGGACACCAGTAGTCGGTCTGTTTTTGGTGGAAATGGAATGCTTTAATGGTCCCGGGGTAACTGAGGGCCACCGAGACTTGCGTCGTGGAGGGTTCGAAGTGAGCCGCGAGCCCGTGCCCCAGCCGGATCAGTTCCATGAAGTAGCCACGGTCGTCTGGGTGCAGTGCGGCGGGCGCAACCCGCACGCCTTCAATTAGTTGCGGGTCATTGACACTCCGAATGATGTCGCCGATGCCGTGGCGCGATTTCTTGTACTGTAGCCAGTCGTTGCCGTCTAAGACTCGATCCATCCGCCCAAATTCCTTCTTTCTTGTTGGTGTATCGGCAGGTCGTGCCAGAACCTACGCACTCAAGCTTGACGCAGGACCCCGCGGCAGCGGGAAAGTTGTTCCCGGAATTCCCCTGAACGAAAACCGCCGGAGACCATATTCGGAAAGCCACTCTCGCTCGATAGTTACTATGCGGACGCAACCTGGACTTTGCGAGACGATTCGAGGTACCCCTATTATTATGCACCTGGAGAGCTACCAGAAACGGCCCGCACAGATTCCCGTATTTTGGGTGGGCTTGTCGCGCCACGTTCATCCCCAGAGGCCTCAGTGAGTGGTGGGAAGGGCTGGGCAGAACGGTTTCTGCTAAACGTGATTTGGAGCTGGATTGGCGTCGGGGTGAACCTCCTCGCCGGGTTCTTCCTAGCTCCGTACCTGATCCGGAAGCTGGGGGATGAACAGAACGGCATCTGGGCACTGGCGTTCGCGTTTATCGATTACTTCACGCTATTCGACTTTGGCTTTAAGTCAGCAGCCGTGAACCTGATCTCGGGGTTCCGGGCCAAGGACGACCCGGACCAGATCAACGAAGTGATCAATACCTCCTTGTTTTACTTCCTCTGCATCGGAGGCGGTCTCTTCCTGTTGACGTTGGTCCTGGCCGGACAACTGCATCGTGCGTTCGCCATTCCCGAACGATACCTGTCCGATTTTGCTCTGTTGGTCCGTATCGTCGGAGCAGGATGGGCTGTTGCCATCGCACTGAGCGTCACCATCGCCAGCCTGGAAGCCTTCCAGCAGTTCAAGATACAGAACAACATCTACATTTTGTCCCTGATCGTCCGGTCTGGAGGCTGCGCGGTGGTACTGTATCTGGGCTATGGCCTGATTGAGATGGGCATCGTCACCACGCTCAGCCAATTCCTCACCTACGCCCTCAGTTTCAGGGCCGTGCGGCGAATCTTCCCAGAGCTGAAGATCTCTCCCAAACTGGCCAGCCGCCACATGTGGAAGAAGATGAGCTCCTATGGAGCTAACGCATTTCTGGCATACATCGGGACGATCCTGCTCAATCAGGGACCGTTGATGATGATCGGTCACTTTCGCACCACGGCCTTTGTCGGCTACTACAGTTCGCCCTCGCGCTTGCTGACTTACATCGTGGAAATGATCACCAAGATCGGAAACATCACGATGCCAAACACCGCCCAGTTGGCGGCACAAGGCCGGCAGGATCAGATCGCGATTCTAGGAAAGTACCTCAATCGGTATTGCCTCGCGCTGTTCATGCCACTGGGCGCATTCCTGGTGGTGTATAACTTCGACCTGATCTCGGTCTGGATCACCCCGGGGTTTGCAGCAAATTCGGCGCCCCTCATTCTGCCGCTGGCGCTTTCCACCGGGCTCGCCGTTGCCGGTCAGTTCAATTCCAGCGTGATCCTATTCGGACTGGCCAAGCACGGCACCTATGCGCGCTTACTGATCGTGGAAGGACTTCTCGCGCTAACCGGAATCGCCTTGGTCCTGCCGGGCTTTGGCATTCTGGGTGCCGCCTGGGTGATCGCATCTCTAGCAATTCTGCACCGCGGGCTGGTCACGCCCGTGCTGCTGTGCAAGGCGCTGGATACGGATCCTTGGGACTATCTCTCCGGAATCTATCTACGGCCGCTGCTGACCGGGATCCCTACAGTCCTGCTGTCGGTGTGGTTGCATGGCTTCTTATTGCCCGGGAAGAATTGGCCCCAGTTGATTCTGGCGCTCGGCCTGCTTGCGGTGCAGTATTACGCAGTGGCGCTGTTCACGGTTTCCGAACCGGATCACCGTGAGCGCATTCGAGCGCTGGTCCTGGAGCGGCTCCGCCCGGCGGGCGCCGTGGAGAAGAGCGTCTAACCATGTGCGGCATCGCAGGAGTTATTGCCGAGAACCGGGATCAAGCCGACATCGCGAAGACGGTCGGCCTTATGACCGCAAGTTTGTCGCGGCGAGGCCCGGACAGCGAGGGGAGCGCTGCTTGGCCGCATGTCGTCCTGGGACATCGCCGACTCGCCATCCTGGACCTGAGTCCGGCCGGACATCAGCCGATGCTGTCCGAGGAGGGTAACGTCGGACTGGTTTTCAATGGCTGTATCTACAATTTCCAGCACCTGCGCGATGAATTGATCGCCCGCGGTCACAACTTCAAATCTCAGTGCGATACCGAAGTCCTGCTGCACGGCTACCAGGAATGGGGCATTGACGGAATGGTTCCGAAGCTGCGGGGTATGTTTGCGTTCGGCTTGTGGGATCAACGCAAGCGAAGCCTCTGGTTGGTGCGGGACAGGCTGGGCGTGAAGCCGCTGTACGTCAGCGAATCCGCCTCCGGCATTGCCTTTGCTTCGACGCATGCGGCACTGGCCGCCGCAGGGTTTGGGGGAGAACTGAATTCTCAAGCAGTATTGGAGTTCATGCATTGGGGCTTCATTTCCGACGAACGGTGCATTCGGATGGGCATTCGGAAGGTTCAGGCCGGGACGATTCTGGAGTACCGCAACCGGCAGGTGACAGAGCGTACGTATTGGACGCTGCCCGAGGTGGACCCGGGGGCAAACATTCGCTTTGGGGACGCCGTGGATCAGACCGAAGCAGTGTTCCTCGAAGCGGTCCGCCTGCGTTTGATTGCCGATGTTCCCATCGGGGCACTGTTAAGCGGTGGCATCGATTCAACGCTGGTTTGCTGGGCCATGGCCAAGCTCAATGCCAAGATCAGTGCGTTCACGGTGAGCGCACCGGGGGACAAGGCGGACGAAAGCGCTGACGCGCAGCATACGGCTCGGAAGTTGGGCATCCCTCATCAGATCGTCGCCCTACCGCAGGAAGCGCAACCCGACCTGGATACACTCGTCGACGCATACGGTGAGCCGTTCGCGGCTTCCTCCGCGCTGGGTATGTTGCAGGTGTCCCAGGCGATCAAGCCCTTCGCCACCGTGCTGCTGACTGGCGATGGCGGTGATGATGTCTTTCTCGGCTACCCCTTTCATAAGTACTTTTGGATGGCGCAACGAACCGCAAAGTTCCTGCCTGCCTGGGCCAGTTCCCTGTGGAAGCCGATTCACACAAGTCATGGTTCGATCACGGACCGCGCGAAGCACTTCCTGGATTTCGCAACCGGCGGCCTGGGCGCCGTAGCCCGCATGCAGAATGGCTTGCCGTACCTGGAACGCAGCCGGATGCTGGGTTCCCGGCTGGACCAGCGTGCCATCGCCGAACGCCAGCTCCCCATGACCGTTGCGGCGGCACGCCAACTACTGCCCGATATTTTGCGTTATGAGCAACGCACGCGGTTCGTCGGCGAGTTCATGACGAAGGTGGACGGCGCCACGATGCATCACTCCCTGGAAGCTCGCGCTCCGTTCCTGGATCATCATTTGTGGGACTTTGCTGCACGCCTGCCGTATCAGGTTCGTATGCACAATGGCCAACTCAAGGCGATCCTGCGCGAAATCGTCCGGCGCCGGATTGGGCCGGAAGTAGCCTTCCGCAAGAAGCAGGGTTTCACCATTCCCGTGGAGCGCTGGCTGGCGTCACGCTGGCGTAAGCCGCTGGAAGAGTTGTCCCGTGATTCAGTGCTCGAAGCCGAGGGGTGGATCCGGCCAGGCACATTGCGCCCGGCCGTGAAGGAAGCCTTGCGATCCGGCGTTGCCCCAGTGGCGCTTTGGCACCTGGTGGTGCTCAATCATTGGCGCAAGCGCCATCCTGGCTAGAGTGCCAGGCTGGCAAGCCGGTCGAGTATACGCTGATATAACTGCTGTTCGCCGCCGGCCGCCTTGGCATAGCGGAATCCAGCGTCGGCGGTCTTCCTGCGGAGTTCTGTGTCTTCCCAGACAGACCGAATCGCGGCGGCCAACTTCGCTGGCTCCTCCGGGGGAACCACAAGAACTTCGCCTTCCTGAAACACATCACTCATCCCCGGCCCCTCGGTCCCGATCACACACTTGCCCAGACTCATCGCGTTCAGGCAGGAACTGATGCCCGATGCCACCATGCTGGTCTTCAGGATGGGCAGCACCACAATTTTGGCGTTCTCCAGAATCCGAACCTGGGCGTCTGCGCCGCCGTCGTCATCCAGCACGGTCAGATTGGCAGGGAGTTGCTCCCAGGAACGGGTAAAGCGTGCACCGTGCGTCCGCAGCACCGCGGGATCTTGCCGCGAAATAGCCGCCGGGTAGGGGAGCTGCTCCACCGCATCGAAGAAGGTGTCGAAGTCGCGCATGGACCTTCCAAAACACAGAATATACTGCTCACTTCCCTGTTCAGGCTGGAGCGTATGGGACTCGGCCAGATTCGCTTTGAACGGCACGAAGGAGCTGCGGGCGGCGTCGATACCGAAGGTCTCCTGATAAGCACGGACATCCGAGAAATAGTGAATAAAATGGTCGACGCGCTTGAGCAGAAAACGCTTGACCGACATCGGGAGGGCGTCCCGGAAGCCTTTGGGCCGGCGTAAGACCAGGTCCACGGCAACAAGTTTTGGCCCCCCGGAACGCAGCAGTTTCCGAAACGCCAAGCGCAGCGTCAGGTGGGGATCACAGTTGACCAGCCAGACCGTATCGGGCCCCTGGTGAGCTAGAAATTCGGCCGCCGTACGAGCGTAGATCGCCGAACCAACCTTCTGCCCCGGAGCAGACCAAGTGCTCGGGAAATGAACGAAGTTGGTGACAATGATCATGAAATACGCGGCCCCCTACCGTTAGTTGGCCATGCGAAGTACAGCTCACCTGACCGATAGCGTCCCTGGAAACTGTTAGTCTACATGAGGTTGGGGCCAGAGCTACAGCCTTGCGGGCAGAAAACCTGCCGCGGGGCGCTGGCGCAGACGGACAGCCAGCCCTGTGGATAACGGGCAGAGGTGCCGATAGGAGTTTTGGTAGACTGATTACGCTGTCGCAGTCCGGGCAGGTTTGCAGCGCTGCCAGAGAACTATCGTGTCCAAATTCGGCAACATTTCAGCCCCCCGGCGCGTCCAGCTGGGAAGTGTGGTTCCGCCTCTTCGAACCGGCGCGACCCCAAGAAGTGCTGTGGGGATGGGTACGGGTGGCAGCAGCCAGCCACGGACTTTGTTCCAGGGACAGGGCACGGCGCCAGCCCGGGATTTGGACCCGAATTGGGCTGGAGATGAAAACAATCAGGTCCGTGTCCTTGGATTTCTGATCGCACTCGTGTATGTCTTCTTCCGCACAGGTATGATTCACGAAGTGATGGCTGCCCGTGTCGGGAACATCTATTTTTTTCCGCTCGTAGGAGCACCCGTTATCCTGCTGGCGTTTGCGAGCGGTTCATTTCGGCGGATCTTCGCAGCCCGCCCCGGAAAAATGTGGCTACTGTTCGGGGCCTGGATGGCGATATCGGCGCTTTTCAGCACATGGAAGAGCGATTCGGCAAACCTCTGGTTCGGGTATCTACAAACCAGCCTGGCTGTACTGCTCGTGGTCGGAGGCTTGACGCTGACGGTGCGAGACTGCCGGCGAATGATTGGGGCCATGGCGCTGGGTGCGGCCGCCATCAGCTTCTCGGCCCGGTTCTTCTTCGAAGTGAACCGGCAGGGCAGCGATTTTGGTGGCAGTATCGGCAACACGAACGATTTGGCTGCTCACTTCTTGTTCCTGCTTCCTTTTGTTTTGTGCTGGGGCATGGCGGCAAAGACGAAAGTTGTGAGGTTGAGCGCGGTGATTCTGCTCACGGTGCTCGTCGCCCAGATTGCGGGAACCGGATCCCGTGGGGCACTCATCGCCGCAGCGGCAATGGTAGCATTCGGGCTGTGGCGAGGGTCCAATGGGTTGCGGTTGGCCTTCGCGGTATTAACCCCACTGGCCTTATTTCTCGCGGTGACGTTCTTGCCCTCCCAGGTACTGGACCGTTATCGCACCATCTTGGATGAAGACAGACCCACGACGACCAGTGAAGCGACGGCTTCCACCGAGACTCGAAAATACCTTTTCCGCACAAGTTTACAGGTCACGATGGACAACCCGTTTACCGGCGTGGGACCGTCCCAGTTCGCGAATATTGAAGGCGAGACCTCCCGTGAAAACAGGCGTCAAGGCGCGTGGCAGGTCACCCATAACGCCTATACCCAGGTTTCGAGCGAGCTCGGCATCCCGGGATTTCTGATCTTTGCCGGGGCCCTCATCTCCACCTATCTCGCTTTGGCCCGAACGATTCGGCTTTGCCAGCTGTATGCGGCGCAGTTGCCACAGTTGCAGTTCCTTGGGACGGCGTCATTCTGCACGATGTTTTCCCTTGTTGGGTTTGGCGTTGCGATCATTTTCCTGTCGCAAGCGTACGCGCTATACCTGCCCCTGCTGGCTGGACTGACGATTGCCCTGGAACGGGCCGTTCAGAGGGAGGTCCGGCTGAATGGGACCTCCGTGCCAACGCTGTCATCCCGCACCGGCGTTCGGGGAATATGACTGTGTAAATACTGAAGTTGGCCCGGAAAACCGAGCACTCCGGGGTGGCCCCTCATCAATCTGTCTGCGTTATTCTGATACTCACATGCATAAGTCTCGCAAGATCCTGTTCATTTTCGGGACTCGTCCGGAAGCTATCAAGTTGTGCCCCGTCATTCGGCATTTCCGGGAGAAATGGCCGCATTTGGGGGTCCGCATCTGCATCACGGCGCAACATCGCGAAATGCTGGACCAAGTCATGCGGGTGTTCGATGTTGTAGCTGACCGCGATTTGAACGCCATGCGCCCGGGCCAAACGTTAGCGTCCGCCACGGCGCGGATTCTGGCTGAATTGGAGCCGGTCCTGGCACAAGAAAAGCCGGATCTTGTTCTGGTTCAAGGCGACACGGCCACAACCCTCAGCGGCGCATTGGCGGCCTTCTATTCGCGCATTCCGCTAGGGCACATTGAAGCGGGCCTGCGCACTGGCGACCTTCAGCAGCCCTTTCCGGAAGAGATGAACCGGGTGGTGGTCTCCCGGCTGGCGCAGATGCACTTTGCCGCCACCCCAGCCGCCGCGGCTAACCTGCTGGCCGAAGGCATTGACGGGACGAACGTCACCGTGACGGGGAATACAGGCATCGATGCCGTGCTCTGCATGCGGGACCGGCTGGAAAGTGGCGGGATTCAAGGACCGGATTGGAGCTTCCTCGATCAGTCGCGCAAGTTGGTATTGGTGACAGCGCACCGGCGGGAGAGCTTCGGGGAAGGGTTCGAGCGAATCTGCCAGGGTATTCAGAAGATCGCAAGCAGGTCCGATGTACAAGTTGTGTACCCTGTGCATCCCAATCCGAACGTATCGGAACCCGTGTACCGGCACCTGTCCAACCACGCAAATATTTCGCTGATTGAGCCGCTAGATTATGTCTCGTTTGTCGATCTGGCGCGGCGTTCTTACCTGATCCTGACGGATTCCGGCGGTGTGCAGGAAGAAGCGCCATCGCTGGGCAAGCCGGTGCTCGTGCTGCGCGAAAAGACGGAGCGGCCAGAGGCCGTGGAGGCGGGAACGTCTACGTTGGTAGGCACGGACGTGGCCAAGATTGTCGACAATACCACGTGTCTGCTGGATGACGCGGCTGAGTACGGCCGCAGGCAGCGCATTCACAACCCCTATGGCGACGGCCGTGCCAGTGAACGCATCGCGGCCTATATTAGTGCTTTTTTTGAGAGCACGCTGCACCAATGACCCCATCGCCGATTCGAGTTTTGGCCCTGATGGAAGCCTCCGTCGTGGGCGGGCCCTCCAAAAATCTGATTCAGATGGCGAGGTTCGGTAAGCAGGTGGACCTCTCGCTGGTGACGTTTCAACGGGGATCTTCCAACGCATTCGTCACCGCCGCCCGGGAGGCCGGGATCTCGGTGCACGTATTGCAAGAACGACGACGCTTTGACCTGGCGCCGCTTCAGCAATTGAGGTCTGTAGTGGAGCAGGTCCGTCCACATATCCTCCAGAGTCATAACATCAAGTCTCATCTGTTCGTCCATATTCTGGGCCTGCACAAGAGTTATCCGTGGATTGCGTTCCAACACGGCTACACCCAAACCGATCTTAAAGACCGCATCTACAACCAGGTGGATCGTTGGACGTTACCGCATGCGCATCGAATCGTGACTGTATGCCAAGCATTCGCGAAGCGCTTGGAGTTGCGCGGAATCAGGAGAGACCGTATACGCGTACAGCACAATTCGGTGGGCCCCTTCGTGGCATCCCCGGCGGAAGAGGTGGCGGAGTTGCGGCGGCGGTGGAATTTGGGAGACGCGAGCGTCATTCTGGCGGTGGGCCGCTTGTCGTTCGAAAAAGGCCAAGCCGATCTGGTGCGCGCCGCAGCAGTCTTGAAGCAGCTGAATCTGGAAGTGCCGTGGCGTTTTGTTCTGGCCGGGGACGGTCCGGAATTGGACTCGCTCCAAAGATTGGCGGCGTCACTGGACGTAACCGAGCGTCTCGTCTTTGCTGGCCATCAGACCAACTTGCAACCGTACTATTCGATGGCCCGAATCCTGGCGCTGCCCTCGCACTCAGAGGGATCGCCGAACGTGATCCTGGAGGCGATGGCGGCGGGACTGCCCATTGTGGCGACATCTGTCGGTGGCGTGCCGGAAATCCTGGCGCACGAGCAGACCGGGCTGCTAGTTCCATCGGGCGATTCATCCGCCATGGCCGAGGGGCTAGCACGCTTGCTGAAGAATCCGGCGCTTGCCAGCACACTGGCGATCGCCGCGCAGCGGCGGGCCGCCAGTTCCTATTCCCCGGAAGCGAAGTATCGTTCCCTAGTAGCGATTTATGAGGAATTGCTCCGGGAGCGTTTGTCGGGAAAAGGGGAGGATCATGCGCATTTGTCTCGTCTACCAGTCTGAATTTCCAGACTCTGAGCGCATTGAGAAGACCGCTAAATCTCTGGCTTCTGCTGGACACGAAGTATTCCTGCTGGCGAACAACTACGGCAAATTTGCCGAGCACGAACAACAAGTGGACGCACTACACGTGTTGCGGCTAGGGCCCACGTTTCGACGCCGTCTGTGGAACCGGCTGCTCAAGTTCCCGATTTTTCTGAACCCATTGTGGATCGCCGCAATCTACCGCGTCGTTCGAACCCACCGTATAGAGGCTCTCCAAATCATTGATGTCCCGCTTTCGGTCGCAGTGTTGGGGATTGGCCGGCTGTTTGGGCTGCCGGTGGTCTATGACATGTGGGAGAACTACCCGGAAGCGCTGAAGGGCTGGGGGCAACGGGATTGGAAGACGCGACTTTTTAAGAATTATCGCGTCGCGCGAGCCGTCGAGCTGTGGGTTACGCGGCGTGTCGATCACATCTTTACGGTTGTGGAGGAGGCCCGCGAGCGCCTGTTGGCCGATGGCGTGGACCCTCAACGGGTTTCCGTGGTAACCAACGGCGTGGATCTCGATATGTTCCTGACTGATTGCCCGCCCACCGCCCCACCCGACTGGAACCCGGACACTTACAAAATGCTGTATGTTGGCTGGATTACAACCGAACGCGGCCTGGACGATATGATCGGCGCTTTGCCTTTGCTGGCTGATCGGCTGCCACAAGCCGAACTGTTGATCGCCGGGAGCGGTAATGACGAGCCTCGCTTGCGCGCCCTTGCCGCACATCTGCACGTCCAGGACCGCGTTCACTTCCTGGGTTGGGTGCCGTTCAAGCAGATCCATGGTTATGTGGAAAACAGTGACCTTTGCCTGGTTCCACACATTTACAACGATTTCATCAACACAACTATCCCCAACAAGCTGTTCCAGTATATGGCTCTGGCGAAACCGGTATTGGTTTCCAACGCAAAGCCACTGGCGCGCATCGTACGAAGCTGTGATTGCGGGTTTGTGTTCGAATCCGGAAACCCGGCGGACGCCGCAGACAAGATTGTGGAGGCGTATCGGGCGCGACTCGATTCATCGCTGGGTTTACGGGGGCAGCAATGTGCCCTGGAAAAATACACGTGGGAAAAGGCCGCCAGCGAGCTGCTTCGTGTATACGCCCAGTTTGCCCGAAAGACTGCGTAGAAAGCACGTTCCAGGCAGGACGCTAGCGCACAAGTTCCAGGTCGCCATTGGGAAGCACGCGGAAGCATTCCCGAGACCCGGTGCACTGTTCGGGCAATGCGTCTGGCTGGACGACGCGGACCCTGAGGGCCCGATTTCCAGCAACTAACTGGGCAGCCCATTCGGCGACCGGCATTCCCGGCTCCATGGGATCAATGGTGGACAGTCCGTGGTAGCCGTAGATGCCGTAGCGGTGCAAAGGAGGCTCCTGGGGAGTGCTGGCCAGGATGACATCCCAAGAACCTTGGCCCCAGCGACCAACCGGGAACTGGCTCACGATCTTTTCAGCCGTAGCTGCGCACGCGATCACATTTTCAGTGCGTACAAGCGTTCCCGAAATCGCAAGCGTGAGCAACAGGCCGACGGCGAGAAAAAACGATCGCCCGGGAAGCAGGCGCCAGAGTGCCGTCGTAAGAATCAACGAGTAGAACGCGATCGGGGAGTAAAGGTAGGTCTCAGAGGCATGCGGCGTAAAGACCAGGTACGGGGAGAGACACGCGATGGTCGCAACGGTGAAGAAGCCCAAGGTCTTCCAGTCGAGCTTCTTGAACCTGATCCTCCAGAGCGGCTGCCGCAGCAGATATGCGAAAGCCAGAACCAGCGCCACACCCGCAGCGGCAAGACCGAGCACCAAATTACGAGTCAGGTGCACTTGAGAGGGCAGGGGAGTTTCCCAAAGCGAATTCGCCAGCAGGCTGTCCACCGGAAGCAGCGTGGCGCCAGCATAGACCAGGAGATTTTTCGCGATGAGGCCGAGCGGGGTAACCGCGGTTTTCTGGGCGACGAAGATGAAGCGAGGCACGACGAACAGGGTAAGTGTCAGCCCAGAGCCAAATGCCAAGGCCGGCAGGTACCTGCGCGGTAGGGGCTGGTGCTGCCGCCACCAGAGGAGCAGGTATAAGGCGATGAAGCCAAAGTTGACGATGACCGGCTCATAGGTGAGGAGGCCAAGGAGCATCGAGGCGAAGCTGCCCGTGAGGGCCAGTGCCCAATGTTTGCAGCGCAGGGAGTAGAGGAAAAGAAAGAAGGAAAGGAACAGGAAGGCGTAGGCCGCCGTGACCCCCCAACTGGCAACAATGACGGATTGATGGGCAAGCGGGTGAATTCCGAAAAAAAGGCCTGCGATCGTAGCGGGAACCGCGGCGCCCAGCATGAACCACCCGATTCCGTAGATGCAATACGCCACCAGCAAATGAAACGCGAGGTTGCGAACCCGGAACGGCGGTGCCGTATGTGCTCCCCAGGTCCAGGTAATGAAACTCAGGCCACGCTGCACCGGCCGGTATTTGGTGGTGCCAAAGTGCGTCGTGGTGAGGATTTTGAGCGGATCGCCCGAATCTTCAAATTGCGCGCGGTGGATTTCGGCGAAATCATCGTAACCGCAAAAATACGAGTTGAGACTGCGTCCATAGCCGGCAAGAATCGCCGCTGAGATCAGAACCAAAGCGAATAGGTGCTTCATGTTGTGGGTGTGGCAGGCTGCGAAGACGGAATGACTCTGATCTGGCGGGCCGGGTTGCCAGCAACGATTGTGTTGGCCGCAACACTGCTCATCACGATGGAACCAGTGGACACAATACTGTTGTCGCCTATGGAGACGCCGGAGTGAATGATGACGTTGCTGCCGATCCAGACATTATCGCCAATGGTGACGGGACGAACGTCTTCCTGGTTGGCGGGCTTGCCGGCCATGCGGTCCGCGGGATCGACGGGGTGGCCGGAGACGTCGAAGATCTGAATACCGGCCGCAAGGCGACAATGCTTCCCGATGGTGATGCGGTTACCCACAACGAAGGAGCAGGAGTGACCAATGCCAGTGTGGTCCCCAATGACCAACGTTGGATTCTGCGTGTAGCGGGCGGCAAAGAAGAAATTGCAGGCACCGTCGATGATCACGTTGTCGCCAATGATCAGATCCCCACGTCCTTGGACCCAGTGCAGGAACACGCCTGTGTGCAGATTACGGCCATAGCTCTTGCAATACGCCTTAAACAGTGGCTCGCAAAAGAACACACGCACCAGAAAGTAGTAGACGCTTCGAACAAACAGAACCACGGTGAGAATCGGGCGGACAATCAGTTTAGGTGCGGGAACACTGATGTTGCGAATGGCTTTATAGATCTTGCGGATGGCGCGCGCGAGACGGCTCTCCGAGGTAGCAAGGTAACGATGCGATTGTGCGAACAAAGACGGTGTCCTCTCCCAGTCGTTACCAGCCATACAAGAAGTCGCCCGAGGCGTGAACGGCCGTTTGATAGGGACGGCTGGCCATCACTTCCGCCGAGATGACCTCCAGATCATCGGGGAGATGATAGATGCACAGCGCGAGTTTCGGGGCGAATCGAGCTAGCGTCTGGCGGGCGCCGCGCAGGGCGTGGCGCTCCGCGCCTTCGATATCCGCCTTGATAAAATCCACCCGATCGAGGCCAAGGCGCGCACACGTGGCATCCACCGTTACAGCCGAGACCTCCGCGCCCGATTCGCCTATTTTGCCGGTCAAGCTATCGCCGCCGAACTTTACGGGGACCTCTTCGCTCCACAGTGGAGCAGCGACCACGACGACCTTGCCGGAGGCAGCTTCAGCCGCGAAGGTCTGCTGCAGGCAGCCCACCAGCTGTGGGTTGGCTTCAAAGCAGATCACGCGTGTGGCCCCGTGCCGGAGAGCGATGAGGGCAAAGATACCCAGGTTGGCTCCCATATCGAGCACCACGTCGCCAGAGTGGATCTGCACTGGACCGTGGAAGTAAATGTTGGCCAACATCTCTAAAACGGTGAGCCCCAGAGCCGCCTGTTCGTCAGGTGGGGCCCACATCTGCCCAAAGGGCGTCGCAAACAGCGTGCGCCCTCCCTCGGAGCGCAGGGGGTGCGCAAACGGTAGCCTGGGCCAGGCGTTCGTGCTTTGGGGCAACAGGCGCACCAGCGACATCCATGAGAACCCAGGCAGGCGTCCGGCCAGTTTGTGTAGCAGGATATTGCGGCGAAGAGTGAGAGAGTGTGACATTTCTAGTGGAAATCTATCGGCAGAAGATCGGCCATTCTCAAGACTCTTCAGGGGCACAGCTGCCTAGCTGGGTGCTCAGAGCGTCCTGATTGTAGCATCTATGCCGCCGAGGTTGAGCCGCGGACCGATAACACACGACTGATGAATTAAAACACTAAGGATTACATGCGTTTACAGACAACACCGGAGGGAGGACGCAAGACCGGCTGTGCTAACAAGATGGTCGGCGGATACTGATCCACCCTAGGGGAGAGTTCGATGAATATTCGGCAGATCATTGTGTGCATTTCGACGCTGTGCTGCGCGTGGAGTCAGACACAGGTGGACCTCAAAACCCAGGCCAAGAGCAACGTGGACTTCAGCCAAGCGATGTTGACGAAGCCCGTGCGGGCGGGAGCCGTACTGCCAGCGACGTGCACGGCCGCGGAGATGTTTTTCAAGACAAACGCGAGTGCTGGGCAGAACCTGTTCGCATGCGTCGCAACCGACACGTGGGCCCTGCTAAGTGGCATTCCCGACGCTGCGTCCCTGTTGCCGCCATTGGCCGGGAACGCTGGCAAGCTGTTGACCACCGATGGTACCGATGTCACCTGGAGCGCAGTGCCGCCGGGGAGCGTCACCATCCAGAACGGAGCGGCGATCGTGGGGACGCGCCCGGCGATGGAGTTCATAGCGGGAACAGGCCTGATCAGTGCAATCAGCGATACGGGGTCGGAGATTCGGGTGCAACACACGGTGGACACATCGGTGATAGAAACAGTTCAGTCGCATCAGTCGGGGACACCATTGCTGTGCGCAGCGGAGACGGGCTCGAGTTCAGCCTATTTGTGTTCTTTGAACCCAGCCCTGACGGGCTACACGAGGGGGATGCGGCTCCATTGGGTACCGGACGTAAGCGGAGCAGGCGGTGTCACCACCCTCAATGTGGATCTTTTGGGGGCCAAGCGGGTGATGCTGGCAGGGGGTGAGGCCGATCCAAGCGCCGCCGACATTCAGGCAGGGGTAATGTACGATCTCTGGTATGATGGCACTGAATTCCGGTTTGTGTCGCCCGACGGGCTGCTCACCGAAAGCGTAGCCACCCCGCGTCCAACTTGTGAAGCTGGCATTTCCGGGCGTATCTCATATTCACACGGAGGGCCCGGAGTAAAGGACGAACTCTCAGTGTGCTCTAAAGATCAGGCAGATGCCTATGGTTGGAGAATACTCTACTAGGCGGTCGCCGGGCTTGCGAGTGGAATAGGCAAAACATGAGACACGTTAAGTTCACTGCTGTATTGATGTTGTTGATCCCATCTTTTGGCGCGGGCCAGGCGCTTCGGTCAGTCACTTTTGGCACATCTCAGGCAACTTACTCGGTTTCCGATCTGACTGCTGGCGATATGGTGGCAGAATTCCGGATCCATAACTTTGCACCACCGGTTTCCATAGATCGAGATATTTTCGGTGTGGCTGAACCTTTCCCTATCCAGTTTTGCCGCATTCTGGCTAATACCCTGACGCTGCGGTGCTCATTCAGCAACGACGGTGCCCCGGACGGTTTGACGGACTTCGACTTAACAGGGAAGACGGACGTGCGCGTCCGGTACCTGCGCTCCGGCACGGATAAGACTACGGTTCTGTCCACGTGGGACGGTGACTGTTCCAGTCCACAGACGCACATCAAGTCGATTGGCACGGTGGCAGGGCAGCCATTTGTGACCAACGGGCAGACGTTCGGAGTCGGGGGACAAGGGCTGTCCCTTGGCTTCCTGCGAATTTCAACAGTTGTCGCCCCGTCGACAATCTGCCCCGCCGATGTTGCATCGGCAGGATACCTGTCGCTGCTGTTCGATAACAACACGTTCGCGGATACCAGCGGACGAAACCATCACTTCTCTACTAACCAGGCCACTTATACTGCCTCGCCGGTGTACAATCCCCGAGCGGTCATCTCAGGCCTGCAGACTTACAAGCGGGTTGTGCGCGCAGGCGACCCCATGACCCTGACCTCACAAGGTTCGACCACTTTCTCAGGTAATGGCGTTCCAGTCCAATATGATTGGGCTCAGGTGGCTGGCCCAGACGAAGCGAGCCTCGACTCCCGCAACAGTCCTACTGTAGTAATCAAGCCTCCAGTGACGGGTGAGTACACGTTCCGGCTTTCCGTTCGGGACGCCGAAGGAAGAATCGGCTCAGTGGATCAGAAAATTGGAGTGGTAGCCAGCGATAGTAGAGGTTTAGTTGCTATCGAAAACCAGGAATTGGCAGGGGTTTTGGGGCCCTTGACCCGGCACGGAGTGAATCCATGGCCCTGGTACGACGTCGCCGAGGCGGCGGATGCGGATGCTCTGGAAGCAGCGGGCATGTTGAACCCGCTCACGGGATGCTGCACGTCGATGGCTGGAACCGTCACCGTTACCGCAGCCCCTCCTAACACGACCGAAGGCACTTTCATATGCTGCACCCCTGTCGTAACCGGAACAGGTACCCATTTTGTTTCAGACTTACACGTAGGGGATGCCTTGTTCCTGTGGTGGGATGTCGGAGGCGATGGTTCCAACCGCGGGCGGGCGCTGGTCGCTGTGCAGCAGATTCTGGACGACACTCATTTTCGGATTGCGGACTACTACTGGACCCGTCCGCTGAGCTTGTCGTCAAGCATGAACTATTCAAAGGCGGGACCGGACATTGCCGGCTATACGTATTACGGCCAACCGAGCACGTCATGGAACTACTACGACGCGATCCTCGGGTTGGGTCGCCTGTGGCAGCGAACTGGACTGGAGCACTATCGAGACTCTTTTCGGTTGGCATGCGAGCAATGGTGGGTCTATGGCCTGGATTCAGGCTACGCATCCGTGATCCCGCGCAATGCGGGGTGGCACGCCATGGCGGCCTGCGCGGCAGACAATCACCCGGATTGGTGGGAAGGACTGGCGCGGAACGTGGCGAGAACAGTGGGTAACACTCCATCACCGGTGACGAATGGCAACAACTCTTTTGACTCACGGGAAATCGGTTTCACCACGCGCGCGACGGCTTTACTCGCGAAGTATTACCCGGCTCATGCGGCCGACGCAACGGCGGCAAGGACGCTCTGGTGCGGACATCTGAGCCGTCTGGTAAATGAGATCTGGATCCATAACTTCGTGACGCTGAACGGCGGTCGCCATGGCTACTGGCCGGAAGACTTATACTCTGTGGATCTCAACATTCCAACCGGCATTTCGGAAGAAACCGGAGCGTTTGGAACTTCTCCCTGGCGGTCCAACGGGATCGTGAACCTAGCCTTGATTCGGGCGCATGACGCATACACTGATGCCGCCTCCTGTAACAATCCAACGCTGGCGGACACGCTGTTGGACGTGATCAAGAAGTCAGCCGCTTTTATGTATGACTACGGCCGTTCGCCGGATGGGGGGCTGTACTACAACGTTCTGTATGCCACCAATCAAGGGCTGGCGGCGGGAACGGTGTGGCGTAACAACGATACCCCGGGCAGCATTGCTGTGATAAACGGGGACACCGCTATCGTTGGGACATCGACCACGTTTCCAACATCTTTTTCCTGCGACGGTTCGGACCGTATAACAATATTGCAGTCCAGCGGCGCGAGTGCTGACTATCAGGTCGCTGGCTGCGTCGATGCAACGCACGCACGTTTGGCAACCGCCTATGTAGGTCCGACGGGTTCGGGTTTGAGTTATTCCAACGCAGGCCGAATCGCCGTTACAAACGGGAGCACCACTGTAACGGGAACTGCGACGTCGTTCCAACCAGTGTTCGCTCCTTGCGACGGCACAACATACATCGGAATCCCAGGTCAGAGGGATCGCTGGGTATACAAGGTGGTTGGATGCCCCAGCAATACTTCGCTCACCCTTGAAATACCCTATCGCAGTAGCACCGAGTCAGGGATCCGTCTGTTTACGAGAGGGTCCAAGGCGCCGAGCAACTGCGCGCCCTCCATCGCGAAGTCCTGCGAAGCGGATTTATACGATGGACGCAACCTCGCACACGATCCCATGGCGTCGTTCGCGTGGCTGTACTTCAAGACCGGGGAGAGCTCTTGGAAGGACGCCGCCGAGTACTTCGGCGGGCGCGCTTACGGCGGGCCCGCGGCAGGTCCGGGGGCCATCGGACCACCGTTTGGACCGGAGGCGGACGGACATCCGAACAACTTCGATGATCCGCTGCTGGCGTGCAGTCAGAATGGCGGCATCCCACCATGCGGGAAGGGCTTCGGCGCCAGCGTCGTCCTGGGCAAGCCGTTCGGGATGAGTGCAGGGATAGGTGATGCGCCCAACGCATTCGCGTACCTGGTTGGCGGTCCTACGCGGTTCGCGAACGCTAGTTTACCCGTCTCTATTAACGCACCGGCGGTGGAGGGTGCGGCCTTCGCGCGCCTGACCGTCACGCGTCCCACCCGGGAGACCGCGGTAACCGACTGCGCAGCACTTCCGTGCTCAGTGCAGGTGGATCGGCGACTGGGGACGCATGTGCTCGCCATCGATTACTTGTCGCCGGCAGGGCAGGTGCTGCGGTCGGTGAAATTCATGGTGTACGGGGACCGGCCCTAGTTCCTGCTGATTTGGTGCTGCAAGGGGCGCTTTGCCCGTCCCTTGCAGCACCATGTCCAGTCTCTTTGCCGCGCCCTAAACTGTTCCGGAGAGTAAGCCGATGGACCTATGAGTAGCGCTGCTTGTATTTACGAGTATTGTAGGAATAGGCTCGAGTGGATCATAAATCGATAGATGCGGTCAGGCAACGTATCCGTGGTTTAACCCGGCTGGATGGCGGTGAGCGTCGAAGCTTCCTGTGGGCCACAGGGCCACAAACATGATCCAATCACTTTCGATCGTTATTCCCATCTATAACTCTGAAAAGAGTCTTCCGATTCTCTTGGAGCGCTTGGGCAATCAGCTGCCTAGATTGGCGGAGCACTGGGAAGTCATCCTGGTGAACGATGGCAGCCCGGACCGAAGTTGGCAGGTAATCCAAGGCGCATTGGCGTCCCACGCATGGCTGCGCGCGATTGACCTGATGCGCAACTACGGGCAGCACAACGCTCTTCTGTGCGGCATTCGGAACGCCCAGCACGAAGTGATCGTGACCATGGACGACGATCTTCAGAACCCGCCGGACGAGATTGGCGGCCTACTTGCCAAGCTTCAGGAAGGGTATGACGTCGTTTACGGGTATCCGCGGGAAGAGAGCCACGGCCTGTTGCGCAACCTGGCATCCCGAATCACAAAAAAGGTGTTACAGGCCGGCATGGGCGTCGACGTCGCAAGCCGGGTCAGCAGCTTTCGGGCATTTCGAGCTGAAGTTCGGGAAGGATTTGAGGGCTATCGGGGCGCCTTCGTGTCGATTGATGTGTTGTTGAGTTGGTCTACCGCTCGCTTCGCCGCAATTCCGGTGAACAATCCGCCTCGCGAATTGGGTGAATCCAACTACACCCTGCGCAAGCTGATCGCACACGCCCTGAACATGGTGACCGGCTTTAGCATCGTTCCCTTGCAAATTGCCAGCATCCTGGGGTTTGGCTTCGCCGTTTTCGGGATGGGGACGTTGGGGTACGTGGTGGTGCTGTACGTCATAAACGGCGGCAGCATACCGGGTTTTCCCTTTTTGGCCTCTCTGATCTCCATCTTCTCCGGCGTGCAGCTGTTCTCCCTGGGCATTTTGGGCGAGTATCTGGCGCGCATTCATTTTCGAACCATGGACCGGCCGTGCTACGCGGTTCGTACCGAGCGGACAAGCACCACAAAACCCGGAGGTCCAGCGAAATAAGAGCTGGCGAAACGGCATGGACATGGCACAGTTCGCTCGGAATTTGCGGCGGAACGACCGCGGCGTGTGGTCCCCCGATTCACAGTCGGCCATCTCCTCTCCGGCGCATGGAAATAGTGTGTACTTCGATGTAGAAGGGAAATCCTTCTGGTTCCAACATCGCAACCGCTGCCTCCTGGAGTTGCTCCAGCAATTCCCACCGCAAGGGACGATCTTCGATGTGGGCGGGGGCAACGGCTTCGTGTCACTCGGCTTACATCAAAATGGTCACTCCGTGGTGCTGGTGGAACCGGGGCCCGAAGGCGCGATGAACGCACAGCACCGGGGCATTCAGAACGTGGTCTGTTCCACTCTGCAGGACGCCGGGTTCGTGCCGGCATGCATGGACGCCGCGGGGCTCTTTGACGTGGTGGAACATATCCAGGACGAAGTGGGCTTCCTGCGCGATGTTTTTGCGGGGCTCCGCGCCGGTGGGCGCTTGTATTTGACCGTGCCCGCCTATTCGTCCCTCTGGTCGCAAGAGGATGTGGATGCGGGCCATTACCGGCGCTATACGAAACCGCAGTTGTCTGCGGCGCTTGGTCGCGCGGGCTTTGAAATCGAATATCAGACATACCTCTTCCAGTTCCTGATTCTGCCCCTCTTGCTGCTGCGCGGCTTGCCGTATCGTCTGGGTCTCGCGCAGAGCGGATGCGACGCGGAACAAGTCAATCAGAGTCATCAGTTGCCCGGAGGTGCGGCCGGCCGGTTCCTGCAAGCGTGGCTGGACCGTGAAATTGCAGTGATCCGCTCGGGCGGGGCTGTGAGTTCGGGCACCAGCATCCTGGCGGTAGCTAGAAAACCCCGGTAAAGAGCATGCAAAACCCGTCTATGACCGACGTCTGCCACCTGTTGGACTGGGATACCGGGTTTTTCGGCGTTCGCATCGCGCGCCTGGATCGCACCGCACCGACAGCTGCTGAACTGCAGGATGCCTTGATCTGGTGCGAAACCGAGCGGATCGAGTGTTTGTATCTACTGGCGGACGCCAATGATCCGGCCACAACGCGACTGGCCGAAGATGCCGGATTCCATCTGCGCGACATCCGGATGACACTGGCTCGAGCGCTGGCCGGAAGCGCTGCGGGTCTGCCGCCCGGCATCCGGACTGCCACCGAAGGAGACATCGATGGGTTGGCGCGTATCGCTGAAACCAGCCACACCGATTCGCGGTTTTACTACGATCCGGGCTTCCCCCGGGAGCACTGCGACGCTCTGTACCGAACCTGGATTGAGAGGAGCTGCCGCGGATATGCGCAGCAGGTATTTGTCGCGGATCACGAGGGAGTGGCAGCCGGGTATATCACTTGCCACAAGGATGAGGACGCCGGCCGGATTGGCCTGTTGGCTGTCGCCGAAGCCGCGCGAGGTGGCGGGCTGGGGAGCCGTTTGATCTCTGCGGCACTTCAGTATTTCGCCGCGTCCGGATTTGACCAAACGACGGTAGTCACACAAGGCCGCAATACGGCAGCACAGCGGCTCTATATCCGCCACGGCTTCCTGCCTCAAAGTACAGAGGTATGGTATCACCGCTGGTTCAGACAGCCTGAACAAGAACACAAATGAGCCCAAGAATTCCATTCAACAAACCCTGCCTGGAAGGCAAGGAATTACTCTACGTTGCCGAAGCGATCCTGCTGGGACATGCGGCCGGCGATGGATCCTTCACAAAGCGATGCCACCAACTGCTGGAGGGCGGGCTGGGGGCGGCTCGCGTGCTATTGACGACATCCTGCACCCACGCGCTGGAGATGAGCGCCCTTCTGCTGGACATTCAACCCGGTGACGAAGTGATCGTACCGGCGTTTACGTTTGTGTCCACCGTCAATGCGTTTGTTCTCCGGGGCGCCACCCCAGTATTTGCCGATATTCGGCGGGACACGCTGAACATGGATGAGAAACTGCTGCCGGACCTCATCACGTCACGAACCAAGGCCATCGTTCCCGTCCATTACGCGGGCGTGGCTTGTGAGATGGACACGATCTGTGCCCTTACCTCCCGGCACGGGATTCCCTTGGTGGAGGACAATGCGCATGGACTCTTTGCGCGTTACAAGGGACGCTTTTTGGGCACCTTCGGCTGCCTGGCCACCCAAAGTTTCCACGAAACCAAGAACATCACTTGCGGTGAGGGCGGGGCGCTCATCATCAACGACCTATCGCTCAAGGAACGGGCGGAGATTATTCGCGAGAAAGGCACCGATCGCAGCCGGTTCTTCCGCGGTCAAGTGGACAAGTACACTTGGGTGGGCATCGGCTCCAGTTATCTGCCCTCCGATATTCTGGCCGCCTATCTGTGTGCGCAACTCGAAGCCTGGACCGTGATTCAGAGCAAACGCAGCAATATCTGGCGCCGCTATGCGGAGGGTTTGAAGCACTGGGCCGAACAATCCGGCGTACAGATGCCCGTGGTTCCCGAAGAGTGCGAGCAGGCCTATCACATGTTTTACATCCTGCTGCCTTCGTTGCGTGTGCGGCAAGCCATGATTGAGCACCTCAAGGCCAGCGGCGTCATGGCGGTGTTTCACTACCTGCCGCTGCATCTTTCGGCGATGGGAGAGACCTTTGGCGGGAGGGTAGGCCAGTGCCCGGTCACTGAGGACGTCAGCGATCGCCTGCTGCGCCTGCCCCTCTACAACGATCTGAGACCCGCCGAGCAGGATCGGGTCATTGACGCTGTCTGCTCGTTTAAGGTCGATTAAAGCAGGGCGTTGCCGATGCCGTGGAGCGCCTGCTGAATGGCCGCGTAATAAGCGGCGGCGGAAAATCGCTCTGCAGCGGCCTTACGGGCCTGTGCCGCCGTTTGCTCCACCAGCTCGGGTGAAGCAAGCAGGGTGCGAATCTGCTCCCGAAGCGCGCTGGGATCGGCCGGTGGCACCAGGAAACCGGTCTTGCCATGCTCAATATAGCTGGCGGCACCAGTGTTATCGTTCACCACTACACACTTCCCCAAGCGCATCGCCCCAACATAGGTGATCACACCTGGCCGGCGAATCACATCTTTTTCAAGCGCCAGCACCAGGAGCCGCGCCGCACACAGTTGACGCCAGTATTCGGCTTCGGGAATACGGCCCAGAATCTTCACATTACCCGGCACCGCGAGTGAGCGAAAGTGTTCCTGAGGGGCCACCACGCGGATCTCCACCGGGAGATCCTTAACCGCCGCCAGTAGAGTCGGGTAGTCGCGCTGATGCACGCCGCTGGTCAGAATATAGTCGCCCGTGACCGGCTCCAATTCCGAACCGGCGTCGGTACAGTACGGAATCCACACAAACTTCTTCTGGTCGACCCCAAAATACCGGGCGTAGTTCGTCGCTTCGGCGTGACAGAACACCTGAATCCGCGAGGCTCCAGCAACAATACGCCGGTGCAGCCAGCGATTCAGGTGGATTCGCCAGCCGGTTTTATACGTTTCGTACCATTCAATGTCGAGCAACAGGCTTGGTCTGCGCAGAAACGGGACCATGCCCTGCAGCAACATCAGCAGTTCTCCATAGCGGCCGGTTACAACCGCGGCATAGCGTCCGCGCCGGCGGAAGAGCGTGTAGGCCAGCCAAAGCCGCGCAAGATGTTCCGTCTTCCCGCCAAGGGGGTAGTTACGTTGAAACTCGGTAGACAGTTCGGCCTCATCCGCCAAAACGTCGAAGCACCCTGGCAGCGGGACGTTCCGGGGGGCGGTCAGGGGGCGGGTAAACAACACGTTCATGCGGTGGTCCATGCGGGAATTGCACGATCCGTTTGCAGCAATTTCAGGGGCAAGCTATTGAGGCGGAACCGCAATGCCGATAGGACGGATATGTCCAAGGGTCGCGCTTGTGGGGCAACCTCGACCGCGATTCCGGCGGCGCGCGCAAGCGTAATCAGTTTGGGGCGAAACTCTCGCATCATCTGTCACAATAGAACAAAACTTCCTATGGAATCGAATCTTCTCGAAATTCTGGCGATTATCAAGCAACTGGGGGGCCTGGCGAGCCTCGACGCGGATCAGGATTTTTACGAAGCTGGGGTCAGTTCGGTCCAGTCCCTGCCGCTGCTCATGCAGATCGAAGATGAATACAGCATCAGCATACCCGATGAGCGGTTTACCGAAATCCGTACCGCCCGCCAGTTGAGTGCCCTGGTAGGAGAACTACACGCGTGAGCACACGAACTATTCCGCTACGTATTCCGGCCACGGAGATGGCTCAAGAAGAGATTCGCAAACAAGTCGCGTTTTTGTCGCGCGCGGTGGGCAACGTCCGGTTTTCTGAGGATGGGGCTTCCCTGCTGTTTGATGTAACCGGCGAGGCGCCGTCGGATCTGGACACCTCGGCGCAGCAGTTGGCGAATCAGGTGGCGCGCGCGTTGCGCAGCCTGGAACGCAAGGTGGTGTTTACCAGCCCGGCCTGCGCGGCACCCCAGTTCGCCCCGGAACTGGACTACACGGGCATTCACTTTCTGGGAACTGGACAGGTCGCTATGCAGGGAATCCCGCTGCGGTTGTTCCGCTACTTTGACCGTATTTTCGAAGGCTTCGGCGACGCCTGGAAAGCGGGCCCGTTGCTGACACCGACGCTGATTCCCACCAAAACACTTTCGCTGTGCGACTACTTTCGTTCGTTCCCGCACAATGTGACGTTCGCGTCCCACCTCCGTGAGGATGCGCACGTCATCGATAACTTCCGCAAGCGACACCAGGAAAGCGATGACGTGGACGAACACGCCTTGGGGGACATGGAGCGGCCTGAGGCATGCCTGTCGCCCGCCGTCTGCTATCACGTGTATCATCTGCACGAAAACCAGACCCTGCCGGCCGAAGGCACCGTCTATGGCATCTGCGGAAAATGCTTCCGCTATGAGTCTTCCAACCTGGAAGACCTGCGGCGTTTGTGGGACTTCACCATGCGGGAAGTGGTCTATCTGGGTTCTCGCGAATACGTCTTGTCGCAGCGGGAAATTTCTATTGAGATGATGGCGGCCTTCATGGAGACGCACCGCCTGGCCGGTGAAATCCGCACGGCCAGCGATCCTTTCTTCGTGGCTCCGGAAGCAGCCTCGAAGACCTACTTCCAATTAAGCTCCGACTCAAAATTCGAAGTCTCTCTGATGCTGCGCGATGGAGGCCGCCTGGCGGTGGGTTCCCACAACTACCACTCCGACTTTTTCGGCCGTGCGTTCCATACCAATATCGAGGGTGCGGCCGCCATGCACAGCGTTTGCATGGCGTTTGGACTGGAACGCTGGGTCCACGCCTTCCTCGATCAACATGGCGCCCATCCGCGGCGCTGGCCCGATGCAATTCGGAACGCGCCAGAATTCCAGAAGTGAGCATTTTTAGAAGTGAACATTGAAGTTCGATCGGTAACCGGCGCGGATTTCGCCGGCGATGGCAGCCAGGTGCTGATGGCTGCGTGGGCTCCTCCGTCGCTCCGCTATTCCCCTCAGTACGTCGAGTGGCAACTGACGTTCCCAGGTCCGTGCGAGGCTCCGGCAGTCGCTGCATTTGAGGGCCGGCAGACAGTGGGCTTCGCCGCCAGTACTCATCGCCGCGTCTTCTCGGGCGGCCACCCGCTGGATCTCCTCGTGGTGACCTTTGTCGCCGTCGATCCCAGAGTTCGTGGCCAAGGCATCGCTCACCGGCTTTACGCGGCGCTGCTCTCCGAAATCCGTCGCACTGGGCTGCCTGTGATCACCTACGGTCGCAGTAACTCCTCCGGCCAGCGCGCGATTGAGCAGGCGTACCCACTCGCCGGCTTTTCCTTAAGCATCTTTGGTGAGTATGCACCCTATGCGACCATCCCCCGAACGGCAACGTCCGAAGGGTGGTCCAAATCGACGCTGTTGCCCCCCATCCCACAAGATGGTGACTTCGAGTACAGCGCCCCCACTCCGGAGCAGTTTGCGCATTATTTTCGCGATCCGCGGGGACGCCACCTGTGGGCTCATGAGGGTGGCGGTTGGGCGTGGGCGACCGAAGTGGAATTTGTCTCCCCCAAGGGCGTAGAGACGGTCACATCCCTGGAATCGATCACCGGCGTGCCCATTGAGGCCCTCCCCGGCCTGGCGGCGGCAGCGGGTCAGGGCAAGTTGGTGCACGCGCCAAATTTACTCGGATACACCTCGCAGGAGTTGAGGCCGTTGGGTTTCCGCCAGACCACAGCCGCTTGGATCGGGTACTGTGCTGGCAGGTCCACCAGCGCGCGCGGAATTAACCTCGAAATCATTTAAAGCGCCTGCGGCTTCTAATCCGCTTTGTTGGAGAGCTTCAAAATTTCGATGAGCACGACGCCACCCATCAGCAGAGCCAGATCTGTGATCTCTGGAGTTCGGCCAGGAAGATACCGCTGCATCCATTCCCCCACCGCTAAGACTCCGAAGGGAAGGCCGACAGTCCACAGCAATCGCATGCCGGATCGTTGCAGGAACCAGGTAGTCGCCGTGTAGAGGAAGAGTTTTCGGAAGACCACGGTGTAATACTCGAGCCCCACCGCATCGAACCACGTGGAGAAGGGCGCCCAGGAGAACTCCTGCGGCGTATTCAGGAACGTGAAGGGCCGGAGTTCGTCCACCAGCAGCCAGATCAAGAGTCCTGCCGCGAACCACGACCGAGGGAGTTTGGGAAACGCCAAGACGGCGCCGGCCGCGGCACCCAGCACCACGTGGGGAGACAGGCTTCGATCCAGGATCACGAATTGTCCCACGGTCGCGGCAAACGCAAGCACCAGCCACGGGGTGGTGGCCTTGGCGTAGCGCAGCACAGCGAACCCGAACATGGCGGCAAAGAATAGCGGCCATGACCAAGCCGCGGGGTGGGTCCACTGGACCAATGTTGACGACCAGGAAATTCGGGGGACAAACGGGAAGAGCTGCCAGGAGAACCACAACCCGGTGAACAGGGCGGCCATGGGAGCCAGCCTCAATTGTTCAAGATGGCGGCGGAACCAGGGCGATGGGTTGCCCCGCAGGAATTCTGCCAGCAGGGCGCCCACCGCGGAACCAGCGGAGTTCGTCACAAGGTCATTAAGCGTGCTGTATCGCGACGGGGACCAGATCTGAAGATACTCAACCACGAAGGAAACACCGGCTGCGGTCAACGTCGCCAGCAGGACCATCCTGGAATTTCCTCCCAACGCGGAGCGAATGGAAAAGCCCAGAGGCACATAGAAGAGCAGGTTGAGAATCGCATCCAGCGCCTGCCGCCGGCCTGCCATCGGCAGCCACAGAAATCCCTCGCCCGGAGTGGGCGAAAACGTGCCCGGATACAGCGAGAGGTAGGCGATAACGGAGATGTAGAGGATCGCGAAAATACGTGCCTGGCGTGGTCCCATGGAGGAAGCTCCAGCGTCGCATGCGGTTGGCGCGGACGGCAAGCAATGTGACGCGACGAAACGCAGGAGGTCTTGCTCGCCTCGAAGCACCAGCCTCGCTTTTACCCCACGGTCCCAGGATCGTGCAACCGCAGAAGCCCCCTCCGATTGTCATCGGGGCAGTTTCCCGGTTCTAAGTCACCTTGACTTCAAAAGCACCCACCGCTAGCATTAGCAACCGGGGGGAAGTTGGATGAAATGGAATCGTTTCGCAACTCTGGCGGTCCTTGCTGGGCTGCCATTGAGCGCGCATCACTCGTTCGAAGCCGAATACGACGCCAAAAAGCCGATCACGATTGTTGGCAAGGTGAGCAAGATGGACTGGATGAATCCGCACATCTTCATCCACATCGAAGGCACGGACGACAAGGGCAACAAGGGCACGTGGTCGTGCGAAGGCGGGAACCCGAACTCACTCCGGCGCAACGGGTGGGTGAAGAACACCGTGCAGGTGGGCGATGAGATCACCATCGAAGGCTCGCGCGCGAAGGACGGCTCGAACTTCTGCAACGCCCGCGCCGTGAAGCTGGCGAGCGGCAAGCGTATTTTCGCAGCCTCTTCGGGCGGCGACGGCAACTAAAGAACCAAAAAACAAAAATGGCGCCGAAGCGGACCCCCGCTCGGCGCCATTCGTGTTTCTGGAACCTAGTGTTCCTTGCGTTCGCCGGCGAGATGCAGCACGTCGAGCTGGTTGCCCAGGTCGTCCTGATTCTCATTGCAGATGTTTTCCATAATTTCCCAGCCCTCGGCGAGCTGCGAAGTCTGGGTCACCTTCCAGGGCTTGGTGTAGGCGCCCGGATCGTCAATGGTGACTTCCGCCACCAGCTTGCCCTTTTCCGGACGGGTGTAGCGCTCAGTAACGTGCAGCTGGCTGGTGCGCGGGTGGCCATCGGCATCGAGCCAAGCCTGATTGGTACGGCCATCGCCGAAGCCCAGGCCCACAGTATCGATGACGAGCGTGTCGCCCTCCCAGTGGCCAACGGAATCGCCCCAGTAGGTTTCCTTCACGCTGGGGTCATGCTTGCGGCCGTCCATGAAGATCTGGCGGTAGCCGTGAACGTTTCCTTCATAGAGGAACACGATCAGCTTGTCGGTCTGGATGATTTTCCAGGGATACGGGTTCACGCGAGGCGTGCCCATGGGGAGGCAGAAGCCTTCCGGATCGAAGCGGCTTTCGTCGATATCGAAACGTTGATGCAGGGCATCCTTGGCCCACTGCTGCATCGGCACGTCTTCGGGCTTGAGGTCGCGCGCGATATTGTGCGCGAAGCCTTCCTTGCCGCGAACATCGCCGGGGCCATAGCCAGGAGCGTGATAGACGCCAGTCAAATCCACTTTGCCGTCGGAGGTGCGCGGCGTGGGAACGCCCTTCTTCGCGGCTCCCTTGCCCTTATTCAGCGAACCCGCCGGAGCCTGCGCGAAGGCCACCGAGAGGGCCATCGCCAACATTGCACTGCCAAATACCAGGTACTTTTTCATTGGTGTTGTCCCTTCCTCTAGTGAACCGCGATCAGGCCCTGTTTGCGCAGGCCGGCTTCGGTGCAGGTGTACTCTTTGATTTCACGATTCGCCGCGGCCAGGGTGTGCTGACGCGTGAAGGTGACCGGCTTGGTGAACGCGCCGGGATCTTCCATGGTGATGCTGACGTTGAGATGCGTAGCGTCGGGACGCGTATAGCGCTCCACCACATGCAGCTGCTCAGAATGCGGCAGACCCTGCGCATTCAGCCAGGTAAGGTCATTAAAACCAATGGTATCCACCACCAACGTGTCGCCTTCCCACTTGGCGATCGAATGGCCCATCCAGTTGTTTTCCCACTCAGCGGCCGGAACGTGCGGCGTGTTCAGGTGGAACTGGCGGAAGCTGTGCGTGCCGCCTTCGAACATCATCAGGACCACGTCCGGAGTCTGCATGATCTTGAACGGTTCCGCCGTGATACGCGGAACGCCGGTCGGCAGGCAGCGGGCGACGGGATCTTTTTCTTTCCCCTTACCGCTGCGTCGCTCATCATAAACCTTCTGCATCTTGGCGTTCAGCGTGACCTGACCCACGTTGGCATAGGTCTTTGCGTCGCTAGTCCAGATCCCGGTGAAGTCCGGCTTACCGTCTTTCGTTTTTGGCACCGGGCCTTGCGCGGCGACCGGTAGCAACGACACAGCGAACAACGCCGTGAGAATTCCCCACTTCATCAAATTGCCCCCCTAGGCGGATCCGACCCTCCGCAGAGGGTGGAATTCAACGGATGGTAACGCGATCCCTCCAGGGTGTCAATCGGTGGCCGTCTTGACCTAGATCCCATGTTGATATAGACTTACCGGAGCCTGGAGTGTCTTTACTGGGGGGTCTTTCCATTGAGCCTAGGCTTTTTCGCTCACCAATGTTAGGGGGGTAGTGCATGCGTTTTTTCAAACTATTAACTTGTGTCCTGATGCTGGCCGCCGTGATGTTCGCCCAAGGCGACCGCGGCACTATCACGGGCACGATCATCGATCCGGGCGGCGCGGTTGTTCCCAACGCACCAATCGTGGTTAAGAACTCAGAAACGGGTGCGACGTATCAAATCGCATCCACGACCACCGGCAACTACACGCTGCCGGGCCTGCCGGCCGGCACGTATGAATTGAACGTGACGGTATCGGGCTTCAAGACGTACACCCGCACTGGCCTTACGATTGCCGTCGCGGCAACCGTGCGTATTGACGTGGCTCTGGAGTTGGGCAATGCGACCGAGTCGGTCACGGTGAGCGATGCGGCTCCGTTGCTGAAGACGGAAAGCGGCGAACTCAGCCACAACGTGACGTCGGATCGCTTGAACACGCTGCCGGTGCTGGGTATCGGGGCGGGTCAGGCAGGATCGTCCGGCATTCGCAACCCGAACGCGGTGTTGAGCCTGATTCCGGGCGCTTACTATACGGCGAACTCGGAAGTGCGCGTGAACGGGGCTCCGGACAATACGCAGTCGCTGCGTATTGAAGGCCTGGACGCAACCAACAGCGGCACGCCCGGCACGCCGGCGCAATCGCAGCCGTCGGTGGACGCGATTCAGGAAATCACGGTGCAGACGTCGAACTTCGCGGCCGAATACGGCCAGGTGGGCGGCGGCTTCTTCAACGTGACGATGAAGTCCGGCACCAACAAGTTCCACGGCACCGGCTATGACTACCTGGTGAACGAAGCGCTGAACGCGGCGCAGCCGTTCACCGATAACGGATCGGGCGGCAAGATCAAGACTCGCGCTCGCCGTCAGGATTACGGCTTCACCATCGGTGGACCGGTGTTGATCCCGAAAATCTACGATGGCCATGACAAGACGTTCTTCTTCTTCAACTGGGAAGAGTTCCGCGAATTCACGCTGCAGAACACAACGTCGCAGACGGTTCCGGCCGCTGCGTACCGCACCGGCGACTTCACTCGCGCCCTGACCGGCCGCACTCTGTGCCCGTCAGCGGCTTGCACGGCGGCGTTTGCCGATCCTCGTGGAAACTCGATTCTGGAAGGGCAGGTATTTGACCCGAACTCGACCCAGACGGTGAGCGGCGTTCGCTTGCGCGATGCGTTTGCCGGCAACCAGATTCCGGTGGCGCGCTTCGACCCGGTTGCGGCGAAGATCCAGAATCTGATCCCGCTGCCTCTCGGGCCGAACGCGAACAGCCTCACGCTGAACTACCTGCCGACTTACAAGGCGGACCGCGTGACGCACATTCCGGCAATCAAAATTGACCAGAACATCGGCTCGAAGGATAAAATCTCCTTCTACTGGTCGAAGACCAACACGTCCAGTGCGATCGCTCCGGGCCTCGGCAACGCCGACGGTTTGCCGGACCCGATCACGTCGGCGATCGGCACGTTCATCCCGTCCTATGTGTCGCGTTTGAACTACGACCGCACCCTGACGCCGACCATGCTGCTGCACTTGGGCATCGGTTACCAGAGTGTGGATCAAGGCGTGCCTTCGGTGAACACCGACGGTACGGTGCGCAACTACGACGTCGAAAAAGAGATCGGCCTCAAGGGCGGTATCATCAACAAGTTCTTCCCGACCTTCAGCGGCCTGACATTCGGCGGCGGCACGGGTGGCATGAAGAACTTCGGCTCACAGTCTGATACGCACAACTACACGCAAAAGCCGACCTTCAACGCCAGCTTGACGGACGTTCGCGGCAACCACAGCTTCAAGTACGGCGCGGAACTTCGCCTGGAAGGATACCCCGCGAAGAACTTCGGCACGGCGGGCGGCGCGTATGGATTCAGCTACGCGCAGACGGCGCAGCCTTACTGGAACGGCAACCTGATTTCCGGCACCACGTCGGGCTTCCCGTACGCCAGCTTCCTGCTGGGTCAGGTGAACAACGGCACCATCGGCAACCCGGTGACGCCGCGCCTGGGCAAGAAGCAGCTGGGCATCTTCGTGCAGGACACGTGGAAGCTGACGCGCAAGCTGACGCTGGATTACGGCCTGCGCTACGACTATTCCACCTACCTGCAGGAACAGTACAACCGCATTCCGTGGTTCTCTGAAAACGTCGTGAACCCGACGGTGGGCCGCAACGGCGGCGTGATCTTCGATCAGACCGACACGTTGGGCAAGTTGGCAAAGAACTACCCGCTGGCGTTCGGTCCGCGTTTGGGTGTGTCTTATCAGTTGGATTCGAAGACGGTGGTTCGCGCGGGCTTCGGTGTGGTGTACAACGGTACAGCACCGAACAACAACGCGGGTGGTGGCTTGGCTAACTCGACCAACAACTTCACCACCAGCCAGTTCGGCGATCCGATCACCACGTTGGCCGTAGGCATCCCGACCAGCTTCCGCCCGGTGGCGTGGCCGAACACGAACCCTGGCCTGTTCCCGTTGACCCGCACGTCGGCTCCGGCTGCAATGCCGGCTCCGCGGTTGGATCAGAACGCGGGCCGTCCGGCCCGCCAGTATCAGTGGAGCATCGGCATCCAGCGTGAAGTCACGCGGGACCTGGTGATCGAAGCCAGCTACGTCGCCAATCGCGGCGTGTGGTGGAATGCACCGGCTCTGCTGAACCTGAACGCGCTGACTCCGGCGATGTTGCAGAGTGCGGGCCTCGACTTCAGCAATGCCGCAGATCGCACTCTGCTGACGTCGACGCTGTCTTCGGCTGCGGCCACGGCGCGCGGCTTCAACACACGTCTGCCATATTCGGGTTTCTCGACCGGCCAGACCGTCGCGCAGTCGTTGCGCGCGTTCCCGCAGTTCACCACGATCCAGACCTACTGGGATCCGCTGGGCAAGACCTGGTATGACTCGCTGCAGGCGAAAGCCACACAGCGCTTGTCGCACGGCCTGAGCCTGACGGGCACCTTTACTTGGTCGCGCAGCTTGCAGTTGGGTGCCGAACGTGACCCGAACCCGGGTTCCACGGGTAACGTCGTTACCAACGACGTGTTCAACCGCAACAACAATAAGTACCTCTCGCTGCACGATCAGCCGTTCCTCTTCAACATTGCGGCAACGTATCTGACGCCGGCGGCCATGGACCAGAAGGTGGTCAAGTGGTTGACGCGTGACTGGAGCATCGGCACGTACCTGGCATACGGAAGCGGTCTGCCGCTGCCGGTGCCGACGGCGAATAACAACTTGAGCAACCAGTTGTTCCAGGGCACATTCGCCAATCGCGTGGCCGGTGAGCCGCTGTTCACCGCCGACCTGAACTGCCATTGCTTCGATCCATCGACCACCTTCGTGCTGAACCCGAAGGCGTGGTCGGATCCGGCGGCCGGCCAGTTCGGCAGCTCCACCGCGTACTACACGGACTTCCGTAAGCAGCGCCGTCCCAACGAGAACTTGAACGTTGGCCGTACGTTCCGCTTGAAGGAAGGCATCACGCTGAACGTGCGCGCGGAGTTCACCAACATCTTCAATCGTTGGGTGGTGAACAACCCGGTGAGCGGCAACGCGAACCAGGCGCAAACGCGGAACGCGAACGGCACGACGAACGGCGGTTTCGGCTTCATCGACCGCACGACGCAGACCGGTGGTACCACGGCTGCGATTGTGAACATCTCTCCCAGGAGCGGTGTGCTGGTGGGTCGCATCACGTTCTAAGCAACTCACAAGTAGAACCAAACGCCGGCTGGCCTTCGGGTCCGCCGGCGTTTTCTTTTATACTTGTGCTCATGAAATTGGGGCACTTGGCGGTTGTTTCGATCCTCGCGGTGAGTTCCTGCGCGGGCCAAAGCGTGGAGGCGGCGTTCCAGAAGTTCTGGTCTGCCGATTCGCCGAGCTCGGCGGCGAAGGCTGCGAGTGAGATCGAGAAGGCCAAGGTCAGCTTCGACGAGGCCCTGCGGCGGTTGAAGGCGGGGCGCAGCTACGGGCCACAGAAGAGTGACGTGGTGCAGATGAAGAATCGCACCTCCGATGGCGTGGAGCACTTCTTCTCCGTCAACGTGCCTCCAAACTACGATCCAGCGAAGCGCTACCAAGTGCGATTTCAGCTGCACGGAGGCGTGGGCGGACGCGTGGACAATCAGCCACGCGGCACAGGCGAGATCGGGCAGTTGGCGGGGGCCGAACAGATCTACGTGCTGCCGTATGCGTGGGATACGCAACCGTGGTGGGGCAACGATCAGGTGCTGAATCTGGCGGCGATCGTGGATGCGCTGAAGCGGAATTACAACGTCGACGAGAATCACGTGGTGGTGGCTGGTGTATCGGACGGCGGCACGGGCGGGTACTTCGTCTCGATGCGCGACACCACTCCCTATGCGAGTTTCGAGATCTTGAACGGCTTCATCGCGGTGCTGAGCAACTCGGAGATCGATGACGGCAAGATGTACCCAAACAACCTCCGCAACAAGCCGTTGTTCGTAATCAACGGTGGCAAGGATCGGCTGTATCCGACGAGTGTAACCGAGCCGTATACGCGCTACCTCATGAAGAACGGCGTGCAGATCGAGTATCATCCGCAACCCGAAGGCGAGCACAACACGCGCTGGTGGCCGGAGATGAAGGGTCCGTTCGAGGCGTTCGTCGCGGGGCATCCGCGCGATCCGCATCCAGACAAACTGACGTGGGAAGCGAGCGATGCGGCGCACGGGCGCGCCCACTGGCTGGTGCTCGATGCGTTCGGCACGCTGCCGGGTGAGCGCGCGATTCTGCAGGATCTGAACGACGTTCCATCCTCGGAGAAGGGCCTCTACGACTACACCGGCGGCGCCATCTTCAACCGGGCGAAGAATCCAGGTCGCGTGGATCTCGTGCGCAAGGGCAACGTGGTGGAGGCGACCACGCGCGGAGTAACGGCGTTCACACTGTTGCTTTCGCCCGATGAGTTCGATTTTTCGAAGCCGGTGCAAGTAGTGGCGAATGGCCGGGACGTGTACAACGGACCGGTGGCTCGCGATGTAAAGACGCTGCTGAAGTGGGCGGCCGTCGATAACGATCGCACCATGCTGTACGGGGCGGAACTGAAGATCACCCTCAAGAAGTAATTTTCCCGGAGAATCTGGAGCGGCGCGGGGCACTGTAACTCAGTACCCCGTATGATCAGACTCTGGATTCCGCTTCTTCTGACGGCCGGGATGGTGTGTGCGCAGGCTCAAGACCCGGCCTATGAACCTCTCGACCGCGCATACGCGGCACTACGCGACAAACATTACGAACAAGCGATCGCGGGGTTCCAGCAGGCGATCACCGCGGCCCCGGCGCGCGCGTCGATTCACAAAGATCTAGCCTACACGCTGCTGAAGGTGGGCGAGACAGTTGCGGCTCGCGAGCAGTTCGCCGAGGCGATGCGCCTGGACCCGGCCGACGATCACGTCGCGCTGGAGTACGCGTTCCTGTGTTACGAAACCAAGGAGCCGGTCGCGGCCCGGCGGGTGTTCGACCGCTTGCGCAAGAAGGGTGATGCGACGGCGGCGCAGGCATTTGAGAACGTCGATAAACCGCTGCGCGACGGGATCGCACGGTGGCAGCAGGTCTTGCGCGCGGCTCCGGAAAACTTCAGCGCGCATGAGGAGCTGGCTCGGCTGGCCGAGCAGCGCGAGGAGCTAGCGCTGGCAGCGGAGCACTTTGAGCTCGCGTGGCGATTGCGCACGGGACGTCGGGATTTGTTGCTCGACTTGGGCCGAGTGCTGAAGGCGCAGGGCAAGACCGAGCAATCGATCACGGCGTTACTGGCGGCATCGCGCGGGGCGGAGGCTCGGGTCGCGGAACAAGCGCGGGAACTCTTGCCCGCGCGGTATCCGTACGTCTACGAATTCGAGAGCGCGCTGCAACTGGATCCGGCGAATGAGGAACTGCGTCGCGAGCTGGCGTACCTACATCAGGAAATGGGGAATCGCGATGCGGCGTCGCGCGAGTTCCAGAAGTTGCCGGAGCGCGCGCCTGCGCGGCCTGCGACGGTGCAGCCCATCTTGTTGGAGCACGATGAGCCTGGGCCGGATGCGAAGGCCATGGCAGAGCGCAGTTTTGAGAAGGGCTACTTGAACGATGCCGTTCGTTACTTACGGTCGGCGTATGAGACGGACCCGGCTGATTTTGGCGTGATGCTGAAGCTCGGCTGGACATACAACATCCTGAAGCAGGATCGGGAAGCGGTGCGGTGGTTCGACTTGGCGCGGAAGAGCCCCGACGCATCCATCGCAACCGAGGCATCGCAAGCGTATCGCAATTTGGCATCAGGACTGCGGCGGTGGCACACCACGGTGTGGGCGTTCCCGATGATTTCAACGCGGTGGCGCGATACGTTCGCGTACGCGCAGGCCAAGGCGGAGTTGAAGGTGCCAGGCTTGGCGATCAAGCCGTACCTGAGTGTGCGTTTCATCGGTGACTTGCGGGGATCAGTCCGGCCGATCGTCGGCATGGGTCCGCAGTCTTTATCGGAGCGCAGCATCATCACAGCGACGGGCGTCGCAACGCCGGTGAAGCACGGAGCCTTCGCGTGGTTTGAAGCAGGCGTTGCGCTGCCGTATTCGGGCGGATCGGTCAAGCGCGATCTTCGCGGAGGATTTTCGTACGCAAGAGCGATCACGCATCGGCGATTGTTCGCGGAGACGACCGATGATGTGTTGTTCGTGAGCCGCTTCGGAAACGACACACTGCTGTATTCGCAGAATCGCACGGGGCGGCGGTTGGGCGAGTCGATCGATGTGTATTGGAACTGGAACGCGACCATGGACGCGAAGCGCCAGTATTGGGCGAACACGGCCGAGACGGGCCCAGGTGTGCGTTGGCGCTGGGATGCGTTGCAGTTTTCGGTGAACTTCCTGCGTGGTGCTTACTTGCGCAATCTGGGCAATCCGTATCGGCCCAACTACAACGACCTTCGAATCGGGATCTGGTATGCGTTCTCTCGTTAATCGGTTTGTTCTCCTCGTATGCGCCGCGGGGCTGACCTCGAGTCACGTCCTCGCGGCGTCTTTTTCATTTCAGGTAAACGGCACGGAGCGATCGGCGTGGACGGAGGCGCTGGAATCACTCGGGCTGCATGAGGCGAAGCAGGGAAGTGCGGACGTTGTCGTGTTGGGGGCAGGCGCGACGGGCGAATATCGCTCGCGTTTGTCGCGCGGGACGATTCTGATTCTCGAAGGCGATTCGCCGGTGGCCGCTTCGTTCGGAATTCGTGCCACGGCGAAGCAAGTGTCGATGCGGTCCATCGTGGATGCGCGCGCACCGAAGCTCGCGATCGTGTGGGAGGAAGCGGTGTCTGCGGCTCGTTTCGATGTGCCAGCGCAGGCGACGGTGTTCGCGCGGGAGAAGTGGGGGCAGGCTCCTGTGCTAGCGGGATTTCGGGTGGATGCAGGCGCGGTGTTGTGGCTCGCGACGCCGCTGGGCGCTCGCGGATACAGCCGCTATCCGTACTTGCCGCAGGCGCTGACCGATCTGGGCCTCGCTCTACCGTTTCGCTCGGCGCGCTTGTGGGCGTTTTTCGATTCGGCGTATCGGGCACATGTAGATCTCGATTACTTCGCGCCGCGCTGGCGGGCTGCTGGGATCTCCGCACTGCATGTCGCCGCGTGGCATTACTGGGAACGTGATCCGGAGGCAGATGCGTACCTGGAGCAACTCATCGAAGCCTGTCATCGTAACGCGATTCAGGTGTATGCGTGGGTGGAGTTGCCGCACGTGAGTGAGCGGTTCTGGGAGCAGCATCCCGAATGGCGCGAGAAGACGGCCATCGGGCAGGACGCGCAGCTGGATTGGCGCAAGTTGATGAACCTGACGAATCGCGACGCGTTTCGCGAGGTTTCGAAGGGACTGCGCGATCTCACGACGCACTTCGATTGGGACGGAATCAATTTGGCTGAGTTGTACTTTGAATCGCTGGAAGGCCACGAGAATCTGGCGCGCTTCACGCCGTTCAATCGCGATGTGCGCGCGGAGTTCGCGAGCGCTTCCGGCTACGATCCGGTGGATGTGTTCTCCGTTGACTCGCCGCATCACTATTCACGCTCGGCGGAGTCGCTGGATGCGTTTCTCAATTTTCGCGCCGAGCTCGCCCGCAAGCAGCAGACAGAGTGGATCGGAGAGATTGAGACGATTCGCAAGACGAAGCCGTGGTTGGATCTGACGCTGACGCACGTGGATGATCGGCTCGACACCAGCATGCGCGCGAAGATCGGGGCCGATACATCGAAGACGCTGCCTCTGCTGGATACGCACGATTTCACGTTCCTGGTGGAGGATCCCGCCACAACCTGGAGCTTGGGCCCGCAGCGCTACCCGCAGATTGCGGCTCGCTACAAGGACGTGACCCCGAGGCCGGAGAAGTTGGCGGTGGACATCAACATCGTCGAGCGATATCAGGACGTGTACCCGACCAAGCAGCAGACCGGACTGGAGCTGTTCCAATTGGTGCATGCGGCGTCGGGGGCGTTCCCTCGCGTCGCGTTGTATTTCGAGAACTCCATTGCTGCCGCAGATCTGCCGCTCCTGAGCGCATCTGGAGTCATCGTAGAGCGCGCAGAGAATACGAGCGGCAAGTGGGTAATCACCTCCCCGCGCGGTGTCGGACTCGACTGGGCGGGAGCGGTGTTAGTGGATGGGCGTCCGTGGCCGGTTCGCGGCGCGCATACAGTGTGGCTACCGCCGGGGACACATGCGTTGCAGGCTACGGCACAGGAGCCACTATTGCGCGTCACCGACCTCAATGCAGACCTGAAATCAGCTACGACTTTGCCGACGGGAATTGAGTTCGTGTATCAAAGTTCAGCGCGAGCATTAGCGTTGCTGGATCGCGAGCCAGCGCGCGTGGAGATCGATGGCGATGCGGCACCCGGGGCGCTGTCCGGCACGATGCTGAAGCTGCCGCGAGGACAGCATATCGTGACGATTACGAGCCGCTCAGATACACGAAGCGCGCGATGAAGATCGCGGCAAGCAGGTAGACCAACCAGTCGGATTTGCGCACATCGCCGCGCGCGAGTTTGAGGAGCGCGTATGTAGTGAAACCAATGGAAAGTCCCGTCGCGATGCTGGCGGTTAGAGGGATGGTGAGGATCGTCAGGAACGCGGGGATCGCGACGGCGGTGTTGCTCCACGGGATCTCTCCGACATGCGACATCATGAGCGAGCCCACCACAATCAACGTGGGTGCGGTGGCTGCAGCGGGGACCGCGCCCACCAAGGGTGCAACGAAGAGCGCGACCAAGAAGAGCAAGCCTGTGACAATCGCCGTGACGCCACTGCGTCCTCCCGCGACCACCCCTGCTGCGCTTTCGATGTAGCTGGTAACCGTCGAGGTGCCTGCGATGGCGCCCACCATGGTGGCTGCGGAATCAGCGATCAGGATGCGCTTGATGCGAGGGATCTGCTGTGAGGAATCAATCAGCCCAGCCTTTTTCGTCACACCCACCAGCGTCCCGACGTTGTCGAAAATATCCACAAACAAAAAGACGAAGACCACGTCAAGCAAGCCGAGCTTCGACGCGGCTGCGATATCCAGCTGGCCGAAGGTCGCGCCTAAATCCGCGAAGCCATACGTCTGCGGTTGCCAATGCACCAGCCCTGTCATCGCTCCAACGGCGGTCGTTGCTAAGACCCCCACAATCATGGAGGCCTTCACGCCGCGCACTTGCAGGGCTGCCGTGAGGAATAGACCGAGGATTGCGAGCAGTGTGTGCGGCTCGCGCAGATTACCGAGCTGCACCAGCGTCGCGGGGCTCGCCACGATCAAGCCAGCGTTCTTCAACCCCAACATCGCGATGAACAGGCCGATGCCCGCGGCGACCGCGGCGTAGAGTTCCTGCGGGATGGATTCGACGATCACGCGCGATGCTCCCACCAGCGTCAGGATGAGAAATGCGACCCCCGAGAGAAACACCGCACCCAGTGCCGTCTGCCACGGCACGTCCATGCCCACGACCACCGTGTACGTGAAGTACGCGTTCAAACCCATGCCCGGTGCAAGCGCGAGCGGGTATCGAGCCACAACGCCCATCAGGATTGAGCCGACCGCGGCGCACGCGCAGGTAGCGGCCAGCACGGCTTGGAACGGCATGCCCGCGTCGCGCAGGATCGATGGATTCACGAAGATGATGTAAGCCATCGTGAAGAACGTGGTCGCGCCGGCGAGCAGCTCCGTGCGCCAAGTGGTGCCGAGCTGCTCAAACTCGAAGTAGCGTTCCAAGCGTTGGCGCATGGGGTCAGGATAACGCGCGGGCCCGGGCGAACACTGCGTGCAGCATCTCGCGCGTGAGTTTTCCAGTGGAGGTGTTCTGCTGGCTGGGATGGTAACTCCCGATCAGCACCGGCCCATCGAGGTACGTTCGATACTCGCAACCGTGCGAGAACTTGAAGGCGCCGACGCGCTGAATGACTTCGCGGTCGCGCAGAATAGCGAGGTACGTCTGAAACGCGATCGCTCCGAGCGCGACGACCACGTCTACTTCGCGCAACAGATCGAGCTCGCGTTCCAAGTATTCGCGACAGCGTGCGAGTTCTTCACGCGCAGGCTTGTTGTCGGGCGGCGCACAGCGTCCGGCCGCGCCGATGTAAGCTCCCGTGAGCTGCAGGCCATCGTCGCGCGAAGTGCTTTCAGCCTGCGTCGCGAAGCCCGTTTCATGGAGCGCGCGATACAACCA
>CANIIC010000002.1 GCA_947467395.1 Bryobacterales bacterium
AAGGCTGGGGATCTGGTCGGGCGCGGAATAGTGGAGCTACTGGAGTCCGCAGTCACCGAGTACGACCTGGTGATCCTGGATGCGCCTCCTCTGCTGGGGTTCGCGGAACCGCTGCAAATGGCGACCGCCGTGGATGGCGTGATCATTGTGGCCCGCGCGGGACAAACCAGTCGCAAATCAGTGGCGACAGTGCTCGCGACGCTGAACCGGCTACGGGCGAAGGTGGTCGGACTGGTGCTGAATGAGGTCCACAAGGAGCTGAGCGAGAGCTACTACTACTACGGCAACTATCGCGCGTATTACAACACGCCTAAGGAGCCGAAGGTAAAGGAGGCCGGCGCATGAGTACGGCTCCCCGGATGCAAACATCGCCGAAGCAAGTCTTCCTCGGCGTGCATGACGGACATAATGCTTCCGTTGCCTTGGTAGCAAACGGCAAGCTGGAGTTTGCGATGCAAGAGGAACGGCTCTCACGCATCAAAAATCAAGGCGACGCACCGTCGCGGACCCTGCGAATGGCACTCGAACGGGCTGGCTCTGCAGACACGGTTGAGGTTGCGCTCAACGGCCGCTACATGAACTACCGCCAGTGGGATCGCAAAACGGTGATGCGGGATTACGAACAGTCGGCGAGCTGGCGTTCGCGACTGAAGCAGCCGCTGAAGAATACGTTCGTCGACCGGGCGTACCAGAATCACAAGGCGGAGGCGCGTCGCGACGCCTTGATGCAAGCAGGGCTGGATGCCGGCTCGATGACTGAGGTGGAGCATCACACCGCGCACGCCGCTGCGGCGTACTACACGGCACCTTGGCGCAAGAACGCTGGCAGTTTCCCGGAACAGACGTTAGTGCTGACGTGCGACGGCTCGGGCGACCGAGTCGCCGCGACGGTTAGCATCGGCGAGGGATCCAAGCTAACGCGCATCGCCGAAGTAAGCGAACACGACTCTATCGGGCGCCTATACTCACTGGTCACGCGGCACCTCGGCATGGTCCCGTTGGAGCATGAGTACAAGGTGATGGGCCTGGCTCCGTATGCGAGTTCGGCTCGAGCATCACAGGACATCGCGCGCCAGTTCGAGGATATGTTCGAGTTCACGCAGCCGATGGCGTGGAGTCGTAAAGCTGGTGTTCCTTCGATGTATTCGGCTTACGGGTACTTGGCGAAGGGGTTGCAGGGGCAGCGGTTCGACTATGTTGCTGCCGGATCGCAGGCGTTTGTAGAGAGCATACTGACGCAATGGGTCCGGCGGGCGATCCGGGAGACCGGGATTCACAGAATCGCGTGCGGGGGCGGGGTCTTCATGAACGTGAAGGCGAATCTGGCACTGCTCGAACTGGATGAGGTGGAGGACATGTACGTCTTCCCGTCGTGTGGCGACGAGTCGAACAGCATCGGGGCCGCCTGCTGGCAGGCCGCACGTGCTGGCCAAGTTGTAGCTCCACTGCAAGGTCTGTATTTCGGGGACCCCATCACGGATGGAGAGGCCCAGAACGCTCTCGAAACAGCGGCCCGATCAGGAGCCAAGCTACGGTTCTCCTGGCGGACCGACATTGAGCGCACCACGGCGGAAGCGTTGGCCTCGGGTCAGATCGTCGCGCGGGCGAAAGGGCCAGCTGAGTTCGGTGCGCGTGCGCTCGGCAATCGATCCATCCTGGCGCCCGCCGGTCGCGCAGACGTCGTCCGGGTGATCAACGAAGCAATCAAGAGCCGGGACTTCTGGATGCCGTTTGCCCCGTCGGTCCTGGCCGAACGAGGCTCGCGTTATTACACGAAAGCCAAGAACGTCGCTTCGCCATACATGATGTATGCGTTTCGGGGCAAGGCGGAGCAAGCCGGAAAGTTCGTGGCTGCACTACATCCCTATGACTTCACGACGCGCGCGCAAGAGGTCACGGCGTCTCACAATCCGGCGTATCACCGCTTGCTCGAACAGTACGAGGATCTCACGGGCGAGGGCATCGTATTGAACACGAGCTTCAATCTGCACGGCGAACCAATTGTGGACAGAGCTAACGACGCGATCGATGTCTTGCTCCGAAGCGGACTCGAGCGCCTAGCCCTAGGGAACTGGTGGGTGGAGAAGGTCGCATGACGATTCTACTGACGGGAGCAGCCGGGTTCATCGGCTACCACGCCGCACAGCGGTTGTTGGGACAGGGACGCCGTGTCATCGGGATCGACAACCTCAACGCATATTACGACCCGAGTTTGAAGCGGGCTCGTCTGGCTAGGCTGACGGCCCATCCGCGGTTTCAGTTCATCGAGGCAGACCTCGCAAGCACGGCCTCAACCAGTGCAATCTTCGCTCGTGAGCCAGTGGACCTCGTGTTACATCTGGCGGCCCAGGCGGGAGTGCGCTACTCGCTCGACAATCCGCACGCCTACATGTCGTCGAACATCACTGGGTTCTTGAACGTGCTCGAAGGGTTGCGTCACCAGAAGATTCCCCGCTTGATTTATGCGTCTTCGAGCTCGGTGTACGGAGGGAACACGAAAATGCCCTTCGCGGTCGGGGATCCGGTGGACTTGCCGGTATCGCTTTACGCAGCAACCAAGCGGGCCAACGAACTGATGGCGCAGTGTTACACGCATTTGTTTGGACTCGCTGCTACGGGGCTGCGTTTTTTCACCGTCTATGGACCCTGGGGACGTCCGGACATGGCTCCGTTCCGCTTCGCGGAAGCCATTGAACGCGGCGGCCAGATCGACATTTACAACTACGGTCGCATGTCGCGTGACTTCACCTATATCGACGACATCGTCGAAGGCGTCGTGCGCGTGGTGGACCGCCCGACGTCGGGACACCGCATCTATAACGTCGGAAACTGCCAGCCGGTGAACCTGATGGTGTTCGTGCGGTCGATGGAGCGGAGCCTGGGTAAGCGCGCCAGGCATCGGTACATGCCGATGCAACCCGGGGATGTGCCGGCGACGCATGCCCATGTCGATGACTTTTGGGACTACACGGGGTTCCGTCCAGCAACTCCGGTGGAAGAAGGCGTGGCTCGATTCGCGGACTGGTATCGGGGTTACTACGGACAGGCCGCCAGAGCGAGGGTCGCGTAATGAACCGGTTGTGGCAGGTTGCGGCGCTAGTCGTGCTGCTGGCGGTGGGGGTGGAGGCCGGGTCGGAGTGGGTCGAGTGGATGCGACCAGAAGTCGAAGACGTGAGCTTCGATTATGCACCGTATCGGATGTTGCGCATGAAATCGGCTCCGTTCGAATTGAACCGCGAGGGATTCCGGGCGAAAGAGCTCGACTCCTATCGAGGGAAGTTCCTAATTGAATTCCTTGGTGGGTCGGTGTGCCTCGGCGTAGGAACGCACCCCGGGAAGCCGGTATCCGAGCAGTTGGAAGAAGCATTGCACCGAGTGGGCTTAGTGCAAACTGCGGTGGTGAATCTGTGTCAGGGCGGCACCGCGTCGGGGCAGGAACTAGCGATCTTCCTGCAATACGGGCTGCCGCTGCATCCGCAAGTGGTCCTGTCCTTTAATGGCGCTAATGACCTGCTACATCCCCGCCCCTTGGGTGACGATCCAGCGGCCAACCTGCCTCATCACAACCGGGAAATGCAGGCACTTTTTGAGGGACATCATTCATGGTTCGAACACTTGGCGGTAAAGCGGGTTTCAGATCGGATCCACCGCAATTGGCTGGGGCCAACAGTAGAACAACGACCCGGAGAGACTAGACAAGTTGCGCCCCACTCCATCTTTGAATCGTACTTATACATGACAGAGGTCACACGCAGGTTGACGGAGGCGCAGGGCGGCACCTACGCGCTCTTGCTGCAGCCGTCGCTGCACTACGCGAAGTCGTGGAGCCCGGAGGAACGGGCGCAGTGGGAGGATAGACGTCCACATGACGCGCAGACAACGACCGAGTATGCTCACAGTCTCTACGCGCAGATGCGAACGACTACCGCGGTGTGGGCATCTCGCTCCGGCGGACGATTACTGGATCTCACCGAGACATTTGCCAAGACACCCGGCACCGTGTATTCGGATAGCGTCCACTTCACCGGGGAGACCGGGTTCCGATTATTGGAGGCGGAGTTGGAAAGGCAGGGGCTCCTCGGGTTGATCGAAGAGCGATATCGGGAGTGGGAACGTTCCCCGAGTGAGGACGGCAAGGACAGCCGGAGCATGGCGTGGCTGCACTAGCCGCTCGTATGCACGGGCTCCCGGTGCCGTGGAAGACGACACTCCGGGCGATGACGCTCACGGGCGGGTCGGCGTTCGCTAGCGGGTTACTGAGTCTGCTGTCTACCAAGATGATTGCGGTGATGTTGGGGCCAGCGCAAATGGCAGTGCTCGGATCGTTGCAGCAGTTACGACAGACCGCGACGGTGGCGACGAGTTTGAACGGGCAAACCGGGCTGGTGCAGGGTGCAAGCGCCCTCGATGGTGAGCATCGGCGAGAGTACGTTCGCACTACCTTCCTCTTGATGGCCACTGCGACGTTGTTGGTAACACTGGCACTCTGCGCCGCTCCCGAAGCGGTGTCGATCCAAGTGGGGCTGGGCAGCGGCGGCGGAGAATTAATCCGGGCCATGGTGCCAGCGATCTGGGTTGGCACCGCGTACGTCTTCCTGACGGCTCTGCTCAACGCAACAGGAGCCATCCGCAACTTGGCGAAGCTGCAACTGGCAGCTCCGGCCAGCATGGCTCTGCTGGCGTACCCTTCCGCGCGAGCTGTGGCGGCGAGCGGCCCAGTCTGGTTCGCCATGTTGCTGGGTGTGGCGTCCACCCTGGCGGCTGCTGCGGCGTTAATTTCATTGAGAAGCTCTGCATCGCGTTTGGATTGGCTGACGGGCTCCGGACGATGGTGGTCCACGGGAGCGGCGCGAAGGTTTGGGGCGATCTCCGGATCGCTGCTGCTCAGTGGCACGGTCTCTTCATGGGTGATGATGACCGTCCGAGCGCAGATCTTGCGGACCGAGGGCATGAGCACTGGCGGGAGCTTCGATGCCGCCTGGGCGATCAGCATGAATCAGGCCGGACTGGTGCTGGCTTCCCTACAGGCTCACTATCTACCCGCACTCTCACGAACTACGCGGGAAGGTCGGTCCCCTGAAATTTGCCGAGTGCTCACGATCTCGGCCATCGGTGGCGCCGCGTTGATCGCCGGGTTGACCGTCTGGAGACATGAGGTCGTGGCGCTGTTGTACTCGATCGAGTTTCGGCAGGCCAGCCGGTATCTCCGCTGGACGCTCGCCGGCGACTACCTGCGCATCACCAGCTGGATTCTTTCGATTCCGATGATCGCATCGGCAAACATGGGCGCGTTCCTGACAGCAGACCTCGTGGCCTATGGGGTCTTCGCCGCGGCAGCCTGGGTCTTCCGTTTCCGGAACCCGGCAGCGGATAGCGCCGCCATGGCGTTCATCGCGATGTATGCGGCACATCTGCTGTTCTGCCTTGGTTGGCTGATAGCACGACGTGAGTTTCGGCCTGATCTCCGAACCATCGGAGCTTGGTTGGCCGGGTTAGCCGTTGTCGCGGGCACCACGGCACTGTATTGGGAGACGACATGAGAAAGTCGACCGTATCGGTTGCCATCGCAACGTATAACCGGCGAACCATGGTCCGCGAAGCCATTGATGCAGCACTGGCGCAGACGCATGCACCACTCGAAGTGTGTGTCGCGGATGATGCATCGAGCGATGGCACTTGGGAAATGCTGACAGAGACGGCCGCGGACGCCTCCCGAGTCCGGGCTTTCCGCCACGAGATCAACACGGGAGGAGTGGGCAACTGGAATTTCGCAATTCAGCAGACGAGGGGCGAGTACATCGCCTGGTGCTCCGACGATGATCGGTTCCTTCCGGATCACCTGGAAACGGCAGTGAAGTATTTGGACGAGCACCCGGGGATCGGACTAGTGCATTCCGGGTTTATTGACTCTATCGAAACTTCTCAAGGATGCACGCGCACGGAGCGACCGCTACGCTTCGAGCGCACGATGGTGCTGGACAAAGACAGCCTGCTCACCTACTTGGTGCGCTACTACGACTGGCCGTTCCATCCGTCGACCATCGTGATGCGGCGAGCGGTGTGGGAAAAGGTGGGTCCTTTCGACCCACGCTACTCGTTAGCCGATACCGACTGGTTCGTGCGCGCAGTGGAGCGTTTCCCGACGGCGATGCTGGCGCGACACGGGGTGGTGAACCGGAGACATCCTGGCAACTGGAGCAACCGGCTAGGCAGTGCCAAGATGCAACGCGAAATTTGCGGGATCGTCGAAGGGGCAATCGGCCGGCTATTTCCCACCGAACCGATCGTTCGCTGGACCTGGACACGTTTGTGGCGAACGAATGTCCGGTTGAGGCTGCTGCTAACGGCGTGGGTCCGCATGCGGACCGGTCATGGAGATGCGGCATGCACCGCTTGGTCTGAAGCAGTGCGCGGAATCCTGCCGGCTCCGCTATGGCAACTGGGCAATGGATGGATTCGGCGCAGGTCGGCCCGCCGAGTTCCGCAATTTGAAAGTGCACGCCAGAGCGTAAGCCCCCTTTAAAGCCATGTGTGGAATCGCAGGAGTCGTCGGGCACGCGCAGGCGTTCGAATGGACCGAGCGCATCACCCGCGCACAGGAGCACCGTGGACCGGATAGCGGCGGGGTGTTGCGTTTGCGAGCGGATGTCGCCTTTGGACACCGTAGACTGGCGATTGTCGATTTGTCTGAACGAGGTCACCAGCCCATGACATCGCGCGATGGACGCTGGACGATTACGTTGAACGGCGAGATCTTCAACTACTCCGAGTTGCGGGCAGAACTTCCGGGCATTGCGTGGCGTTCAGAGACCGACACCGAAGTCTTGCTGGAGGCGATCGCGGCGTGGGGCGTCGAACGGACGCTGGAGCGCACAGTGGGCATGTTTGCGCTTGGGCTGTGGGATCGATTGGAAGACACGCTGTTGCTGGCGCGCGACCGCGTTGGGGAAAAGCCGCTGGTCTACTTCTGGAACGGCACGACGCTCGCGTTTACGAGTGAGATGAAAGCGCTCGCGGGGCTTCATTATTCGACGATCGCGCCGGCAGCGCTGGACGTGTACCTGGGGCTCGGTTACGTACCCGCTCCTCTCGGAATTTTCCGCAATACGTACAAGCTGCAGCCGGGTCACTATGCGCGCCTGCGGCGAGGCGTGCTAGATGTTCGAAGGTGGTGGTTTCCGGAACGCAGGGAAGATCCGCGCACCGATGAGCCAGCGCGAGGCGAGCAGTTGCGACAGAAGTTCGGCGAAGCGGTGCGAATGCGACTGCGTGCCGACGTGCCCGTTGCGCTCGCGCTGAGCGGGGGCGTCGACTCATCGGCGATTGCAGTGGAGATGCAGAAGTCTGGTTCGGCTCCGCACACGTTTACGGTCGCCTTCGGAGCGGACCACGCTGATGTGGCGCACGCCCGCGAGGTCGCGCAGCACTTGGGACTGCGTCATGAGGTGATTCCGGCAAAGCCTCCGGGACCGGAGGATTTGATCCGGTTTGCCGAGAACTACGACGAACCATTCGCAGATAGTTCGGCGCTGGGATGCATGGCGCTGGCGAGCGCGGTGAGCGGACGTTACAAAGTGATCCTGGATGGCGACGGAGGCGACGAAGCCTTTGGCGGTTACCGGCACTACGAATACATCGCCCCCAAGCAATGGGTGAAGGCTGCTGCAGCGACGGTGGGGCTACGCGACGGCCAGAGCTCTTCGACCGTCTATATCCAGTCGAAGACAACGTTTCGTGCGGGGGAGCGGGCCAAGCTGCTGAACGGACATGGCGCGGCGGGCTTGGATCACTTCCTCACATCGGACGCCTTCCTGCAACAACGCCGTGCCGGGAGTTTGAAACAGGCGCTGTGGAGTGACCGGCATCTACCGCTCGCCAACGGGCTCACCTACAAGATGGATGTGGCGTTAGCCGCGTGGGGTGTGGAAGGCCGGGCTCCGTTTCTGGACCATCGGGTGCTCGAGTGGTCACAGACATTGGACGAACGAGATCTCGTGCGCGGCCGCGCCAAGAAGATTCTCCTTCGTGAAACGTACGCAAGTGAACTCCCGGCGTCGGTCCTCAATCGGGGCAAGCAGGGTTTCGGCGCCCCGATTGAAACCTGGCTCGCAGGACCGCTGCGAGATGAACTCGCGCAGTTGCTACCCTGCCCTCTGCTCGGAGCGGAACTGCAACGTGGGCTGAGTGGACAGCGCTTGTGGACACTTTTCGCATTGGCCTGCTGGGCTCGCAAGTGGGAGGCGAGTTGGTGAAACGCGTTACGGTTCTGATGGGCGTCTACAATCCGCCGGCGGGCATGCTGACGGAAGCCGTCGAGTCTTTACTGAGGCAGACTCTTGCGGACTTCGAACTCTTGATCGTCGATGACGGCAGCAGCGAGGAAAGCCGGGAACTGTTGCAGCAGCACGGTGCGCGGGACACCCGCATCCGGATCCTATGGGAGCCTCACCGTGGCCTGACTGGTTCATTGAATCGAGGGCTGGCCGCGGCAGACAGTGAATACATTGCTCGCCACGACGGCGACGATTGGAGCATCGCGGAACGCCTCAGTCTACAGGTGAGGTTTCTGGATGCTCGGCCGGAGCTGGCCGTATGCGGCAGTAATGCGTGGATACACCAGGAAAATGGGCGTCGATTATGGCGCACCCATTTACCGGAGAACGAGAGAGATGTTCTGGCGGCATTCCCACACGGGAATCCGATGATCCACGGATCGACGATGTTTCGCCGAGCAGCGGCGCTTGAGGCGGGCGGATATTGCGAGACGTTTCGGTGCTCACAGGATTACGACTTCTTTTGGAGACTGGCCGAGGCTGGTGGCGCAGCGAATCTAAATGAGCCGCTGTATCACTACCGCTACGTCGGCGGTTCGATTTCGGCTCGGAAGGCCACCGAGCAGTTGCGTGCACACCGGGCCATTCGGAAATTGGCAGCTGCTCGAGACAAGGCGCAGGTGTTGGATCCCGCAATGGCGCTGCAAATGGCCGACTCCGAACTGGCTTCGGACTCAGGCCTGTACCGGGCGTGTTTGAAGCAAGCCGATCATCAGATGCTCGCCGGGCAGTATGCCGAGGCCGCGGCGGCCTATGGCGCACTGTTGCGGGAGCATCCTCGGAATCCGCTGGCATGGGCCAAACTGGCGCGCCTCGGCGTATTCTGCGGGATCCCTGCCTTGCGAGAGGCTTGCTTCCGATGAGCGGGCTCGGGAACCCGAAAGTTCTGTTCGTGATTCCTGGAGAAAACCGAGGCAGTTCGATGGTTTTCGCTCGTCGGCAAGCGGAGACACTGCGTGAGCAGGAAGCGATGCCCGTGGAGTGTTTCTATCTGAGATCGCGTACATCTCCAGGAACGCTGTGGCAGGAAGCGCGACGGTTTCGCCAGACATTGCAGCGCCTCCGGCCAGACGTTGTGCATGCACATTTCGGGACGGTGACGGCGATGTTTTCGGTGCTCCTGTCCGGACACGTGCCTGTGATGATTACGTTTCGAGGCAGCGATCTGAACGTGGTGCCGCGCAGCAATGGACTCCGAGCACGCATGGGCAGGGTGTTGTCGCAAATGGCTGCACTGCGAGCCGAGAGGATCGTTTGCGTGAGTCACGGCCTGCGTGATCGCCTATGGTGGCGTCGCCGCCGCGTCACCATACTGCCGAGTGGAGTCGACACAGAGATCTTTGCACCGATCGACCGCAGGGAGGCCCGGCAAACGCTCGGGTGGCCGGAAGAGTCCAAAGTGGTCCTGTTCAACGCAGGACATGATCCATTGAACAAGCGTCTGGACTTGGCGCGGACAGCCGTGGAGGCGCTAGGCCAGCAGGCGGGTGCGGTACACCTCGAAATTCTGACTGGCAGCTTGGAGCCCGCCCGCGTGCCGTTGCTCATGAACGCAGCCGACTGCCTATTGGTCACCAGCGATGCGGAGGGCTCCCCGACGGTGGTACAGGAGGCTCTGGCAACAAACTTGCCGGTCGTGAGCGTCGCAGTGGGTGACGTAGCCGAGCGGCTTCGCGACATCTGGCCCTCTGCGGTGACGAAGAGGGACCCGCGATATCTGGCAAGTGCGCTGACGACGGTTTTGAACGCCGGCCAGCGGTCTAACGGACGCAGCCGCGCGGGCGAGTTTTGCGCGGGCAGAATCGCGGCGGAGCTGGCCCGCCTGTATCAGGAGATCGCCCGTGGAACCGGGCATCGAACGAGGCATTCATGGAATATTACGCGCTTCTCACTACGATAACGGCGCTTATCGGCGTGTTGGCGTTTTCGGTCTATCGCCGAACCCGGGACCTGGGGACGGTGATCGGGACTGCCGCTTTATATTACTGGTCGCTGTACGGCGCCTGGTCCATCATCGTGGACAAATCTGGTGGGGCAAGCGGGAAGTTCTACCAGTATCTGGAATCGAAGATGTTCCCGATCTTCCTGGACTCGGACTACATGCTGGCCCTGATTTTGTACGGGACGTTTATTGTGGCCGTGCAGTTAACGATTCTGCTGGCCATTCCCCGGAAGCGAGTGCAGCCACTGCCACGACTTCTGTTCCGGCACGAACCGATCTTAGTACTGACGTTCGTGGCTGGCGTGTGTAGCGTACTGTTGATCCGTGATGAGCTGAGTACGGCCTGGACACTCCACACCTCGGCCTACTGGTACACCAGACGCAATCCGAGCGAATGGTTTACGCTGCACCAAGTCTTAAATCGAGCCGCATTGCTGCCTGCGGCCATAGGATTGGCCACGCTGCTCACAGGACCCAGGAATACGTATTTCGTCAATGTTCGGCGCAGCTACACACTGTGGGGGTACTTGGTGGTGTTGGGAGGGATGTGCGTATTCACCTTCCTGTTGGGGAATAAGAACGAAGTGCTGGCCGCGTTGATCTCTGGCGTGCTGGCCTACGTTGGTTCGCAGCGGCGGCCCAACTGGGTGAAAGTCGGACTCGCATTCGGGCTCGGAATCTGGTTCCTGTTCAGCATCGATTACTTCCGTTCGTTTGCGCTCTCCGACCTGACCTCAGCGGTGACAACCGAGGAACGAGCGGGCGATGTAACCGAAGTCGCGCGGTTTGTAACGTCCAGCAACGAGGCCTACGCGGCGCATTTTTCGATGTACGGCGTACTGGCGAAAGACGTAGAGCCGCAGTTCGGCTACAGCATCTATTCTCTGTTTCTATCCGCGGTTCCTCGTATTCTGTGGCCAGACCGGCCACGGGATATCTACCTTTACTACAGCGAGAGCGTCGGGACAGTACAGAATCAGGGCTACTCGCTGCACCATGCAACAGGCTGGTATCTGAATTTTGGCTACGCGGGCATTGTCTTGGGAGCCGTTGTGATGGGACTGGTATGGAGCTACAGCATGAACGCCAAGCGGCGGATTCGAGCACGAACCAGCATGCCGTTCCGCTTGTTCGCCGTCGTCGCGCCGTGGCTGTTCGCAGCGTGCCTGCCGCCCATGTTACGGGCCGGCCCTGAGGGCTACAAGGGCTTGGTGATTGAAGGAGCAATGATCCCGGTCGGGATGTTGATTCTGGCCTGCCGTCCGAAGCGCGGCAGGGGGAAGAAGACACATCTAGGCTGGAATTCGAACGCAGGCTGGAACTGGAGGACCGTGTAGCATGCAACCATTTGTGTCCGTCATCATTCCGTGCCGCAATGAAGCGGTCTCGATTCGACGGTGTCTGGAATCGGTCCTCGCCTCAAACTATCCTCCGGACCGGATGGAACTTCTGGTGGCCGACGGCTGCAGCCAGGACGAGACTCGCACGCGACTGAGCGAGTCGGCAGCACAAGACTCACGGATCCGGGTGCTGGAGAATTCGGCCCAGATCACACCAATCGGCTTGAACCTGGCGATCGAAGAAGCTCGGGGCGAGTTCATTTTGCGCATCGATGCGCACTCCATCATCTCTCCCGACTATATTCCAATTTTGATGAGCTTCCTCGAAACACATCCCGAGGCCTGGGGCGCGGGCGGCAGGATGCACACGGAACCCGAGACGCCCGGGCTGTTTTCGCTCGCGATCCCCGTGGTGCTCAGCCATCGCTTTGGCGTAGGGAACTCGCAATTCCGTACGGCCGGCAACGGAGCACCAACCGCTGTCGACACCGTCTTCAATTGCTGTTGGCGGCGCGATGTTTTCCGGCGGATCGGATTGTTCCACGAGAAACTGGCGCGCAGCCAGGACATGGAAATGAGCACGCGGATCGCGGCTGCGGGAGGCATGCTGTGGCGGGTTCCTTCGGCAGAAACCACGTATTTCGCACGGGTCGGATTTGGCGCCTATCTCCGTCACAACTGGATGAACGGCGTATGGTCCTTGGTGCCAGCCCTCTATGCGGGCCGGATTCCGGTGCGTTGGCGGCATCTGGTGCCGCTCGCGTTCGTATTCTCCATTCTCTGCGGGCTTCTTCTCGCGACCACCGTGCCGAAATTATGGTGGGCACCTTTGCTGCCCTTGGCTCCCTACGCAGCCGTGAATCTGGCCGCATCAATTACGGCGGCATGGACTCGAGGCAACTGGCGGCTCGCAGTCCTACTCCCGGCAACCTTTGCAGGCCTGCACTTCAGCTACGGCGCAGGCAGTTTATGGGGCGCAATGCGCGTCCTGTCCCATCGTCTACTGGCCACTGAAGCCAGCCGCACCACCGAACCGGCACCCTCGACAACTCTATGACCCCTGTACAAACTCTCGCTCCGTCTACGACGATTCCCTTTTTCAACTACCGGCACCTATTCACGTCGGAAGAAGAAGAACTGGTTGCGATTTTCCGTGACGTCGGTCGCCGAGGCGCCTTCATCCTGCAACAGGATCTTGAGCGCCTCGAGAGAAACCTGGCATCGTACCTGGACGCCCGGCATGTGCTGGGCGTGGCCAACGCCACTGACGGGTTAATCATCGCCCTGCGAGCGGCGGGCATTGATTCCGGAGAAGTGATCTTCAGCTCTCACACGATGGTCGCGACGGCCTCGGCGATTCACTTCGCCGGGGCAACACCGGTACCCGTCGAATGTGGCCCGGATCACTTGATCGACCCGGCGGCGGTCGAAGCAACAATCAACCCGCGGACTCGCGCAATCCTGCCGACGCAGTTGAACGGGCGCGCCGCAGACATGGAGGCGCTCGGCAAGATCGCGGCGAAGCACGGGCTGGCGATCATCGAGGACGCGGCGCAGGCATTGGGGTCGCGCTTCGATGGGCGCTGCGCAGGCACGTTCGGAGCCGCCGCAGCGATCAGCTTCTTTCCAGCGAAGCTCCTGGGCTGCCTGGGCGACGGCGGCTGCGTGGTCACTCAAGATGACGACATCTACGATCGCCTGCTGCAACTGCACGATCATGGGCGGCGCGCCGACGGGGAGATCATCAGCTGGGGCTTGAACTCGCGGCTCGACAACTTACAAGCGGCGATTCTCGATTACCGGCTCGACGCCTACCCGGCGGCCATTCAGCGACGGCGTGATCTGGCTTCGCTTTACGAATCCCGACTGGGTGAGTTGGAGGAACTGAAGCTGCCGCCGGCTCCGGACGCCGACGCTCGTCACTATGACGTGTATCAGAACTACGAGATCGAGGCACAGCGCCGGGACGCTCTTCGAGAGCATTTGAAGGCGAACGGGATCGGCACGCTGATCCCGTGGGGAGGCAAGGCAGTGCACCAGTGGCCGGCGCTCGGGTTCCGCCAGGAACTGCCGTTTACAGACGCTTTATTTGAACGGTTGCTGCTGTTACCCATGAACCTCACGCTCAGCGATTCGGAAGCACATCAGGTGTGCGATGTCATTGAATACTTCTACCGCGGTTAGTCTGGCTGCGGCCAGCGATCAGACCTGGCTACTGGCGCGTTGGCGGGAAATGCAGCGCATCCGGCGAGCCGAAGAAAGCATCGGCGATATGGTCGAGACGGGCGAGGTCCATTGTCCTTGCCATCTCTATATCGGCCAGGAAGCCGTCGCCTCGGGAGTCTGCGCGGCGCTGACCCGTCACGATACGGTGTGGGGCGGACATCGCTCGCACGGGCACTATCTGGCCAAGGGCGGCTCGCTCGAAGGTTTGTTTGCCGAAGTACTCGGCAAGGTCACTGGCTGTTCGGAAGGACGCGGCGGCTCAATGCATCTACTGGCCGAGGACGTGGGGATTCTAGGCACGGTACCGATCGTCGCAGGGACAGTGCCCCTCGCCGCAGGAGCCGCGCTTGCATCTAAGTTGCGTGGTGATGGGGCCGTGGCTGTCGCGTTCTTCGGCGATGGTTCCCTAGAGGAAGGCCACATCCACGAGACGCTGAATCTGGCGGCACTCTACCGGCTGCCGGTGCTGTTCGTATGCGAGAACAATCTCTACTCCAGCCATCTGCATTTGCACGAGCGCCGCGTGAAGGACAATTTATCGCAGGCTGGCGAGTTCCACGGCGTCCCGGGTGCGTGCGTCGACGGCAACGATGTGGAAGCCGTCTTTAGCGCGGCGCTTGAGGCGACCGATCGTGCCCGCCGTGGCCTGGGGCCAACGTTGCTCGAATGCCGGACGTTCCGCTGGCGCGGGCACGTGGGAGCCAGCAGCGATGTCGACGTGGGTGTTCATCGGCGGGGCGAACTGGCCGAATGGTTAGAGCGCGATCCGATCGCCCGGCTGGAACAACGTCTGAATGGCCTGGATCTGACGCCCGAGCTGCAGGCCATCGAAGATGAGATTCGGCAGGCACTCGACGCCGCGCGGCATGCGGCACTGCCCGCCCCCCGGCGACTGATGTCCCACGTTTGGGAGGAGACCACATGCGCCAACTAAGCTACGCCCAAGCCATCCGCGAGGCACACGCGCAACTACTGGCCTCGGACCCGCGCGTCTTCATCGCCGGGCAGGGCCTGTGGAGCCCCTGGTACGCAGGTGGCAGTCTGGACAACCTCGATCAGGAGTTCGGCCGCGAGCGGGTGCTGGATTCTCCAGTATCGGAAAACGCAGTGACGGGAATGTGCGTCGGAGCGGCTCTGGCCGGCATGCGGCCCATCGTGTTTCACCCACGCATGGACTTTATGCTGCTGGCCTGTGACCCAATCATCAACCAGGCCGCGAACTGGTCGTATCTATTCTCTGGCCGGGTCACTGTCCCCATGGTGATCCGCGCGGTGATCAATCGCGGCGGCGAGCAGGGCGCGCAACATTCGCAGGCCTTGCACGCTATGTTCATGCACATTCCGGGCCTGAAGATCGTCATGCCCTCGACGCCCTCCGATGCCAAAGGCCTGCTGGTGGCGGCGGTACAGGATCCGAACCCAGTCCTTTATATCGATGACCGATGGCTGTATTCCGCGACAGGCAACGTGGCACCCGAACTGTACGCAACACCGCTCGGCAAGGCCGCTGTACGCCGCGCCTCACGATTCGCGGAGTGCGGCAATGCGGTCACGCTGATCGGGATCTCCACCATGGCCCAGCATGCCATCGAAGCGGCCGAACTGCTGACCGAGCAAGGCGTCGACGCCGAAGTGATCGATTTGCGTTCGCTGAAGCCGTGGGATCGCGACTGTGTATTGAGCAGCATACGCAAGACTGGTCGCGCTGTGGTCTGTGATCCAGGTTGGCGCACAGCCGGTGCGGCGGCCGAAATCGCGGCGAGCATCATGGAAGACGGCTTCCACGACCTAGTGTCACCCGTCGAACGCGTCACGCTGCCCGACGCTCCGGCCCCTGTCGCGAGCACCGAAGAACGGGCGTACTATGCCGACGCCAGGGCCATTGTGGATGCGGCGCTACGCGCCGTGCGCCCGCAGGCTGGACGCAAAGGAGTAGCCGCATGAAGCGAGCTTTCGACATCCTCTCCTCGGCCGTTGGCTTGGCGTTGCTAGGCCCGATACTGGCCCTCATCGCGGTTGCGATTTGGATCGAAGACCTGCACAATCCGTTCTTCTTCGGCCGGCGTTGCGCCCGAGGCGGCGGGTTCTTCCACATGGTGAAGTTTCGCAGCATGGTGCCGGATGCGTGGAGAAACGGTGTCTCGTCGACCGCAGCCGGCGATCGCCGGATCACGCAGGTGGGGCGGTGGATCCGCAAGGCCAAGCTCGATGAACTCCCGCAGTTGTGGAACGTATTGGTGGGCGATATGAGCTTCGTGGGCCCGCGACCGCAAGTGGAAACGGATGCGCGGCTCTATACGCAGCAGGAACAGAGGTTGTTGAGCGTGCGGCCAGGAATCACCGATGCGGCCTCGATCGTCTTCGCCGATGAGGCTGACATTCTGGCAGGGTCTGAAGATCCAGACCTGCTCTACAACCAGATCATCCGTCCGTGGAAGAGTCGGCTGGGCCTGCTCTATGTGGACCATCATACGGTCGCAACCGATCTAAAATTGATCGCGCTGACACTGCTATCTCCCCTGTCGCGCGAAGCCGCCTTGGGCGGGGTGGATCGGTTGCTCGATTCCTGGGGGGCCGACCGGATGATCCGGCGCATGGCACGCCGCCGGGAGACATTGCGCCCTTGGGCTCCGCCGGGTGCCGAATCCATCGTCGAGAGGTATCCTCGCGCCAACGCGCACGCCCAGCAGGCCTGACTATGCCCGTCTCGTTGCTCGACCATCTGATCCGGCGACGCCGGCTGATCACCGAAGGAGTGGGGGCCACGATCGCCTCCGCGGCGCTGGCGTCTGGCTTTCTGCTGCGCTTCGAGTTTGCGGTGCCCCCGGCCTACATCCCACTGTTGGGCAACGCGCTGCCGGCGGCGATCCTACTCAAGCTGGCGGTATTCCGAGCCTTCGGGCTCCGGCATCTGGCGTGGAGACATATCGGCTTTGCCGACCTGTTCCGCATCGTCGCCGCACACACCGCGGGATCCGCGCTCCTGGCATGGACGCTGTGGGTAACGCTGGGTCCAGGCTTCCCGCGTTCGATCTACATTCTAGATTTCGTGCTGTGTCTGACGCTCGACGTCGCGACACGGGGCGTGGTGCGGACGCTCTATGAAACACGGCTGCATCCAGCCTCGTCCGGAGTACGACGTGTATTGATCTTCGGCGCAGGCAAAGCCGGAGTGATGCTCTTGAATGAACTGCGTACGCATCCGGCCGTGCAATATCAAGTGGCGGGATTTCTGGATGACGATCCAGCCAAGCGCGACATGCGCCTACACGGAATCCGGATCTTTGGCGGACGGGCCGACCTGCCACAACTGGCCGCCAAGCTGGCCATCGACGAAGTATTGGTGGCCTTGCCCAGGGCGAGTGGCAGCGACATCACGGCGATTCTGGAACAATGCCACACGGCGCAAGTGGTGGCCAAGCGCGTGCCGGCGTTGTCAGAAATCATCGAAAACAAGATCTTGCTCGATCAGATTCGGGAGGTTCGCATTGAGGATCTCCTGGGACGTCCTCCGACGAGACTCGACGAGGCGAAACTGGCAGGTAGCTTGTGTGGACAAACCGTGCTGGTCACCGGTGCGGGCGGCTCCATTGGAAGCGAACTGTGCCGGCAGATTGCGCGGCACAGCCCTGCCGCGCTCATCGCTTTTGATCATGCCGAAACCGCGCTATATGAGATTGAGCAGGAACTGCGAACGGAGCGTGCCGGGCTGTGCTTCCACCCAGAGGTCGGCAGCGTGCAGAATCGGGCGCGGCTTGAGGAAGTCTTCGCCCGCCACCGGCCCGCGATCGTCTTCCACGCCGCAGCCTACAAGCACGTTCCGATGATGGAATCGCATGCTTTCGAGGCCGTCAAGAATAACGTCTTCGGTACACGAAATGTGGCGCGCTCGGCAGCGAATTGGGGCGCTCAGTCCTTTGTCATGATCAGCACCGACAAGGCCGTACGCCCCACCAACATCATGGGGGCCACCAAACGCATGGCCGAACTGATCTGCATCGCCGAGGGGCTTCGTTCCTCGAAACGCCTCTCGCAACCCATGAAGACCGTCGCGGTGCGCTTCGGCAACGTGCTCGGATCGAACGGCAGTGTAATTCCCAAGTTCCGCAAGCAGATTGCGAAGGGAGGCCCGGTGACAGTCACCCACCCCGACATGCGGCGCTTCTTCATGACTATCCCGGAAGCCGCCCAACTCGTCTTGCAGGCGAGTGCGATGGGTCTGGGCGGAGAAATCTTCGTCCTCGAAATGGGCGAGCCAGTGAAGATTCTGGATCTGGCCCGGAAGCTCATCGTGCTGAGTGGCCTGCGACCGGACGAAGATATTTCGATCGAATTTTCAGGGCTACGACCGGGTGAGAAGATGTTTGAAGAGCTGAGTGCGTACGAGGAGAATACGGTGGCCACTCCGCATCCTCAGATTCGCGTCTTCTCCGGGCCGGCGCCACAACGGGCTATGGTCGACGAGGCACTGGAGCGCCTTCGGGATGCGGTCCGGGCGAGGGACACAGCGGGCGTGGTCATGGTTCTCAAAGAAGTTGTCCCGGACTACAACCCCTCGACGTCGGTGCTACGCACGGCGCTGCAGTCCAGAGCACGCAGCGTAGTAGCGTAGCTCACCGAATGCGGTAGTTGTGCGCCGCGAACGAGCCCGTCAAAACCGCGCTACCCCAGTTCAACTTCGAGAAAACCCGGCCGGTATTGGGCCACTTCCGGACAATCAGATACTCGAGGCCGACTACGGCCGCAGCCGCCCCGATTTTGATCGTCGTGGCCTTGGCGCCAAACCGCCCATCCGGGCCGGCGAGTAGAGGATTGAGTTCGCGCATGCCGTAGGAACTGGCGATATCGAGCGACTGAGAGACGACCACCGGAACCAAGCTCCGCTTCCAGGCCCGAATCGCGGCAGCCTCGGACGAGGATTTCTCCAGAGAACCGGTCGCTCGCGACCTTGCTCCAGACGCTTGTCCCAACACTGGGCTAGGTGTAAATGCGTTTTCGGCATCGGCTAAGGGCGCAATGGCCAAGCTGCCTAAGAAGATCACCGTGGAGAGTAGATGTTTCATAGGATGAGCTTAAGTCGAGGACTTAGACCATTCAACGGGAATGGTCCTGGGACTTCTCTGAACTTCAGTACTGCAGCGGAGTCCTCCAGAAAATTCCTACCAGAGTGTCGAGCGCTGTTGCTCTTAGGTTCGATGGCCACGCTCACGATATGGAGCGTAGATCCCCTTTGGGCTCGTATCTACGAATGTGGCGCACTGACATTGGCGGGCTGGCTCTTGTTGCAAGAACCGGCGGCGATACGCTGGGGGTTTGCGGCGCCTCTGCTGCTGCTCTCAAGCTGGGGGTTCGTGCAGTTGGGCACCAACACCACGGTCTATCGCTACGCGACGCTGGAGGAATCGTTGCGCTATGCCGCGCTGGCGGCAACTGCGGTGGCAGCGCACAAGCTGGCCAGCAAGAATATCATCGGCGAGCGGATACTTTCGTGGATGGCCTGGTTCGGGTGCGCTGTGGCGGTGCTCGCACTGCTCACCTACTCCAGCTCTCCGGGCAAGATCTTCTGGCAGATCCCCTCGCCGTATCCGGATGTGTGGGGACCGTTCCTAAGCCGGAACAATTTTGCACAGTTTTTAGAGCTCTGCCTACCGCCCGCCTTGTGGTTGGCGCTCGACCGCCGCGACCCCTGGATTTATGGATGGATGGCGGCCGGCATGTTGGCCGCAGGACTTGCATCAGCGTCTCGCATGGGGGCTGCGCTGTTGAGTCTGGAGGCGATCGCCATCCTGGTTCTGAAGCGGCGCCAGCATCCCCGCTTCGCGTGGGGTTTCCTGGGCGCGGCTCTATTGCTTACCCTCAGCGCCGGCATCCAACATCTCACGGGCCGGTTGACGGAGCCAAATCCGTTGGCCGAGCGACCAGAACTGTGGCGTTCTACCTGGGAGATGATCTACCAGCATCCTTGGACGGGCTACGGCTTGGGAACGTTCGTCTCGGTTTATCCCGAGTTTGCACACTTCGATTCCGGCTTCACAATCGAGCATGCGCACAACGATTGGCTGGAGTGGATCGCCGAAGGAGGATGGGGCTTCGGCGCGGTCTGGGCATGGATGATCCTCCGCGCCGTCGGCAAGATTCGCGAGCCCTGGGCCCTCGGCGTAGCGGCCGTCTTTCTGCATGCTTGCGTCGACTTTCCCATGGCTCGTCCGGGAGTCGTAGCTTGGGCATTTCTAGTTTTGGGCGCGATTGAGGGATCGACTCCCCGCCCGTCCACGATCATTCAAAGGAGAATCACATGAAATTTTCGTCAGTGCAGTCCGTATTGGCATTCGCCGTGAGCCTGAATCTGGCATTGGGTTATGCGGCGTCCCCTGGCATCGGGACTGTAACCTCCCCCGGCGCCTTCCGCTTGGACCGGGCAACCGTGATCAGCAATGGAACACTTTTCGAGGGTTCTCTCATCGAAACCGGAACCGCGTCCTCGTCCGTGCAAGTGAGCAACGGCGCCCGTCTTTCTCTGACCGCAGACTCGCGCGGGCGAATCTTCGGAGATCGACTGGTTCTGGAAAAAGGATCGGGGACTCTGGAAAATTCGATCGGATTCAAACTCGTCGCCTTGGGGCTCACCATTCAACCGGAGCGGGCCAACTCAACCGGAAATATCGTCATTGAGAATAGGAACCGAATTCAGGTCCGGAGCAGCAGCGGCGCACTCCGCGTGCTGAATGCGAACGGCCAGTTGGTGGCGAACCTCAGCGCAGGCTCCGCGCTTGCATTCGAGCCGCAGGGTGGCCCCAGCAACGCCACACGAGTACTGGGCTGTCTGGAGCAGAAGGCTGAACACTACCTGGTTACCGACGAGGTCACCAACGTAACCGTTGAAGTTGCCGGGTCGGGAGTGGCGAACGAAGCAGGCAATCGCGTCGAGATCACCGGAACCCTGGATCCGGCGGCGACCCCCTCCGGGAAAGCCACGCAATTGGTTCGGGTTCGAGAAGTCCGGCGTGTCACTAAAGGCTGCGGGAGCAGCGCTGCGGCCGCTGGGGGAGCCAAGGGCCCCGGGATTTCCGGAGCCGCTACGGGAACCATTGCCATCATTGGAGGAGTGGCTGCGGCAGCGGTGCTCGGCGGCTTGGCAGCGGCCGACGCACTGCCGGGCCAAGCCACGAATGCCTCCAGTCGATAAACCGGGCATCGCCCGTCAGGGAATCGCTGCCACGTGCTTCATCCTAGCGACCCTGGCGGCGCTTCCTGGCTTAGCTCCGTATTTGAGCGCCTTCGATGCAGGCTCTCTCGGCTCCGACCTCAACAGCCTGCGGCGGGCCCATCAGATTCACCCACGCAGCGCCCAGATTAGCGTCGAGCTAGCCCTGTTGCTGGATAGCCAGGACCAACCAGGTGAAGCAGCAGAGATCCTGCTGCAACTAGCCGAGCACAACCACCAATATCTTCCGGCTTGGACTTTGGCAAACTATTACTATCGCCACCAAATCCCGGAACAGTTCTGGCGCTGGGCGAGGCCGGCAGCTGAACGATGCTACGATGACTTCCGGCCGCTCCTGCGCATCGCCCTCAACCTAGAAGCGGATCCCGCGCTCGTGGCGGAGAGACTCGGGCGGCAGCCACCGCTCTTGCGCGCTTTGATCGACGTTCTCATCGGAGATCAACGTCTAGAGGAAGCATCCGACATTGGACAGATGCTCGCCCTCCTGGGAGATCCCGCGGATCGCCTTCGTTTGGCGAATCTGGATCATCGCCTCGGAGCTCGACCCCAACAAAGTCCACCGCACCACTAGGTAGCTCAGGATCATCCTAGCTGTCGGTTCTGTTCGACCTGGACGAATAGGAGCTAGAGGTCTTCGTGTTCGACGCTTTTCTACTCGTCCGGCGGTCAGTTCCGTCCAAGAAATTGGTCGCGAGTCTGGCAATCCACAGTGTCCTGTTCGGCTTGATTCTAGGGATCACGGAGCGGACGCCCGGATATCGCCCGGTCATGCGAGTGACCAAGATGGCGGTCTTGGCTCCGCAGCTTTCCACCCGGAAGTATAAGGAGGCACCTCCGCCGGCCGTCATCCCGCCACCGCGGACCTTCCATGCCCCACCACAGGCGTCTCCAATTCCAACACCCACAATCCGAGCCGAACTCGCCGTGACGGATGCACCAATCGAATCTCCACCGACGAGTCCAGCACACCCGCCGCCGGCGATCTTGCCACCTCCCGTGATCGCAGGTGGCTTTACAACCGTCGCGTCAGCCAAGACGCAAGCCCCTCCAGCCTCATTGCACACGGGGATCTTCGGCACAGGAGAACGGGTAGAGCAAGCCCCCGGGTCGCCAAGAATTGTGAGGACCGGCGGACTCGAAGGGCTTCCAGCAACGGGACCATCTCAAAAACGTCAGGAAGAGGTAGCCGAAAGTGGGCTCGGCACCGCCGTATTTGCCTCCCCTCAGAAAACTGGGAGTACGTCACCAACCGCACCCAAGAGCGCGATCACCATCGATTACAAGCCCAAGCCTGAGTACACCGACGAAGCCCGTCGACAAAGAATCGAAGGGGAAGTCATCGTCAGAGTCCGATTCAAGGCTTCAGGGGAGGCCGAAGCTTTGGATGTATTCAAAAAGCTTGGATATGGGCTCGACGAATCGGCCCTCGCTGCGGTCAAGGAAATTCGGTTTCATGCAGGCATTCAGGACGGAGTTCCGGCAGACGAGATCGCCGCCGTGCACTTTATCTTCAGACTGGCTTACTGACTATGCTTCTTCGATTCCTTCTACTATTCAGCTGCGGTCTTTCGGTCTTGGCGCAGGATGTTCGCCAGGATCAGTTGTTCGAGCGCATTTTCCAACAGGAACAGCGTTTCATTCAGTTCCTGAACACCCAGGCACCCTTGGTGGAGACCTACATCCAGGAGATTCAGCCCTCCACATCTCAAGATGTTTGGCGCCCCTCGGGCGATCACTACTATCTTGGCCGAGCGAAGTTCGTAAGCACAGTCGATTACATGCCGCTAGTGGAGGATAAAGCAACGTCAGATACGCCTCGATCCGCGCGTCGAAAGAATAAACCGCTCACGTTTCTACCTCGCGGCTTCGTGCAAATGGCTGTGTTGGATCTTCGCGAATTTAACTCCAAGCACTATCACCTGGAGTATGTCCGGAGAGAGTTCTTGGGCGATCTACGCACCCTAGTCTTCGAAACTACACCACTGCAGCGGGAGTCTGGCCGCTTCACCGGAAGAATCTGGGTCGAGGAAGCCAGTGCGGCGATCGTTCGATTTAACGGGACGTATCTCCCAACGGAGCCACGCAAGCGATCGACCCAACTGTATTTTCACTTCGACAGCTGGCGCAGCAGCCCCACCCCAGGGGTTTGGGTGCCCACGCGAGTCTACATAGAAGAGCAGACTGAACAGACCTCAATCGGGACTCGCTTCAAGGCGCAAACACGATTTTGGAATTACGCCTCAGCTCAAGCCTCTATGATCGACGAGTTAACGCAGGTTTTGGTCGAACAAACATCTCAGGTGACGGATCACTCGGCAGCGCAGGATTTCACTCCGTTCGAAAGCCAACGCGCATGGGAGCGGCAGGCCGAAGAGAATGTCCTCGCGCGACTGGAAAAAAGTGGGCTCCTCGCGCCGCCAGGCCCAGTGGATAAGATCCTCGACACAGTGGTGAACAACCTGATCATTTCCGGGAACCTCAACGTGGATGCCCACTGCCGAGTGTTGCTAACGACTCCGCTCGAAACCTTCAGCATTGGCCACACGATCGTCATCAGTCGCGGGCTGATCGATGTACTCCCGGATGAAGCGAGTCTGGCACTGGCGCTGGCAGACGAACTGGCGCACATCGCACTTGGCCACCGGACGCCTACGCAGTTTTCGTTCACCAACCAGACCATGCTGAACGACGCCGAACTCTTGAGCCATTTACGCTTGGAGCGTTCACGCCAAGAAATGAATGAAGCCGGGGCAAAAACCATCGAGATCATGCGAGCATCACCGTATCAAAAATCCGTGAGTGCCGGCCTATTCTTGAAAGCGCTGGTGAGTCGAGCGGCAATACTTCCGCGGCTACTTAGGGCCAATGTCGGCAATCAGGTGGCGAATACCACGAGCCTGCATCGCTTGGCGGAATTCATGGACGCCGCACCCGAGCTCGAAGAGAACAAGCTGGAGCAAATTGCGGCGCTCCCCCTGGGCTCACGGATCAAACTGAATCCGTGGAACGACCAGATCAGCTTGCTCCCGACGAAGCCGGTTTCGCTCATCTCGACTCGCGAGAAGATCCCGTTCGAGATCGCCCCGATCTTTGAGTATTTGACGCTAGCCCCCGCGGCGGAAGCCCCGCACTAGGCCTGCTGCAGAGTCTCCAACTTAGCACCGGTCTCCGCTTCGACGTTGGCGTGGAGACTGTTGCCGTGTGAATCCATGGTCACAATCGCCACGAAGTCATGGACGCGCAGATGCCACATGGCCTCCGGAATCCCGAAGTCGAGCAAGTTCACCCCGAGCACTTCATCCACAGCGCGCGCGTAGTACTGAGCCGCGCCCCCGATGCCATTCAGGTAAACCGCTCCGTGCTCCTTGAGTGCGGCGAGCGTCTTCTTGCCCATCCCGCCCTTGCCGATCACGACACGCACACCGTAGTTCTTGATCACGTCGGCTTGGTACGGCTCCTCCCGAGCGCTGGTCGTTGGACCTGCCGCCTTCACCGTCCACTTCTCGCCTTGCTTCATCATCACTGGACCACAGTGATACAGAACGCTCCCGCGCATATCAACAGGCGGAGGGTTCTTCATCAAGTGAGCATGCACAGCGTCGCGACCGGTGTACATTTCTCCGGTGATGACCACCACGTCGCCGACCTTCAGCGCCCTGATCTGTTCTTCGGTCACCGGAGTCTTCAGGATCACTTCACGACCGGATAGAGGGAAGCCCTCGCCCTCAGTCATCTTCTCCACCTGACGAGCCGGATCCCGGTACAGCCACTTCGTAATCGCACCGCTCTGGGCATCCATGCGTACACCGAGGCGACGATACGCCCAGCAATCGTATGCGACCGACACAAAAAAGCTGGCCGGCAGACGATTCGCCGCCGTGACCTTGCACCCAATCAGCGAAGTTTTCCCGCCAAAGCCCATCGGACCCACGCCGATCGTGTTCGCCTGCTGCATCACCTGAGCTTCCAATTCCGCCAACACCGGATTTGGATTCACATCGTCCAGAGTCCGGAACAGTTGATTCTTGGCGAGGACGTACCCGTGCGCGCGATCGCTACCAATACAAACGCCAAGCGCGCCCGGCGCGCAGCCCTGCCCCTGCGCCTGCCAAACCGCATGCAGGATGCACTTGCGAACACCTTCAATATCGCGACCCGCCTTGCCCAAGTGCTCCAACTCGCACGGCAGCGAGTATTGAATGTTCTTGTTCTCGCAGCCGCCGCCCTTCAGGATCAGCTTCACCTCGATCTCGTCGTGTTCCCACTGCTCAAAGTGGATCACCGGCGTTTCGATACCGAGGTTGTCGCCTGAGTTTTTGCCCGTCAGCGAATCGACTGAATTCGGGCGCAGCTTCCCGCGCTTGGTCGCTTCCGCAACCGCCGCGCGGATCGCCTTCTTGATCTCGATCTGGCTCACTCCGACCGGGGTGTGTACGTCGAACGTCGGCATGCCCGTGTCCTGACAGATCGGACCTTCATCAGACTCCGCCATATCGATATTGCTGGCGATGATGTTCAGCGCCTGAGAGGCCTGCGTGCCGGGCGTCTCCGCCGCCATCGCGATCCCCATCGCCTCGCGCACATCCGGCGGCAGATTGGTCGACGTCTGGGTGATCAGTTCAATCAAGCTCTCTTGGAGAAATTGCATGGGGAATCCTTAGTTCTGTTGTTCCGGGTTCTTGCGCAACTCCCGAGCAGAAGTTGCTGCCTTTTCAAATACGCGTTCCATCTCCGGGCTGCGCAACTGCACGCGCAGAGCTTCGAGCTTCGCAATAAACGTGCCGAGCGCCGCGTCGATGGAAACCGCGTTGGTCGCAAAGATGTCGCGCCAGATGTCGTACGGGCTGAGCGCCAAACGTGTCAGATCGGATGCGGCAGGACCAGCGACTCTAGCCGCTCCAGGCTGCTCGCCGATGCAGCCGGCCAGCGCGGTCGATAGCAACTGCGGCAAGTGAGAGACTAGTGCAACCAAGCGGTCATGCTCCACCGGATCCAGAATTACGAGCCGGGCACCGATCGCCTCCACCCATTTTTCGAGCTCCGGTTCACGCGCGGTCAGCACATACGGGCGGCCTCGAAATAAGTTGGCGTCCGCAACTTCCACACCGCGCGATTCTTTGCCCGCCATCGGATGGCCACCGACAAAGCGGCCCTTCTGGATGGCATCGGCGGCGCGCTCACAGATCATCGTCTTGGTACTGCCGGCATCGGTGATTACCGTACCTGGGCGAATGTATCCATCCAAGGGGCCAAGCGTTTCCAGAATAATCTGAATCGGCTGCGCGAGATACACAAGATCTGCTTGCGCTGCGGCTTCAGCCAGCGGCAACGCCTCGTCGATGACCCGCAGGGACAACGCTTTGGAGACGGTTGCCGGGGAGCTCACGCCCACGATGCGCCCCTCGAACCCTGCCGTGCGCAAGGCCAGTGCGAACGAGCCGCCAATTAGGCCGACTCCCGCAATTGCGATCGTGTTCACGGCTGTTCCGATTCACGCCGCATGTTCTGCAGCGCGCGCATTTCCAAGATGATGCATTCGTAGATCCGCTTCAGCGCTTCGTCCGGCATGGGGCCCTTGTTGTGCAAAGTCACATTCCGAAATACGTTCTCTTCCCGGCTTGGTTCCACTACGGGCGAGGCCAATACAGACTTCGCGCGGCCGATTTCAACGGCCATCTTGGTGCGCTCATTCAATAGGTCGACGATCTTACGGTCCAAGGAATCAATCTTGGCGCGGTTCTCCGCCAGCAGCCGCTGGGCGTCCTCCGGATTCGCGGGTGTCATCTCTTCATTCCTTCAGCCAGCGCCCGGACCATCGGTTCCAGGCCGTTCAAGTCCTGCTCAATTTGACGGACAATCGCGCTTCCCACCACTACGCCGTCCGCCATTTTTGCGACTGCGGCGGCCTGTTCAGGCGTCGAAATTCCGAAGCCTGCGGCCAGGGGCAACGTCGTCACCGCGCGCACCTTTGCGATCAACTCTCCCAGCGTCTCCGACAGCGCCACTCGCTCGCCCGTCACGCCGGTTCTGGAAACAAGATACACGAATCCAGTGGAGTATTCCGAGACCAGCTTCAGGCGGCGCTCGGTCGAAGTCGGGGCGGCCAGGAACACGGTATCGAGGCCTACGTTGCGCAACGGCTGCATGAAGGCAGCCGCCTCTTCCACACTTAGATCCGTCAACAACACGCCATCGATGCCGGCCGCTTTCGCGTCGGCCGCCAGTTTCTCCAAGCCGTAATGCAGCGCCGGGTTCAGATACGTGAACAGCAGCAGCGGCACTTCCGAATGGGAGCGGATCTGCTTGGCGATCTCGAGCACCTTCGGTAAGTTTGTGCCCGCGTCGATCGCCCGCGCCGAGGCGCGCTGAATCACCGGGCCATCGGCCACCGGATCAGAGAAGGGCACGCCGAGTTCGATCAGGTCCACGCCTGCGCGAATCAACGTCGCTGCGATCTCCGGAGTCTTCTCCGGAGTCGGGTCGCCCGCAGTCAGGTACGCGATCAACGCCGCGCGGCCGTCCTTCTGCGTGCGCTCAAAAAGTTGTTGGATTCGAGTCTGCGGCATCCAGTTCAGGTAAGTTCTCTCTATAAATGTCGGTGTCTTTATCACCGCGTCCGGACAAGTTCACAATGTACACTTTGCCGGGTTCCGAAGGAGCCCGCGCGATCGCTTCTGATACCGCGTGCGCCGATTCCAGCGCAGGAATGATGCCTTCGGTGCGCGCCAGCGTCTGCGCTGCCGTCAACGCATCGGCATCGTTACAAGACGTGTATTCGGCGCGCCCCTGATCATGCAGCATCGCATGTTCCGGCCCAATCAAGACATAGTCCAAACCGGCGGAAACCGAATGCGTCACCGCCGCCTGTCCATCCGGAGTTTGCAGCATATATGTGTACGCCCCATGCAGCACCCCCGGAGTTCCGCCCTCAAAGCGAGCCGCGTGTTCGCCCAACTGAAGGCTGCGACCGCCCGCCTCCACGCCCACCAGCTTCACGCCTTCATCTGGGATGAACGCGTGGAAAATCCCGATCGCATTTGATCCGCCGCCCACGCACGCGATCACCGTATCCGGCAAGCGACCTTCCATCTGCAAAATGTCGGCACGAGCTTCAATGCCCATGCACTTATGAAAATCCCGCACCATCATCGGATACGGATGTGCACCCAGAGCCGAGCCCAGCAAGTAGTGCGTCGTGTGAACGTTCGTCACCCAGTCCCGCATCGCTTCGCTGATCGCGTCCTTCAACGTACGAGTGCCGTTCTTCACGCCGACCACCGTCGCGCCCAACAGGCGCATGCGGAACACGTTCAGCCGCTGCCGACGCATGTCCTCTTCGCCCATGTAGATGATGCATTCCAAGCCGAACAGCGCACACACCGTCGCGGTTGCGACCCCATGTTGCCCCGCCCCTGTCTCTGCGATGATGCGCTTCTTGCCCATCCGCTTGGCGAGCAACGCCTGGCCGATCGCGTTATTGATCTTGTGCGCGCCCGTGTGCAGTAGGTCTTCGCGCTTCAAATAAATCTTCGCTCCGCCCAACGTTTCCGTCAGCCGTTTGCAGTAATACAGCGGCGTGGGACGGCCGGCATAGTGATGCAATAGGTTCGCGAGTTCAGCCTGAAACTCAGGGTCCGCACTCGCCTCGCGATACGCCAACTCAAGCTCTTCGAGCGGGGCCATCAACACTTCGGGAACGAAGCGGCCGCCGTAGGGTCCAAAATGGCCGGTTGAATCCGGCTGGGACGCCGTCATCATTGCGCTGCCTCCTGGGCGGCTTGAATGAACCGCCGAATCTTGTCGTGATCTTTAATTCCGGGAGAAATTTCAATCCCGGAGCTGACGTCGACACCCCAAGGGCGCGCGACGCGTACAGCCTCTGCAACATTAGATGGGTCCAACCCACCTGCAACGATCACTTTTTCTGCAACCCCGCGCGCCTGGGTCCAATCGAAGCCAAGACCGTTCGATGGTCCATCCAGCAGCACGGCTTCGGCGCCCACTGCTTGCGCGGGGTCAATTCCGTTCTTCACGCGAAACGCTCGCCACACGCGCGGGCCCTGGGGAGTCTCCCCGCCATATAGTTGCACGACGTCGAGCTTCGCAGCCCGAGCAACCTCTTCCACCGCCTTCGCCGGCTGATCTTCAAAGATCCCGACCTTCCAGGCGTTGAGGCCTTCGCCCAATTCGGCGGCTTTTTCCGGGGTGATGTACCGAGGGCTGCGCGGCACGAAGATGAAACCGATGGCAGTTGCTCCCGCGTTTACGGCTACCTCGGCATCTTCGCGGCGCGTCAGCCCGCAGATCTTGATCATCATGACCGCAGAGCCCTCAGCGCAGCCGCCGGGTCGGGCGACTTCATGAGATGCTCGCCCACCAGAAACGCGTCGAAACCAGCGGCTCGCAGACGAGCCACGTCGTCATGCGAGTGAATGCCGCTTTCGGCGACTTTGACCGCGCCCGCCGGAATCCGCTTGGCGAGTTCGATCGACGTATCCAGGTCCACTTCAAACGTATGTAGGTTGCGATTGTTCACGCCAATGATGTCGGCGCCCGATGCGATCGCAGCATCCAATTCGCGGCCATCGTGGACTTCCACCAGTGCGGCCATGCTGAAGCTGTTGGCCAGTTCGCGGAACCGACGCATCTCTGCTTCGGTGAGAATGGCCGCGATCAGCAGGATCGCGTCGGCACCGTGCGCCGCCGCTTCAATAATGTGCAACTCGTCGACCGTGAAGTCCTTGCGCAGTACAGGGAGCGAAACCGCGGCACGGGCAGCTTCCAGATCGGCAAAGCTACCCTGGAAGTAGTCCTGATCGGTAAGTACGCTCAGGCACGCAGCGCCACCCGATGCGTACATCCGCGCAATGGCAGGTGGGTCAAAATTCGGCGAGAGCACGCCCTTGCTGGGCGAAGCCTTCTTAATCTCCGAAATCACGGCCGGCGGATTCGCCAGCAAAGCGGCCCGGAAGTCGCGGGCAGGGGGACGATCGGCAGCCCGGCGTTCCAATTCAGGCCGGTGGCCTGCGAGCCGCGCCAACTCCGCGCGTTTCGTGTCCACAATTCGAGCCAGAATGTCGGGAACAGCGTGCACCATGAAGGGGAAATTTCATGGTAGCACTCGCGCCCACGCGAAGAAATCTGTTATACTGCGATTTCATGTTCGTCGCGCGCCATCATCATCTGCATCACGGCCATATTGGCCATGATTTGCCGCGACGGGCTCACTCGTAGTCATCTGACGCCAGTGAAGATTTCCAAGAGCCCGCCGGATCCCGGTGGGCTCTTTGTTTTTTGGGTATCTCAACACATGCAACTCGACTTTAAGAAACTCGACGGCCTCGTCGCCGCAGTAATCCAGGATTGGAAGACCGGTGAGGTCCTCATGGTGGGCTTCATGAACGAGGAAGCCTGGCAGAAGACGATCGAAACCGGCTTTGCCGTGTTCTACAGCCGCACGCGCAACAAGTTGTGGCTGAAGGGCGAAACATCCGGCCACAAGCTGGTGGTGAAAGAGATCACCACCGATTGCGACCTCGATACGGTCCTTCTGAAGGTCGAGGCCTTGGGCCCGGGTGTGTGCCATGAGGGTTACCAGAGTTGCTTCTTCCGCACGCTCGAAAACGGCGAATGGAAAGTGAACGCCGAACGCAAGTACGATCCGAACGCAGTCTACGGGAACTAAATACGATGAAACTGAAACTTGGCATCCCCAAAGGCAGTCTTGAAAATGCGACCGTCGACCTGTTCCGGCGCGCGGGCTTCCAGATCACGGTCAGCAGCCGCTCCTACTTCCCGGCGATCGACGATCCGGAAATCGAGTGCATGCTGATCCGCGCCCAGGAAATGGCGCGCTACGTGGAAGATGGCGTTCTGGACGCCGGCCTCACGGGCCGCGACTGGGTGGAAGAGAACAATGCGGACGTGGAAGCCGTCGCCGATCTGGTCTACTCCAAGCAAAGCTTCGGCAAAGTGCGCTGGGTGCTGGCCGTGCCCGAAGATTCTCCGGTGCAATCGGTGAAGGATCTGGAAGGCAAGATCATCGCGACCGAGCTGGTGGAAGCCACGAAACGCTACCTCAAGGCGAACGGCGTAACCGCGAAGGTTGAGTTCAGCTGGGGCGCCACCGAAGTGAAGCCACCGGTGCTGGCCGATGCCATCGTCGAAGTGACCGAGACGGGCTCCTCTCTGCGCGCCAACAAGCTCCGCATTGTCGAGACGCTGATGGAATCGAACACGCAGCTGATCGCCAACAAGGCTTCGTGGGCTGATGACTGGAAGCGCCGCAAGCTGGAAGACATGAAGATGTTGCTCAACGGCGCGATCGCCGCACTGGGCAAGGTCGGCTTGATGTTGAATGTGGAGAAGCAAAATCTGGCGGCCGTACTCGCAGTCCTTCCAGCGTTGAAGAATCCCACCATCTCCAACCTCAGCCAAGGCGATTGGCTAGCGCTGAACACCATCCTCGATGAATCCACCGTGCGCACGATTATTCCTCGCCTGAAAGACGCCGGAGCGCAGGGCATCGTCGAATATCCGCTGAATAAGATCGTAATGTAATGATTCGCATCCTGGACTACAAAGACGCGCGGAGCCTGGTGACGCGCAAAGCGCAAACGCTCGGTGATGCCGAGCGCGTGGTTGCGCCGATTCTCGAAGCCGTGCGCACACGCGGCGATGACGCGCTGCTGGAGTACGCGCGCAAGTTCGACAAGTACGAAGGCTCCAGCGTGCGCATCCCGATCGAAGGGAAGCTGACGCCGGAGTTCCAGAAAGCCGTCGAAACAGCAGCCACCAACATTCGCGAATACGCGCGGCTGCAACTGCCCGTGGAAAAGATGGTCGAATATCCGGACGGGCGCAGGCTCGGCCAGATTGTGCGACCGCTGGATTCGATGGGCGCCTATACGCCCGCTGGTCGCTATCCCCTGCCCTCCACGCTGTTGATGAATGTGATTCCGGCACAAGAAGCCGGAGTGAAGACCACCTGCGTGGCTTGCCCGAATCCCAGCGCGGAGATCCTGGGCATCGCCGCGTGGCTGGGAGTGACGCACTTCTTCCGCATGGGTGGCGCGCAAGCCATCGCGGCACTCGCCTACGGTACGGAGACCGTTCCGCGCGTCGACCGCATCGTCGGACCGGGTAACATCTACGTCGCCGCCGCGAAAAAACTGATCGCGGGCGAAACCGGCATCGACTTCGTTGCCGGACCGACGGAAATCGTGATCATCGCCGCCGAAGGCAACCCTCGCTGGATCGCGGCGGACATGCTAGCACAGGCCGAACATGATCTCGACGCCTCCGCGATTCTGCTCACGACCTCGCGCAAACTCGCCGAAGAAGTTTCAGCGGAGCTAGAGAAACAACTCGCGGTGCTTCCGACCGCGAATGTCGCGCGCCCTTCGATCGACAACAACGGCGCCATTGTGATTCTCGATTCCATGGCACAGGCTGTAGAGTTCTCGAATGCGCTGGCCCCCGAGCATCTGGCCCTGCACGACGACGCGCTGCTGCCGCAGATCCAAAATGCGGGTTCCGTGTTTCTCGGTCCGGCGAGCCCTGAAGCGGCGGGCGACTATGCCTCCGGCCCCAACCACGTGCTGCCGACCTCCGGCCAAGCTCGCCTGCGCGGTGGCCTGTCGGCTGCGGATTTCGTAAAGGTGGTCTCGGTGCAACAAATGACGCGCGATGCGCTAGCAAACCTGACGCCTGCGATCACCATGCTGGCGCGCGCGGAAGGTTTGGAAGCACACGCCCGATCGGTGGAGGCTCGTCAACATGACTGAAGGCCCGCAACCTCGCGAAGCAGTTCGTCAGATGGCCCCGTATCATCCGCCCACCGGCGGGCGAGCCGGGAAACTGCGCCTGGACTTTAACGAGAACACGGTCGGCTGCTCGCCGAAGGTGATTGAGGCGATCACGCAGTATCTGACCGCCGATCACCTCACCGTCTACCCCGAATACGTCGACGCGATGAATGAACTGGCCGCGTTCTTCAAGGTAAAGCCCGAAGAATTCGCCATGACCAACGGCACCGACGAAGCCATTCAGGTGCTGGTGAACACATACATCGACGACGGCGACGACGTGCTGATCATGCGCCCGTCCTACGCGATGTACCGTTTCTATTCGGAAGTTGCCGGCGGCGTGGTTCGCGAGATGGAGTATCGTAAGGACGATCTCTCGTTCCCCATCGATAAGTTCCTGGACGCACTGCGCCCCGAAACCAAGCTGGTCATGTTGGCGAATCCGAACAACCCAACAGGCACCGGCATTAAGTTCGAAGACATTCGGTTGATTCTCGAGACTGCGCCCGACGCGGCGGTGCTCATCGACGAAGCCTACTTCGAATTCTGCGGCGTCACCGCACTGCCGTGGATCAACAAGTATCCGAACCTATTCGTCAGCCGGACGTTCTCGAAGGTCTACGGCATGGCCGCCATGCGCTGTGGCTGCATCTTCTCAAACAAAGACAACGTCGCCTGGATGCGCAAGGCACAGTCACCGTATAGCGTGAACATGCTGGCTGCGGTGGCCGCACGCGCCGCCGTTCGCGATTCCGACTACGTGGCACGCTACGTCGGCGAAGTGCTCGCCGCTCGCGAACTGGCGTACTTCGGCCTCGACAAGCTGAACATCCCGTACTTCAAGAGCCAGGCGAACTTCATCCTCTTCCAGGCGGGCGACCGCGCCATCCCGATCCGCGACGCCCTGCGCGATCGTGGCGTCCTGATTCGCGACCGCAGCTACGAAATACCCGGCTGTGTGCGTGTCACCATCGGCACCCGCGACCAAGTGCAGCGATTCCTCACCGAACTGGAGAGTCTGTGGAACAAATAGTCGTTTTCGACATGGACGGCGTGCTCGCCGAGGTGACCGAATCGTATCGCCAAGCGATCGTCGAAACCGTCGCGCATTTCACGCAACATCGCATCGAGCGCGACTTGATTCAGGACTACAAGAATCAGGGCGGTTGGAACAATGACTGGGCGCTGTCGCAGAAGATCTGCCTGGACATGGGCGTCGAACTCCCTTACGAAACTGTCGTCGAGTACTTCAACGAAATCTTCATCGGTCCGAATCACGGCGACGGACTTATCTCGCGTGAGAGCTGGTTTCCGAAAGAGGGCTTTCTCGAACGGCTCGGCCAGCGTTACGGCCTGTCGCTGTTCACCGGACGCCTCAAGTACGAAGCGGACATCACATTGAAACGCTTCGCGCCGAACGTCTTGTTCGATCCGATGCTGTGCGCCGAGCACGTCGAAAAGGCGAAGCCTGCTCCAGATGGACTGATCGAGATTCAACGCCGTAAGCCAGGCGCGAAGCTCTGGTACGTGGGCGACACCGTGGATGATGCTCGCTCGGCGCGCGCCGCCGGCGTGCCCTTCATCGGGATTGTCGCCAAGAATCACTCCACACGCGCCGACATCCTCCGTCTGTTCGACGAAGAGAAGGCGATCGCCGTCGTGGAAAACGTCAACGAAATCGAGGAATTGCTGTGAGAACGGCCACCATCAAGCGAGACACCAAAGAGACCCAGATCCAGGCGACACTGAAGATCGAAGGCAAGGGCAAGTACGACATCTCCACTGGCATTCGCTTCTTCGACCACATGCTGGAGCTGTTCACCAAACACGGCGGATTCGACCTGACGCTGAAGGCGAACGGTGATCTGGATGTGGATCAGCACCACACGGTCGAAGACGTCGGGATCGTTCTGGGGCAATTGTTCGCGAAGGCACTTGGCGACCGCAAGGGCATCAATCGCGCAGGTTACTTCGTGCTGCCGATGGATGAGACGCTGTGCGTCGTGGCTGTCGACATGGGCGGGCGTCCGGCGCTGGTGTACAAGGATCTGGTGCGGACCCGGCTCGTCGGCGATCTGCAGACGGAGTTGGTGCACGATTTCTTCGACGGCTTCGTGACGCACGCCGGTGCCAACGTCCATTGCAAGATTCTCTACGGGCGCTCAAACCATCACAAAATTGAAGCGATTTTCAAGTGCTTCGCGCGCGCGATGCGCTACGCTACATCGACCGACGCGCGCATGAAGGAACAACTCCCATCCACGAAGGGGCTCTTGTGATTTCGGTATTCGATTACGGCGCCGGCAACCTTCAGTCGGTGCAGAACACCTTGGGCGCGATCGGCGCACAGTACGAATTGATTCGCGATGCGGAAGCAGTGGAGCGCTCTCATAAGTTGATCCTGCCGGGCGTCGGCCATTTCGGCCAGATGCTGCGTGCGCTCGACACGCTGGGCGTACGTGACGCTATAGTCAATCGCATTCGAGTGGGTGTACCGTTCCTCGGGATCTGCCTGGGCTTGCAAGCGTTGTTTGAATCGAGCGAAGAGGCTCCGGGCGAACGCGGGCTCGGCATCTACCCGGGTGTCGTCAAGCGCTTCAAGGGCGATGTGCGCATCCCGCACATGGGCTGGAATCAGCTGAATAAAGTCGGCGAGAGCCGCATGATGCAGGGCGTGGGCGAACATCCCTATGTCTACTTCGCGAACAGCTACTACTGCCCGCTGATCACCGAAACGTCGGCCACATGCGATTACACGCGCAGCTTCACTGCCGCTGTCGAAAAATACAACGTGTGCGGCGTGCAGTTCCACCCCGAAAAATCGGGAGCCGTGGGCCTGCAGATCGTGCGTAACTTTATCGAGAAGGTCTGCTGATGCTAGCCAAGCGCATTATTCCGTGCCTGGACGTGACCGCAGGTCGCGTAGTCAAGGGCGTCAACTTCGTAAACCTGCGCGACGCAGGCGATCCCGTAGAGCTTGCTGCTCGTTATAACGAGCAGGGCGCGGACGAACTCGTATTCCTCGACATCACCGCTTCAAGCGACGATCGCGACACCATGGTCGACGTCGTGCGGCGCACCGCGGCCGAAGTATTCATCCCACTCACGGTGGGCGGCGGCATTCGGAGCATCGATGATGCTCGGCGCATTCTGCACGCGGGTGCGGACAAGGTTAGTGTCAACACGGCTGCAGTTCGCCGGCCGGAACTGATCACGGAACTCAGCGAAGAGTTCGGCGCACAGGCCGTCGTATTAGCGATCGACGCACGTCGACGGGCCGATGGCTCGGGCTGGAACGTGTACACGCGCGGTGGCCGCCACGACGAAGGCATCGATGCCGTCGAATGGGCTCGGCGCGGTGATGAATTGGGCGCCGGCGAAATTCTGCTGACTTCCATGGACACCGATGGTGTGCAAACCGGCTTTGACTGCGCGCTCACCTCCGCGGTTCGCAAGGCCACACATATTCCCGTGATCGCTTCCGGCGGCGCGGGCAAGCTCGAAGATTTCTTTGAAGTGCTGGATGACTCCGGAGCGGGTGCCGATGCGGCGCTGGCGGCCTCGGTCTTCCACTACGGCACGTATACCGTCGCAGATCTCAAGAAGTTCCTGGCGGAGAAAAAGGTTCCGGTTCGCGTATGATCATCCCGTGTATTGACCTCATGGACGGCAAGGTAGTCCAACTTGTGCAGGGTCGCGACAAAGCGCTCGAGGGCGACGCGCCGCTCGAGATGTTGCGCAAGTTCGCCGCGTTCCCGGAGATCCAAGTCATCGACCTCGACGCCGCAATGGGCAAGGGCGAGAACAGCGATCTGGTGGAGATGCTCGCAACCAAGGCGCGCTGCCGCGTGGGCGGTGGCGTACGCACTCCGGAGCGGGCCAAGCGTCTCGTCGAACTGGGTGCGCATCGCGTGATCGTCGGCACGGCAGCATTCACTCCGGTGATCAAGGACATCGCCGCAGCCGTTGGTCCGGAGAAGATCCTGATTGCGCTCGACTCGAAGCACGGCAAGATCGTAGTGAAGGGCTGGCAGGAAGCCACGAACTTCACGGCGGAGGAGATCATCAACAGCCTGGAGCCGTATTGCGGTGGCTTCCTGTGCACTTACGTGGACAAGGAGGGCATGATGCAGGGAACCGATCTCGATTGGTTCCGGCGCTTGCGTGCCGCCACCAAACACGAGATCACTGCGGCAGGTGGTATCACGACGATTGACGATGTCCAGGCACTGACACGCATCGATGTGCACGCGGCGTTGGGCATGGCCATCTACACCGGTCGCCTGGATCTGGCCGAACTAGCGAAGCTGCAGTAACTGCGAGGGCTCGTCGATCCAGTAGTCGGGATCCCAGCGAGCCATCGCTTCAAGATCCCCGTAGCCCCACCGCACGGCGCACGTACGCACTCCAGCGCGCTTGCCGGCTTCCATGTCCGCAGCCGAATCGCCTATTAGCAGACAGTCCTCCGGTCGGGCTCCGACGCCTTGGATGGATGCGTGAATCACGTCCGGCTCCGGCTTGGCGGGGAAGCCGTCAGTCCCCTGGATGTGATCGAAGTGGTGCAACAAGCCGAACTGCTCCAGCACCGCACGCGTTGTAGGAGTCCCTTTGGTCGTCGCGGTCGATTTGCGACCCTCCAACCCCACCAGCATGTCGGCAACGCCTGGATACACGCGCGTCTCGCTATGGCCACGACTCAGGTAGATAGAGCGGTAGTGCTGCACCATTGCATCGTGCCGTTCTTCGGGGAAGCCCAGGTGCGCGAACAGGTCGATGAGATGCTGCCCAATAAAACGCCGCAGGGCTTCGTCGGAGAGATCTCCAACGAATCCTGCGGCCTGTAATACTTCCCGCTGGGCGGCGCAAATGTCCGCGGCGGAATCCATGATCGTGCCGTCTATGTCGAACAGGTAGACGGGAAACTTCGGGATCACGTTGTTATGCCGGTTGCGGCCCGCCCTCAGGGAACATCGGAGGAATGCGCGGACTGGCTTCCGGCTTGATCGTCTGCGAGCCATCACTCGGCGGACGCGGAGCCGGAGGATTGAAGGCCGCCAAAGGTTCGCCCGCAATCAACTGCTTCACTTCCGCGGCATCCAGAACCTCACGTTCCAGAAGCGCAACGGCGATGCGGTGCATTCCGTCCATGTTTTCTTCGATGATCTTGCGAGCACGATCGTAGCCGGTCGAAACCAGCTTCTTCACCTGCTCATCGATACGAATCGCGGTGGTTTCGCTGTAGTCGCGATGCTGAGCGATTTCGCGGCCCAGGAAGATCTGCTCTTCACGCTTGCCGAAGCTCAGCGGACCGAGTTCGCTCATGCCCCATTCGCACACCATCTTGCGAGCCATGTCTGTGGCGCGTTCGATGTCGTTGCCAGCACCGGTGGTGATCTGGTGCATGAAGATCTCTTCCGCGATACGGCCACCCATCAGGATGGCGAGCTGCGCTTCGAGATAGTCCTTGTTGTAGCTGTGCTTGTCGTCCAGCGGCAACTGCATGGTCAGGCCCAGCGCCATACCGCGCGGGATGATCGTGACCTTGTGCAGTGGATCGGCGTTCGGAGTCAGCACGGCGACAATTGCGTGTCCCGCCTCGTGATACGCGGTGTTCTTCTTTTCTTCCTCGCTGATGATCATCGACTTGCGCTCGACGCCCATCATGACCTTGTCCTTGGCGAGTTCAAAATCGTACTGTGTGACCACCTTGCGATTCTGGCGAGCCGCGATCAACGCAGCTTCATTCACCAGGTTGGCAAGATCGGCGCCAGCAAAGCCCGGTGTACCGCGCGCTACCACCATCAGGTCGACGTCGTCGGCCAGCGGGGTCTTCTTCGTGTGAACCTTCAGGATCTGTTCGCGACCCTTCACGTCCGGACGGCCCACCACCACGCGGCGATCGAAACGACCGGGGCGCAGCAGGGCAGGATCCAGAACGTCAGGGCGGTTGGTCGCCGCCACGAGGATGACGCCTTCGTTGGATTCGAAGCCGTCCATCTCGACCAGCAACTGATTCAGAGTTTGTTCGCGTTCATCGTGTCCGCCGCCCAGGCCTGCACCACGATGGCGGCCCACGGCGTCGATTTCGTCGATAAAGATAATGCAAGGCGCGTTCTTCTTGCCCTGTTCGAACAAGTCACGCACGCGGCTGGCGCCGACGCCGACAAACATCTCGACGAAGTCCGAACCAGAGATGGAGAAGAACGGCACATTCGCTTCGCCCGCGATCGCGCGAGCCAGCAGCGTCTTACCGGTACCCGGCGAGCCGACCAGCAGCACGCCCTTCGGAATACGGCCGCCCAGCTTTTGGAACTTTTGCGGTTCGCGCAGGAACTCGATGATTTCCTGCAGTTCTTCCTTGGCTTCTTCCACACCGGCAACGTCCTTAAACGTCACCTTCTTCTGCTGTGAGGAATGCAGGCGAGCGCGGCTCTTGCCGAAGCTCAGCGCTTTGTTGCCGCCGCTCTGCATCTGGCGGATCATGAAGAACCAGAAACCCACCACCAGGGCGATCGGAATCAGCCCGCTGAGGAAGTTGGCCCAGATGTTGCCGGTATCTTTTTCAAACTTCACGGCCACGCCGTGCTCGATCATCAGATCGGTGAACTTGTCGTAGCTGGGCGGGATCACCGAGGTGAACGCATCGCCATTCTTATATTTACCCGCGATATCGCCGGTGCCCTGCGTGACAGTGGCGGTTTCCACCTGGTCAGCGACCACCTTGCGGTACAAGTCGGAGAACTGCGGCGATTCGGCCTGAGCAGCGGGCTTGTGGAATACGATCCAGCCCAGCACGAACAGGCAAACAACAATCAGCCACATGACGGCGGTTCGAACGTTTGAATTCATGACCTCTCTCGATACCCCTAAACTTCAACCTGCACTACTAAAGACGTTCCTTTGCGGTGGAAAGATTCACCCCGATTTCAGGAACTTCACGAATTGTCAGCCAATCCGCGCCTTGAGCCATGCCGAACTGCTTGACCCACAAGATCTTGTCGTTATTCGTAAGAATCGGCCAGGAAGCCCGCCTCCAAGAGGGCACACGCGCTTTCTGGAACAAATCTTTCACGGACCACGCCCGCGCGAACCCCTCTGGCCGGTACTGGTCCCCGGGGCGCCACGCGCGAAGTTCCAACCCTTTGGCCGGGAACTCCACCCTCAGCGTATCACAGGCATCCTGGGGGCGGCGGACGGAAGATAACTCTAGTTCCATCATAAACTTACCAGGAGGCCATGAATACACCCCCGGGCCGCTCACCTGGACCGGCTCCATCTGGACCCTGGCCACCGGCACCGCCAGCCGGACCCAGCCAAACGAACGTGTGCCGACCAGGCCTGGGATACTAACCCGCCCGGAGCCGGAACGCGTCGCCAAGTGCAGCAGTTCCTCCACGTGCTCGAAGCCGATGCGTGACAGGTTTCCCTTGGCCAAGCGGATCCCGTGCCGGATCATCCGCCGTTGGGTGGCTCGGGGCCGACCGGCAAGGCAGGCGACCGGAATCTCCACCGCACCGGCGTCTACCACGAACTCCCCGGCGATCTCCGCGACCTCTCCCGCCCAGCGCAGTTCCTCCTCATAGGCGACATCTGCCAGATGCGCCAACGCCGCGGCCAGCTTCGGGTTCCAGTCCCGCTCCAACTGCGGCAACAGCGTCTGGCGGATGCGATTGCGGGCAAAGCGCGCAGACTGGTTCGACGAGTCGTCGCGCCAGCGAAGTCGGTGTTGACCGAGGTAGTCGCGAACGTGCAAACGCGGGATCTCCAGCAACGGCCGGATCAGCCCCTCGGCCGTCACCGGCAGGACACCCGCGAGCCCGGTCGTCCCGGCCCCCCGCAAGATACGGAACAGGACCGTTTCCGCCTGATCGTCGCGAGTATGCCCCAGCGCGATCCGGTCGGCGGCACCGCAGGCGATCAGTTCCTTGAAGAACCCGCGTCGCGCCCGGCGAGCGTTCTGTTCCAGATTCCCCGGGTCGCCCGCGCACGCTGCCGAAGCCACATGCACCGGCAGCCCGAAGCTCGCCGCCAGTTCCCGCACGAAGCGCTCATCCGCTTCCGACTCCTCGCCGCGCAGCTTGTGATTGAAGTGTGCAACGCCTGCCACGACGAAGCCCGCCTCAGCAGCGGCCTCGCGCAGCACGTGCAGCAGACACACCGAATCAGGGCCGCCCGAGACCGCCACGATCACGCGCGAGCCCGTGGGCAACATCCGATGCCGCTCGAGGGTGGCCAGCACTTCGTTCCGCACACCTGATTCTAGGCATGCCCAGGCGTTTCCTGCTATAACGGGGATTCACGCGATCCCATGTTCGGACCCTACACCGTCGCCATCGACGTCGGCAGTTCTTCCGTCCGCGCGCTCCTGTTCGACGGCGAGGCCCGGCAAATGGAGGGCTTCGGCGCGCAACTGACCTATCGCCTGCGCACCACGCCCGACGGCGGCGCGGAGATCGACGCCAATGACCTGCTCGACCTGACGCTCGATTGCCTGGACGAAGTGCATCGCCAGGTGCAGGCCAACGGCATCGAAGTCGAGGCAGTCGGCGGCAGCGCCTTCTGGCACAGCTTCCTCGGCATCGACGCGACCGGCAAGCCCACGTTTCCGATTCTGCACCTGCTCGACACGCGCGCCGAGCCCTATGTGGATCAGCTGCCAGATGCGCACGCCCGCACCGGATGCATGCCGCACGCTAGCTACTGGCCTGCGAAACTGCTGTGGCTGGCGGAACATCGCAAAGCGGAGTTGGCTGCAACCGCGCACCTGCTGAGCTTCCCCGAGTATCTGTTCCTGCAGCTCTTCGGTCGCGCTCGCGCGTCCTTGTCGATGGTCTCCGCCACAGGACTGTGGAACCAGAACACCGGCGACTACGACACACAGATGCTGGCCGCGCTGCCGATCCGTCGAGATCAACTTCCCGATCCGGCGACGTTCGATCAACCTGAATCTCAACTGCGCCCCCAATTCTTGCGCGACTGGCCGTGTTTTGAAAAAGCGAAGTGGTTCCCCGCCTTGGGCGATGGAGCATGCAACAACCTGGGCAGCGGCTGCTTCTCGCGTGAGCAGGCCTCGCTGATGGTGGGCACCACGGGAGCGATGCGTGTGGTGATCGAAGCTCCGTCCATCGAGATCCCGCGAGGGCTGTGGTGTTATCGCGTCGACCGCAAGCGCTTCGTCCTAGGCGGCGCGCTCTCGAATGGCGGCGAAGTTTTCGCTTGGGCCAAGCGCGCATTGCAGTTGCCCAAGGATCAGGAAGCGCGGCTCGAAGCAGCCGTGCCCGGGAGTCATCAGTTGACCGTGCTCCCGTTCTTTTCGGGCGAACGTACGCCGTACTGGCGCGGAGATCTGCGCGCGGCCATCACTGGACTTAGTTTCTCTACCGAGCCGTTCCATATATTGCAGGCGCTACTCGAAGGTGTGTCGCTCGGCTTCGGAGAGATTTATCGACTACTCGCATCGCAACCCGGGACCGCGCAGGAAGTGATCGCCTCCGGCGGCGCGCTATTGAAGAGCCCCGGATGGACACAGATGATGGCAGACGCCTTGGGCCGCCCCGTGATCGCCTGCACCGAAGCGGAAACATCTTGCCGGGGAGCAGCGTTATGGGCGATGGAACAAGCCGGCATCATCGCCAACATCTCCGATCTGCCCGCTTCTACAGGCGGCGTCTTCCAACCGCGCCCCGAAGCTCGCGAGCAGTTCCGGCGCCTGCGCGACGCGCAATCCGCGCTGTATGAGAAACTGTTCGGACCCAGGCAATAGAGACATGACTGAAGACTTACAGACTCGATTGGCGCGCATTCGCCTCCTATTAATGGACGTGGACGGCGTGCTGACGAACGGAAAGCTGTACCAGGTGCCTGCTCCAGACGGAACCATGGTCGAAACCAAAGGCTTTGATTCCACCGATGGCATCGCGCTGCAGTGGCTGTCCTGGTACGGGATCCAAGCCGGCGTAATCAGTGGCCGCGTTTCTCCCGCAACGGTGGAGCGCGCCAAGCAGGTGAAGCTGGCCTACGTGTATCAAGGCCACATCGAGAAGATCCCGATCCTGGATGAGATCACCGAAAAAAGCGGCATCCCACGTGCGCAGATGGCGTTTGTGGGCGACGACTTCACCGACATCGTCGTGATGCGCCGCGTGGGCCTGGGCGTCGCGGTGGCGAACGCACGACCCGAAGTGAAGCGCGCCGCGCACTACGTAACGGAAGCCGAAGGTGGCGCAGGCGCAATTCGCGAGATCGCGGAAAAAATCCTGCAGGCGCAAGGCCACTGGCCCGCTATCCTAGAAAAATACGAGGTAGAGTAAGTGGCACAAAAGATCGGCCTGCAGGTGCATTCATCCACCGGGCCCGGCATCTTGCATCAACTGTCCGGCGCGATTGCCGCCCACCAGGGCAACATCGTCAGCGTGATGATCGTAGGCGAAAAAGAGAACACCGAACGCGTGTATTTCGAAGTGGAAGCTCCGGGCGACCCGGCGTTGATCCTCGCGGACCTCAAAAAGCTGCCGCCGGTGCTGGATGCGACGATCGTCGAAACACTCGAAAAAGTCTACGGCAAGCGCATCATCATCATGGGTGGTGGTGCACAAGTCGGACAGGTAGCGCTTGGTGCGATCGGTGAAGCCGATCGCCACAACATTCGCGGTGAACACATCTCGGTGGACACAATCCCTGTGGTCGGCGAAGACAGTCTGGCTGCTGCGGTTCGCGCAGCGGCGAGGTTGCCTCGCGTGAGTGCGATCGTGCTCGCCGGTTCGCTGATGGGTGGCGATATCACGGAAGCAGTGAAGGAAGTCCGCGCGATGGGGCTCCTGGTGGTCAGCCTGAACATGGCGGGCAGTGTTCCCGACGCCGCCGACCTGGTCGTCACCGACCCTGTGCAAGCCGGCGTGATGACAGTGATGGCCGTCGCCCAAACTGCCAAGTTCGACGTGAAGAAACTGAAGTCGCGCACCTTCTAACATGACGCCCGAAGAGTTCCGCAAAGCCGGCCACGAAGTCGTCGACTGGATCGCGGACTACTTGCGCGATGTGCGCTCATACCCGGTCACCACCAGCGTGCAGCCGGGTGCTTTGATCGATCAGCTGCCGTCACGCGCACCCGAACAGGGCGAGCCGATGGACGCGATCCTCAAGGATTTCCGCGAGCTGATCGTGCCCGGCCTCACGCACTGGAATCACCCGCGATTCCTGGCGTACTTCTCGATCTCCGCATCGGGCCCCGGCATCCTGGGCGAGATGCTCGCCGCCGGGCTGAACGTGAATCAACTATTGTGGAAGACCGCGCCGGCAGCCACCGAGTTGGAACAAGTCACGCTCTCGTGGCTGCGGCAATGGCTGGAACTTCCAGAAGAGTTCTTCGGCCTGATTCATGACACTGCCTCCACGGGCACCATGCACGCGATCCTCGCCGCACGCGAAGCCGCGGCTCCGGAAGCACGTAAGTCGGGCGAATTCCCGCAGCTGGTGCTGTACGCCTCCGAACACGCGCACTCGTCCGTCGACAAAGGAGCACTCGTCGTTGGCGCCGGACTGGACCACATCCGCCACGTCCCCTCCGATGAACGGTTCCGCATGCGCCCCGACGCGCTGGAGCAGATGATCCAAGAGGACCTAGCCGCGGGCCGCAAGCCGTTCTGCATTGTCGCGACCGCGGGTACTACTTCCGCCGCCAGCATCGACCCCATTCCCGAAATTGCCGCCGTCGCGCAACGCCATGGCTTGTGGCTGCACGTCGACGCCGCCTACGCCGGCACCGCAGCAATCCTACCCGAATACCGCCACATCTTGAACGGCGTCGAACTCGCCGATTCGCTGGTCGTGAATCCGCACAAGTGGCTGTTCACGCCGGTTGATATCAGCGTGCTCTATACGCGTCGTCCGAACGTGATGCGCCAGGCCGTCTCGCTCGTCGACGTGCCACCGTACCTGACCGCCGATGCATCCGACCGCGCCGTGAATCTATCAGAGTACGCGCTCGCTTTGGGGCGCCGCTTCCGCTCGCTCAAGCTATGGTTCGTGCTGCGTTCCTTCGGCAGGCAAGGCATCGCCGAAGTATTGCGTGGCCACATGGCCGCCGCCGCGCAGATCACCGCAGAGATCCAGCAGGACCCGCGTTTCGAAATCATGGCACCCACGTTGTTCTCGTTGGTCTGCTTCCGCTATCGCGGCACCGACGATCAGAATCGTGACTTGCTGAACGGGATCAACACCAGTGGGGAAGCACTGCTTTCGTCCACGATGCTGCAAGGACGCATGGTGCTGCGTATGGCGATCGGGAATATCGGGACGTCGCTCGAGGATGTGCGCACCGTGTGGGCGCTGATCCAGAAGCTCGCGCCGCGCTAGGCAGCCCTAGGCCGAGACCGCTGCCAGCGCATCGAACTCGCGTCCCAGCGATTTCAGTTCCGTCAGCACGGCATCAAAGTCCTGGCGCGCAGCCGCTGCTTCGATACGGCGGGCGCCTTCGCCCAACGCCCCCGAGCCCAGTTGTTTCGCCACCACCTGAATCGCCTTCGCTTCGGCCAGCAACGTAGAAGCGTCGCTGACTTCGGCCGCGTATTGCAGCTTCTTCATCCGGTCCGGAGCCAGTTGCACGAACAACTGCAACATACTGCGCATCAGTGCCTGATCTTCCGGCATGAACGAATCCTGACGTTCGCCAGGATTAAGAGGTTCGGCAACGCGCTTGGGTGAGGCCGAATCCAGATACTGCTCAATCGTGGCGATCAGCGTCACGGCCTGCAGGGGCTTGGACAAGTACGCGTCCATACCCGCCTTCAAGCAGCGCTCCTTGTCTCCGGTCATCGCGTGCGCCGTCATCGCGACAATCGGCAGCGCGGCCCAGCGTCCGTCTCGGCGAATCGCGCGCGTCGTTTCAAGGCCATCCAGGATCGGCATCTGCACGTCCATCAGGATCAGGTCGTAGGGCTTGGGGCAATGCTCCAGGATCTCCAGAGCCTCCTGCCCATTGTTGGCCACATCGATGCTGTAGCCCTTCTTGCGCAGCATCGCCAGCACCACGCGCTGGTTCACCTGGTTGTCTTCCACCAGCAACAGATGCGCTTTACCCGTCTGGGGAGCCGCCGCTTGTGTCGCCATCGGAGCCTCCGTCTTCGCCGGAGCCTCCGATTGAACCACGTCGAACGGAACCTCGACAATGAATTTACTGCCCTTGCCGACTTCGCTTTCTACGCGAATCGTTCCGCCATGCAACTCGGCAAGCTTGCGCGTGATCGCCAAGCCCAGTCCGGTGCCACCATACTTGCGCGTGATACTCGAATCGGCCTGCGTGAATTTATCGAAGATCAGAGCCAGTTTGTCGCTGGGAATCCCAGCACCCGTGTCGGCAACCTCAATCGATACCAGGGCCTTACCGTCCGGCAGCGGCGTCGCAGTTTGCGTCACCCGAACCCAACCTGTTTCGGTGAACTTGATCGCGTTTGAAACCAGGTTGGTGATGATCTGCCGCGTGCGCAGCGGATCGCCGGCCACCGTCAGCGAAGCTCCGGAACTACCAGCAAAGTGCAGAGCCACGCCCTTCTGCTGCGCCTTGGCCGATTGCGGACGCAGACACTCTTCGATCACCCTGCGTAACTGGAACGGCACGCGCTCCAACTGCATGCGTCCGGCTTCGATCTTGGACAGATCCAGAATGTCGTTCAACAGCCCCAGCAGCGAATATGCGCAACGCTGGGCGATCTCGATGTTCTCGCGATCTTCGCCGTTCACCGGACCGTCCAGCACCAGATCCAGCATGCCCAGCAACCCGTTCATGGGGGTGCGCAGTTCGTGGGACATGTTCGCCAGAAACTCACTTTTGGTCTGGCTGGCCACCAGCGCCCCTTGCATCGCCTTTTCCAGTTCGGCCGTGCGCGCCTGGATGCGGTCTTCCAACTGCTCCTGATGCTGCCGGATTTGTTCCTGCGAGGCGGCCAGAGCCCGGATCATCCGGTTGAAACTCTCGCCCAGCGACTCGATTTCGTCGCCCGTCCGGCTGACCTGGATCGGCTCCAGTTTACCCTCACCGACTTTGGTGATGCCCTTCTCCAATAATTCGAGTGGACGACTCAGCACTCGAATCGAGAATCGGGAAATGACAAACGCTACCCCGCCGACGGCACCCACCAGCACCACGAACTTGCGCCAATCCAGAGTGTGCTGACGGAAATCCCACCCAAGCGAGATCGCCACCACCCAAAACAGGACGATGGTCGTGAAGAGGGAAAAGCGGGACGACAATGTGCGCAGGTGCTTTGGACGAGACTGGTCCACGCTTTATCTTGAGGCGATACCCTAGGCCCCAGCCATCGGCGGGACACCTTAAGCGCTCCTAGAATTCGATACTAGGGTCGCCTCCCGCAGGGCCAGACTGGTATCCTGAGGGCGAATGTCCTCCCGCTTGGCCACCTCGCTTTGCGGCATCCCCCTGAAAAACCCGGTACTCGCTGCCTCCGGGACCTACGCCTATGGCGTTGAGTTCGCCGATCTGGTGGACTTATCGGCACTCGGCGGCATTGTCGTGAAGGGGCTCTCTAAAGAGCCCATCGCCGGCAATCCCCCGCCCCGCGTATGGGAAACCGAAGCCGGGATGATCAACTCTATCGGCCTCCAAAACATCGGGGTCCGGGCCTTCGTCGCGGAAAAACTTCCGGCCCTGCGCGCCTGCGGCACCCCGATCTTCGCCAACGTCTTCGGCTACAAGCAGCAGGATTACTTAGAAGTCGCCCGTGTGCTGGAAGACGCCGAAGGCATCGCCGCCTACGAACTGAACGTCTCCTGCCCGAACACCGACCACGGCGGCATGTTCTTCTCTGCCGAACCCGGTCTGCTGGCGGATCTGGTGTCCGATGTCCGCAAGGTGGCCAAACGGCCTCTGATCGTCAAGCTGTCCCCGAACGTCGCGCAGATCCAGCCCATCGCCAAGGCGGCCGAAGACGCCGGCGCCGACGCCATCTCGCTGGTGAACACCTTCATCGCCCTCGCCATCGATATCCACACACGCAAGGCGCAACTCGGCAAGGGCTTCGGCGGACTCTCCGGGCCCGGCATCAAGCCAATCGCCCTCCGCATGGTCTACGAAGCTGCGCAATCGGTCAAGATTCCTGTGGTCGGCCTCGGCGGTATCGCCAGCGGCACCGATGCGGCGGAGTTCATGATTGCCGGCGCCACCGCAGTAGAAGTCGGCACGGCCAACTTCTGGGACCCTGCCTCGCCGATACGTATCGCCAAGGAGCTCGACGCCATTCTGGCCAAGGAAAACGTCGCCCGAGCTTCGGACCTGGTAGGAACCCTCAAGCTATGAAACAAGTCATCGCCACCAGCGGCGCTCCGGCCGCCATCGGACCTTATTCGCAAGCCATCGCGTCGAGCGGACTCGTGTTCTTGAGCGGCCAAATCCCGCTGGATCCCACAACCGGTGCGTTGATCGAAGGCGGCATCGCCGAGCAGACGGAGCGCGTGCTGCAGAGCATGAAGGCCGTGCTGGAAGCGTCCGGATCGTCGCTCGGGAGCGTGGTGAAAACCACTGTCTATCTCAAGGACATGGGCGAGTTCGCCGCGATGAATGAAGTCTACGCCCGGCACTTCCACGAAAACCCGCCGGCGCGAGCCACTGTGGAAGTGGCTCGGCTACCCAAAGACGTGCGGGTCGAAATCGACTGCATCGCCACCGTCGCGAAGTAGGCTACTTCTCTTTCGCCTCTTTGGAGCGCGGGTCATTCGTCCCGTGCACCGAATACTGCGACTGCGGCGGCAGCAGCGTCACTTCCACCAACTTTTCGTCTTCCTCAATGGTCAACGTATCTCCCCAGCTTTGACGGAACTTCGCCGTCACCTGGATCATGATGTCGCCCTTGGGGATCTCCGGGATGGTCGCGGTCCCTTCCTGCGTAGTCTTCAACTCCCAGGAGCGGCGGATTTTCTTGCCCGTCAGCTTCCGGCGCCCTTGCTTGAACACGATGCGCACATTCGCCCGGTCCACGGGCTTGCCGCGCTCATCCACCACCTTGATAGAGATCTTCGTCCGGTCGCTATCGGCAAAAGAGGGCAGGCACGCAGCCAGCAACAGGAGCAGGACCACCAATTTCCGCATGCCCAAATTATCGCACTAGAAAGGCCGGGATTGTGCGATTCTGTCACCAGGAACCCATGAAACTCGCCTTTGTCTTCCTGGCCCTTTCCCTGACCGCCGCCGCACAGGACTACACTGCGGAGCGCACCTCCGACCACGGCATCCCCGTCGTCCGCTTGGCCGACACCGTCCGTAAAGTGGAAGTCGCCGTGGTGCCGTCGGTCGGCAACACCGCATACGAAATGAAGGCGAATGGCAAGAACATCCTGTACTTCCCTTACGCCGACGTATCCGAGTTCCAGAAGGAGCCTCGCCTCGCCGGCATCCCCTTGCTGGCCCCCTGGGCGAACAGGCTAGATCAGCAGGCCTTCTTCGCCAATGGCAAGAAGTACAACTTCGACATGGAACTGGGCAACGTGCGCGGGGAGATTCCGATCCACGGCCTGCTGTCCGGCTCATCCTATTGGGAAGTCTCGACGGTATCGGCCGACAAGACTTCGGCCCGTTACACCGCCCGCCTGCGCTTCTGGAAACATCCCGAGCTGATGGCGCAGTGGCCCTTCGCGCACGAATATGAGATGACCTACTCGCTGCACGACGGCGAGCTGGAAGTGCGCCTGACGATCACGAACCTCAGCACGGAGCCCATGCCCGTCGCCGTCGGATTCCATCCCTACTATCAGATCCCCGGCGTCGCCCGCGATCAGTACGTCGCTCACATTCCGGCGCGCAATCGTGTGGTCGCCGACAGCCGTTTGATCCCCACCGGCGAATATCGCGCAATGGACCTCGCCGACGAATTCCCGTTGCGCGGGCTCACGCTGGATGATGGCTTCATTGATCTGGCCCGTGGCACAGACAACCGCGCACACTTCTACATCAAGTCCGGCAATCAGATGGTGGAAACCAGCTTCGGCCCGAAGTACCCCGCAGCAGTGGTGTGGTTGCCGAACCAGAACGGAACGCCGCAGCCCTTCATCTGTTTTGAACCGATGACCGCCATCACCAACGCCGCCAACATGAAGGGCAAGTATCCCCTGCAGTCCATCGCCCCGAACGCGCGTTGGACCGAGAGCTTCTGGGTCAAGGCGTCTGGCTTCTAGTTACTCGGTCCCCTCCATCGGAGTGACGGAGTTCAGCGCCCACCAACACGGCACCGCCGCGGCGTACACCGCAGCCGAGATGTAGAACGTCAGGTTCCAGTTGTTGCCCGACGCCGCCAGAACGTACCCGATGACCGTCGGTGCCACCGCTCCGCCCAAGTTACCCCAACTGTTCATCGCCCCCGAAAGCGTCCCCGCATACTTGCCGCCGACGTCCATGGCCGCAGCCCACGAAGGCGGCATCGCCAAGTCATTGCAGAAACTCGACAGCGCGATGCAGCCGACCGCCAACGCCGGGTCCTGCACGTAGGTGGTCGCGAACAGGAAGATAGCGGCTCCTGCAAACCCGGACGAAGCCACCACACGCCGCGAAACATCCACATTCCCCGTCAGTTTTGAAATACGTTCGGAAAGAAACACGCTCACCGGATTCCCCAGCCCGCCCATGAACAACGGCAGCACGCCGAATAGCGCCGCCTGCGCCACATTCATCCCCCGCGCCTCTCGCAAATACGTTGGCAACCACGTGATGTTGAAATACCAGCCGTAGTTCAGGAAGAAGTATTGCCAGCACAGCAGCCACACACTGCCCGATCGCACGAACTTGCCCCATGGAGCCTTGCCATGCCCGGACACGCGCGTCGCGCCATCGCGCAGCAGGGCTTTCTCGGCATCATTCATGCCCGGATGCTCCAGCGGATTCTCGCGATACCACAGGTAGAAGCCCGCCGCCCATACCACGCCCAGCACGCCAAAGATCTCGAATGCGTGCCGCCACCCGACGGCCGTAATGATCGGAGCAGCCAGCAGCGGCGTGAACGCCCCGCCCCATCGCGCGCTCAGCCACAGCAGCCCTTGCGCCCGCACGCGCTCACGATCCGGCAGCCAGATCGTGAACACTTTCGTCAGATTCGGAAAACACCCGGCCTCGCCCGCCCCAAACAGGAACCGAGCGCTCACCAGACTAGTGAAGTTCCACGCCCATCCCGTCGCCGCCGTGAAAAAAGACCACCACATCACGATACGCAGGATCACCCGCCGCGGCCCCATCCAGTCGCCCAGGTAGCCTCCCGGAATCTCGAACGCCGCATACGCCAGTGCGAACGCCGTAAACACCCAGCCGAGCTGAATCTCACTCAACCCCAGGTCCTGGCGAATGTACGGCCCCGCAAACGAGATCGCGACGCGATCGATATAGGTGACCACAGCGAGCGTCACGGTAAAGAACAGCACCCAGTAACGAACACGCGTGGCAGGAGCCACATTCACGGCAGGATCAGCCATAGCATCCGATACTACACGATCCGGCCCCGCCCTCGTTCGGACCGGCGTGATACATTCGGTGAATGCTGCGGAACCTGGTTGTCTTCCTGATGCTGGCGAGCCTTGCCTTCGGCCAACAGCGCCGTCCCCAGCGCCCCCGAACGCTCGACATCTACTGGATCGACGTAGAGGGTGGCGCCGCAACGCTGATCATCAGCCCCACGGGAGAATCGATGCTGGTCGATACCGGCTTCCCCGGCCAGGAAGATCGTGACGCCAAACGCATCGCGCAGGCGGCCGTCACTGCCGGACTCAGCCGTATCGATCACCTCTTGATCACCCACTATCACGCCGACCACGTCGGCGGCGTCCCGGCGATCGCGAAATTGGTCCCCATCCGCAACTTCTACGATCACGGCCCGAATATCGAAACCGATCCGCGCACGGCCAAGTTCTTTGACGACTATGTCGCGCTGGCGAAGAACAAACGCAACTCGCTCATCCCCGGCGACAAGCTGTCGCTGGGCAACATCGAACTCACCATCGTCTCTTCCGCCGGCAAAGTGATTCCGAATCGTCTGGAGCGCGGCTTCTTCACCACGCGCTGCGACAATCCACAGCAGAAGCCTGCCGACACCACAGAGAACTCCCAAAGCGTCGGCTTCCTGCTTACTTACAACAAGTTTTCGTTTCTGGATCTGGGGGATTTAACTTGGGACCGCGAAATGGAACTGGCCTGCCCGGTGAACAAGATCGGGGAAGTGACGTTGTTGCAAGCGACGCATCACGGTTTCTCGAACGGTCAGTCGGGGAATCCCGCGCTGATCAACTCCCTACGTCCGCAAGTCGTAGTCGTGAACAACGGAGCGCGTAAGGGTTTCTCGAACGGCGGGTATGAAGCGATCCAGCAGATCCCGGACCTACAGGACATCTGGCAGGGCCACGTCGGCGAATCGAACGACGCGGCGCACAACACGGCACAGGACAAGATTGCGAATCTGTCCGGAGCCGCGACCGAAGACAAGGGCTACTGGATCAAGGCTTCGATCGCGGCCGACGGATCCTTTACGATCACCAACGCGCGCAACAACTACAGCCAAACGTACAACGTACGCTAGCCGTTATTGCATCTGGCCGTCGATGCCCTGCCACAGGTTGAAGGTGTTCAGCTCATCCCGGCCACACGCCTTCAGGTAGCAGAACAACTGCGTGCGATACGCCGCGTGCCCGGCCAACACCAGGTTCACGAACCAGAAGCCGCGGCTGCCCTTGTTGCCGAACATCTCGATCTCACCCGCCAGATCGGCCTCCGACATCGCGCCCACTTCGGTCGCGTACATGTCGGCCTGCTTGGCGATGTCCGCCAGAATCGCGTCAAAGTCCTTGGCATCGGCCGCCGCCACAGAAGCGCCCCACGCGGCGCCGTCAAAGGTGCCGGTCTTGATCGCCGGAACCAGATTGGGCCCCATGATGCTTAAGTAGCGGAGCAGTTCGATCGTGCTGCGCTGCTTGGCCGTCGGGCGATAATCCAGCTGCGCCCGGTCGATCTTCGTCGTCAGATGCATCAAAATCCGAATTTCGTTCTGCAATGATCCGATTAATTCTTGTTTGGTGAGTGCCATATCTCCACGCAAGGTAACACACTCGCCTTTATTCAACGTGAATGGCGTCCAGATCCACGAACGCGCCAACCGAACGGCGGTCCTTGCGACCACTCACTCGTACTTCGAACGTGTGCATCCCCGCTGGCGCGGTGAATACTTCCGAAGCCTGCCACTTGGTCTGGTCCGCGAATTCCCCCACGCGACGCACCAGTGCTCCGTCGATCCACACTTCAGCAATGCCTCGATTCACAGCTCGCGTGAACATGTAGGTGACCCGCTGACCTTCAAACTGGAATCGCAACACAGCCCCGGCGGCATCGGCGTAGCTCAACGTCCCATTCCTCGGCTCGGCGAACTGGTTGTCGTGAAACCACGCGCCCGTATATTCGATGCGCGGCTCTCGATCGTCATAGTCACCCGGCCCCAACGGCCGCGTGTCCTTCGGCACCGGACGCTCGGTCTCGCGTATCTTGTAGAGCGTCAGCTTGCCCACGGCACCTTGCGGCTCCGGATCCAGCCAGAGTTCCATGAACCGCTGCACCACGTCGAACAACGCACGGCGATCCGTAGGCCCCACCACATAACGGATGCCACGCTGTTTCAGATCCGACGCGATCTCCGCAGCTGAGGCCGCCTCGCGAATGCGCTTCCAGTAAAACTCGTTGTGCCACGAATCCGTGTACGCACGCCCCTTCAACCCCGCGACCGCGCCGTCGGAGAAGAAGGCCACCGGCTCGCCTGGAGCTTCGCGATTCAACCGCTCCACCAGCGGCACCGACGGTCCGTGCTCCACCATATATGCAGGCACGTCACTCTTCCGGAACAGCGCGAACTCTTGATCATAGAATCCAGCAGCAGGCAGGAACCAGAGATTCAAGGCCAGTGCGCCACCTAACACCGCCGTCCACGGCACCCACGCGATCGCCAGCGACGCCAGGGGCATCGCTCCATACAGATAGCGCAGGTTCGGCGCGCCCACCAGCACGACCACCCCGCCCACCACCGCCACCCCGACGATCATCCACTGTTCCCGCCGACGCGCCAGCAGCGCAGCCGGCAACAGCAACAGCAGATACTGCAACCCCGCTGCCCCACCACGCCCTTCGATGTAGTGCGAGGATTCAAACGTCAGCTCATACGGCGTGGTCAGCCCGGGGCGCAGATCCGCATAGCGCCCGTCGGTGAAATTGGTGTCGGTGTAGTAGTCGTCCGACTTGAAAATCGTATTCGCGAACGGGAACACTGGATTGCCGGACTTCGCATACGCGAACACATACGGAGACGCGGCGAACACCATCGCCAGCACCGCTGCGCGCCAGCGTCGCGCGCCCGCCAGCAACATCCCTACGCCGACGATCGGCCCGGCGAACGCCGCCGCGATCAACTTCACCGCCACCGCCGAGCCCGCCAACACCCCACTCACGCCGAATTCGCCTTCCAATACGGCGAACACCGAGGCCAACAGAAACGCCGCCCACACGTTTTCGACAAACAGCGATCCCGTCACCAGCAACACGAGCGGAGTCGATACAAACAGCGCCGCTCCCCAGTAGGCACGCGCCCCCGACGTCCACCGCCGCCCGGACTTCACCAGCATGGCCGCGGTCAAACACAGAAACGCGAAATTGAGCAGCTTTGCCGCCGCCTCGCCACCCAGCAGGAACACGCCCGTGTAGAGAGCATCCGCGCCTGCGGGCATCAGCGCCCAGATCTCTTGCCGGTGATCGAAGTGCCACAATCCGTGATTCGCCACCCACGCAGGCAACGCCAGATGCATCGCCAACCCGTCGGAGCTGATCTCCGGCTTCAGCGCCGCCAGCAACTGCGCGCCCAACAGCGCGAGGAGCACCGCCGCCCCGATGGCCTCCGCGCGTCCCTGTGCCTTCGGCAGTACGACCACAGGCCGCACAAACGCGAAGGGCACGGCAAACGCGACCACATACACCCACCAGAAGTTCACCGGGAAATGCAGCGACACCCACAAGACCGTCATCCACGCCGCTGCGCCCAGCAACGTCGCCGTCAAACCATCCGCGGACTTCGTCAGGCACCGGCCTAGTGCCCAGCATGATCCGACAAAGAACAGCACCACCACCGGAGCCACTGGCCCCGCCCACCAGATCGTCCACCCCAGCGCGAGCCCGCCCCCCACGCGTAGCACCTGCGCCGGCCAGCGCCACACCACCACGCCCAGCACCAGCGCGCACGCGGCCAGATAAACCTCAAAGCGCAGCGCGCCCGCAGCAGACCAGTATGTTTTGGAAAAGATTTGTTCGTGGAACAGCCCGAACAGGGAAAGTGCGCCCAACAGGACCAGCAACCCGCGCGCCAGTGTCAATCGCACCTTACTAGAGTCGCACTCAGTACAGGACTTCGACAAACTCGGCGATCACACGGAAGCGGTCTTCTTCCGGATTCAATTCCCAGGACTCGAACTCCGGATTCAGCGGCTCCAGGCGTATCACGCCATGAACCCACTTCCCATCTTCCGTCCCGTCCGATTGCTGCCGTTTGTCGCTGAAGTAACGCTTCACCGTGTAGCGATCATTGGTTCCGCCGCCCATGTACTCCACCAGCACCAGCCGACCCTGCCGCGAGCCCGTCACGCCGCTGCGGAAGACGCACAGGCTGCCATCCGGAATGCGCGGCTCCATCGACCGCCCCACAATCCGCGCCACGAACATCCCCGGAGCCAGACGCATCCCCACTGGGGCCTCTTCCCAGCCTTCTTCGGTGATCTCTTCGTTGTCCAGGAACTTGCCCGCCGCCACGGCTAGCGTGTAGCGAGGAAGGTGAGTGACATAGGGACGAGCTGCGGCTTCGATGTGCTGCCGGTACAATCGGGCCGTCGCCCGGTCGAAGTTCTCGACGATCACCTGCCTGGGTTCGGAGATACGCAGCGCATTCGACAAGCTGTCTTCCAGCGAAGCAATCAGTTTCGCCGCGCCCAGTTCCGCGCCCTTGGTCTCCAGATCGTCCTGCAGGGCTTCCAGGACTTCCGCCTCTTCCGGCGCCACCGCATCCCAGTCGCGCCGCAACCGCACATGCAGGCCGTTCATCACCGGATCCACCAGCAAGACACCGGCAGGCACACTTGCGCCCGCGGCATCCAGCGTCAGCACATAGAACTGCGCGGTGTGTGTGTCCTGTACCGGCATAGCAACGACCATCGTCTATTCGTATCGACCCAACGGCCGCCTCCCGAGAGACCTATTGCGGGGGGAAGTACGTCGTGCGCGCCCGAACCTTCACGTTCGGCAGGTTCACCCGCACGTCGATGCGATGGACCTTGCTCTCGTCGCCCGGTGTGCTCGGTTGATAACGCAGGATGTACTGGGTCGTGATTTCACCGGCGATCGCCGTGATCGATTTAAACAGCGAACTCAGAATCCTCGCCTGGAAGCCGCCCGTGCCATTCGCAAACTCGCGATTGTCGTTGGCCGGACGCGACAGGAAGCCCTGCGTGTTGTCGTAGGTGTCTTCGAGCGGGGTTTCCACGCGACCGCCCGTTTCTTCGGCCAACCGGATCAGATTCTTTTTGTAGGCTGAAGTTAAACCGTAAGCATCGGTCGAAATTGCGTACACCGTGAGCTGACTTTTCTGCGCCATCTCGATCACTTCGTCGAGGGTGTGCTTGCTCGCGTTGTCGTGCCCATCGCCCACCACCACAATCACGCGACGCGGTTCCAGCGGCTCGCCCTTGACCAGCTTGCGGCTGGTGCAGGCCATCCACACGGCGTCATACAGAGCCGCTCCGCCGGCCGGCGTGATCTTGTTCAGCTTCTCCACGATCTTGCTCGAATCGGAAGTCGTGTTCACCAGCACTTCGGCTTCTGTGCCGTAGCCCACCAGGTAGCCTTGAAACTTCGGATCGCCCGGCATCAGAGCCAGCACCATCTCCGTCATCGTTTCCTGGTAGTTCTTCCAACGGATCTTCATCCCGTTGCTCAGGTCGATCAAGAACCCGGTCACCACCGGCTGATTGTGCTCAGCAGTAAAGAACCGGACCGTCTGCCGGATGTTTTGATCGTAGACTTCGAAGTCGCCCTTCTTGAGGTTGCTGACGAAGCGGTCGTTTTCATCGGTCACGGTGACCGGCACGATCACTTCGGTCACTCCAGCGGTGAACGTCGGCCGCTCGATTTCCGCATCCTGGGCCCACAGGGCCACGGACACACTTCCGGCAATGAGCACAGCCAGCAGCGGACTCCAGCGCAGCAATCGAGACATAGGGAGTAATCCTTGTGTCGATTATACCCGACCCCGCAGGGCAAGGAGCCGGTCATGTAGCGGATTCAGAGGGATTTTGCTGGGTGGGGCAGGAACGGAGGGTTCAAAAGCAGGGATTGGCGGGGTGGTGACCGGGCTCCTTGGGACTGAGTGCCATACACCCTCTCCCAAGCAATCTCCGGGCCGCGCGCTAAATGGTTCGAACAAAAGAAAAACACCCGCTGGAACGAATCCAGCGGGTGCAATTTTGGGAACAGCTTCGGGAAAGAACTTCCGATTCGGGCCTAGCGAGCAGCCTGCGGCTGGTTCACCACGTCCTGGATCGGATCCGGACGGCGATTGACGTTGCCATCCCGTGCTTCGTCAAACACGATGTTGTACTTCTCCATCAAGTTGCCGGTCGCCACATCTAGAGCCAGCTTCGCATTCGCGTACGCCACCTGCGCAGTAACCAGGTTCTGACGAGTGGTCGCCAGCGTGTTCTGCTGCTGAATCACCACGAACAGGGTCGAAGCGCCCAACTGGAACTTGCGCTGTTCGGCGTCCACGACCGCTTCCTGCGCCGCCAGAGCCTTTTCTGCCGCCGCGAACTGCGCGCGCGCCCGGGCAATGGTGATCTGCGCCGTCTGCACATCGGCGCGGATCTGGTTCATCTGCTGCTGCAACTGCAGTTCCTGCGTCCGCTGGTTCAACTGCGCCTGCGCCACGGCGGCCTGCGCCGAGCGATTGCGGAGGTTGATATTTAGAGTGAAGCCCAACTGGTAGTTCACCGTCTGCTGAAAGAACAACTGATTCAGCGTATTACCGAAGCCACCCACCCGATCCGCATTCACGTTGCGAGGTACGTTGACACCCGCAACGATGTTCGGAGCAGGATTGAGAACACCGCCGGCAGCCGGGTTAGACACCTGGCCGGTGAGGTTCAACTGCGGCAGGAGACCGTTCTTGGTGGTCTTCAGGTTCAGTTCCGTATTTTCCAGGTTGATCCGCGTTTGTGCTAGCTCCGGACGATTCTTCAGGGCCGCATCGAGAAGATCCTGAACCGGTTGCACCGGCTCCACTGCGGGAACTTCCACGCGATTGGTCGGAATGATGCGCACGGCCGCGAGGCCCGCGCTCCCCAAGCCGTTCCGGCTGATCAAGTTCTTCAGCGTCACTTCCTGTGTCTGGACCGCCGCTTCCGCCGCGATCAGCGTCTGCTCACCGTTAGCCACCTGCACTTCGGTCTGCTTGATATCGATCGGCGCCATCGTGCCGATTTCGACCTGTTTCTTATTCTGATCCAGCAAGCGCTGTGAAAGGTCCAGCGACTGGCGTGCTACGCCGACGTTCAGCGACGCGCTCACTAGGTTCCAGTAGGCCTGCACCACCTGATTCACCAGCGTGTTGATCTGCGTCCGGAAGCCGTAATCAGCCGCGCGCTGGTTGTTTTTCGCCACGTTGATGCTGATCGTATTCAGGCCGACACCGAAACCGCGCAGCAACGGCTGCGTGATGTTCAAGCTCAGGTTGCCGTTCAGGTTGGGAATGAAGTTGGTGTTCGTATTGTTGGTGGTGGAACGCGAAGTATTGAAGCCAAACGTCGCGTTGGCACCCGTCTTGAAAGTCTGCGTCAGACCGAAGTTCCGCGTGAACGTATCCGTAATCGTGGTGGGCGCCGTACCGGCACCGACCTGGTTGGTAACAGGCGACTGTGTCTTGTTGTAGTTGAACTGATTGACGGTGAATGCGGGGTCAAACGCGCCATTGGCTCCCGCCAGTGAGCCCCGATACGCGTAGTCCGTGATATCAAACTGATACCGCTGGATCTGTAATCCGATGTTGTTTTCCAGCGCCAGAGCGATCGCGTCGTTCAACGACAGGTACATGTTGCCCGCCCGGATCAACTGATCGATGCGGCCCGAGTTGGACATGTCGATCGGCGCAACATAGTGCGTCTTATACTTGTCCGTAAGGTTGTTCACGAACCCGCCTTGGCCCGTCAACTGGACTCCGCGGTTGTTGTTGCGGCTCTGGCCGTATCCGGCCGGCGTCATGACCAGCAGGACACCCAATAGCGCAGTCGTACTCTTCACAGAATTCATGACGTCGTAGTTACCTCAATCCAATAACGTTGCCGGATGGCGTTTTGTTTCCAGAAAATTGCGCAGGCTCACGCATGAGCCCGACTGTTATTCGTAGCGTAATGCTTCAATCGGGTCCAGCAGCGCTGCCTTGCGCGCCGGGTAATACCCAAAGAAGATCCCAACCAGCGCCGAGAAGACCACCGCCGCGACAATGGACGGAACGCTGACCAGCGTCGTCCAGCCCGCGAACGTCGAAATGGCGAGGCTCGACAGGACCCCCAGGATAATGCCGATCACACCGCCCAACAGCGACAACGTGACCGCCTCCACCAGGAACTGGCCCAGGATGTCGGCCGTTTTCGCGCCCACTGCCTGACGCAACCCGATCTCTTTTGTGCGCTCGGTCACAGACACCAGCATGATGTTCATGATGCCGATACCGCCGACCACCAGCGAAACGGACGCGATCGCGGCCAGCAGGAAGCCGGTCGTGTTCGCCGAAGCTTCCGCCGCTGCGGCCACTTCTTCCAAACTGCGCGCCTGGAAATCGTCGTTGTCGTTCTGGTTCAAACGATGCCGCTGGCGCAACAAGCCAGCGATTTCCTGCAAGGCGACCTGCGTGCGGCCTTCGCGCGCCTGGACCATGATCTGGCCCACCGTGCCCGCGTTGTTCTGGCGGCCACCGATGACCTTCTTTTTCGCGGTGGAAATCGGCATTACGATCAGGTCGTCTTGATCCTGTCCCTGCGACGACTGGCCCTTCGGGCTCAGCGTGCCGATCACAGTGAAGGGGATCTTGCGGATGCGGATCGTCTGCCCAATCGGATCTTCTCCGTTGAACAGATTGTCGACCACCGTCTTTCCGAGCAGACAAACCTTGGCCGCGGATCGAACCTGATCCATCGTGAAAGTTTCACCGCTCTGAACCTTGATATCGCGAATTGCCAGGAAGTCCGGAAACACACCGTTGATCTGCGTCTGCCAATTCGCGTTCTGGTAAACAACCTGCTGGCGGCCGTTCTGCGTCGGAGACGCATACAGCACAGAGGCCAACTCTTCCTGAATCGCCACGGCGTCGTCTTCCGTCAGCGTCTGCTGGTTACCGTTGCCGGTTTTGACATTGCCCTGATTCTGGCTACCGCCCTGGATGATGATGACATTGCTGCCGATCGAAGCGATCTGCTGCTTAATGCGATCCGCGGCACCGCTGCCAATCGACACCATCGCGATGACCGCGCCCACCCCAATGATGATGCCCAGCATGGTCAGCATGGACCGAAGCTTGTTGACCCGCAACGCGCGAAACGCGATGCGCATGCTTTGGAAGACCTTGTTCATTACGCCACCGGCTCCTGTTCCTCAAACTGCGTTTCCTGCCAGTTTTCCAACTCGTGCGCCGCGTTGCGGCGCTGCGTCACCCGTTCGTCAGTCAGCACATGGCCGTCCTTGAACACAATGATGCGGTCCGCATAATGCGCGATATCCGGCTCGTGCGTGACCACGACGATGCTCATGCCCTTTTCCTGATTAAGCTTTTGGAAAATCGCCATGATTTCAACGCTGGTCTTGGAATCGAGAGCACCGGTCGGTTCATCCGCCAGAATCAACTGCGGGTTACAGATCAGGGATCGCGCGATCGCGACACGCTGCTGCTGGCCGCCTGAAAGCTGGCTGGGATGATTGTCGATGCGATGCCCCAAGCCCACGGACTCCAGCGCCGCCATCGCCCGTTCCCGGAATTTCGATTTATCGTCCGTCGTGTAGAGCAGCGGCAGTTCCACGTTTTCCAAAGCCGAGGTGCGTGCCAGCAGGTTGAACTGCTGGAATACGAACCCGATCTTCTTATTCCGAATCTCCGCCAACTGATCCCGATTCAGGCCGCTGATATCCACCCCATCCAGGAAGTACTTCCCGGCGGTCGGCTTATCCAGACACCCGATGATGTTCATGAACGTCGACTTGCCCGAACCCGACGGACCCATGATCGCGACAAAGCTGCCGCGATCGATCGTGTTCGAAACCCCACGCAAGGCGTGGACCTTCTGGTCCCCCATAACGTAGGTCTTCTGCAGATGTTCCGTCCGTATCAGGACCGAGTCCTGTTGCGCCATGTTGGAGCTCTCCATCGACATAGCGCCCCTTAGAATCCGCGGCCGCCGCCACCGGGGAAGCCACCACCGCCGCCCTGCTTGAACTGGTTGTTGTTGCCGCCCGGGAAGCCAGGAGCGTTGCCGCCCTTGGTCGATACCGGCAGACCTTCCACCGCAGTGATCAGCTCGTCGCCTTCCTTCAGGTTGTTGCCCAGCAACTGAACCCAGTTGCCGTCCGACAGACCCGTGCGGACGCGAACCGCTTCTACTTCGTTCTTGGCATTCAGGCGATACACGGTCTGCTGTTGCTGTCCGCCACGGCCACCACGGCCGCCGCGTCCACCGCCACCACCGAATCCACCGGCGGGGAACCCACCGCCGCCTTGGAACGCCGTAACCGCGCCGCCCTTGGCGTTGTTTCCACCCTGAGCATTCACGTTTCCGCCGCGAGCGTTGCCGCCCTTGCCGTTGCCACCATCTTTGTTCCGAGCACCGCCATTACCGCGTCCCTGGAACCCTCCACCGTTGCCGCCGCCCTTGGCCTGGAAGGCCGCGCGCAGCTTTTCGCGATCAATCTGGCCGTCCGGACCGCGGAACTGTTCCGGATCAATGCCGCCCGGGAATCCACCCTTGCCGCGACCCTGGAACTGTCCGTCGCCACCGTTGCCATCGCCACCACGACGTCCACGGCCGCCGCCCTGCGCGACCTCCGCCGGCGGCGCAGTCTGCTTCAGAGGCTCCGGACGGGCATCCGCCGGAGTCGC
>CANIIC010000003.1 GCA_947467395.1 Bryobacterales bacterium
ATGAAGATCACGCTCTTGGCCTTGGTGCTGGCTGCTTCCGCTTTCGGGCAGCAGCCGTGTGAGCAACTGAAGAACCTCGCGTTGCCGAACACGCGCATCGTGGCGGCAACATCGGTGCCCGCGGGCTCCTTCACCATCCCCGGCCAAACTGCGCCCACGCAGGTGACGGCGTTCTGTCGCGTCGAAGGCGTGGTGTGGCCCGAAGTGAACTTTGAGGTGTGGTTGCCGGCGAACTGGAATCGCAAGTTCCTGGGACTCGGCAACGGCGGCCTCGCGGGAACCATCAGCTACAGCGGTATGCCCGGCTCCATCGCGAGCGGTTATGCCGTAGCCAGTACCGACACAGGCCACAAGGCCTCCGATCCAGCTTGGGCCTTAGGCCACATGGAGCGCGTGGTCGACTTTGGCCATCGCGGCATCCATGTGATGACGCAGGCCGCGAAGGCGATCACGGCGGCGCACTACGGTCGCGCACCCGAGCACTCTTATTTCGACGGCTGCTCCAACGGTGGCCGCCAGGCGCTGATGGAGGCGCAGCGTTACCCCGAAGACTACGAAGGCATCATCGCTGGCGACCCCGCGCACAATTGGACCCACCTCTATACGGGCGGCCACGTCTGGGCGTTGAAGGCGCTCGAGGGCGATGCGTACATCCCGCAAGCCAAGGTCGCGGTTCTCGCCGAGGCCGTGACCAAAGCGTGCGATGAACTCGACGGTATCAAGGACGGCATCCTCAACGATCCGCGGCGCTGCCACTTCGATCCCGCGATTCTGGCGTGCAAGGGCGCCGACGCGCCGACCTGTTTCACGCAAGCCCAGATTGGCGCGATTCACAAGTTGTGGAACGGCCCACGCACCGAACAAGGCGATCAGATCTACCCCGGGCTGATGCCCGGCGGCGAAGAGGGCAACAACGGCTGGTATGGCTGGATCACGTCGACCGGTCCCGCTCTTGCGGGTCACGCCTCGTTAGGACTGCCCGGCATGCGCTACATCGTCTATGAAGATGCGAACTGGGATTGGAAGACGCTGAAGTACGATGCGCCCAAGGGATTCGATAGCGACGTGGACTTCGTCGATCAGAAGCTCGCAGGCACCATGAACGCGACCAATACCGACCTTACACGCTTCCACGCGCGCGGCGGCAAACTGATCCAGTATCACGGCTGGAGCGATCCAGATATTTCGCCGCTCAACAGCATCCACTACTACGAGCAGGTCTCCGGCATGGCTTCGCAAGACCCCACCCACGCGCTGCGCGACACGCAGGAGTGGTACCGCCTGTTCCTGGTTCCCGGTATGCAGCACTGCAGCGGCGGCCCGGGACCCACGGATTTCCGCATGATCACGGCGCTGGAGCAGTGGGTGGAGAAGGGAACCGCCCCGGAGAAAGTCATCGCCACGCACTCGACCGCAGGCAAAGTGGATCGCAGCCGCCCGCTCTGCCCGTATCCTCAAGAAGCGCAATACAAGGGCTCGGGCAGCACGGATGAGGCGGCTAATTTCGTGTGCGGATTGCCGCATCAGCCCTAGCGGAATCGCTCCTCGAGCCACGGGTCGCCGCGCATGTGGTAGCCGCCTTCTTCCCAATACCCGGCTTGGTCTTTGTCGAGGAACTTCAGCCCGGCGACCCACTTTGCGCTCTTCCACGCATACAACTGGGGCACGATCAACCGAGCCGGGCCACCGTGTTCGGCAGTCAGAGGCTCGCCGTCATGCGTGAAGGCGACCAGCGCGTCTTCGGCCAAGAAATGTTCCAGCGGCAGGTTCGTCGTCCAGCCGTAATCGTGCCCGTAGACGAGCACAAACTTCGCCTCCGGCTTGATCCCGCCGACCCGCTCGATAATCTCCTTGGTCGACACGCCTTCCCACAGGTTCCCGAGCCGTGACCAGCGCGTCACGCAATGGAAGTCGGCGAAAACCCTGACCTTCGGCAGCGCCTGGAACTCGTCCCAACTCCACGTCACCGGTTTGCCGACCAAACCTTGCACGGTGAAGCTCCAACGCGCGAGATCAATCTTTGGCGCTCCGGAGGCGTCCAGCACCGGCCATTTGAGCGTGCGCGCCTGATGCGGGGGAATCCGGTTGTCGCGCCGCGTATCCGGGCTGACAATTACGTCTTCCCCGGCGATGTCGGGCGTAGGGATTTCCTTGCCCTGGGTTTTTGAGTCGTCCATGCCGAACATAGGTGTAAGCGAAATCCGCCCTCTCCTTTCAGTCTATTCCCACGGAAGATCTGATTCCGCAGCGGAGACTTCGGTGGCAGAATCTCCACATGAATCGTATGTGGATTCGTGCCGTGTTCGCGCTCCTGCTGATTTCGGCTCTCCGGGCTGAGACGCCGGCGGATTATATCGGAGGAACAGCGGCGAAGCTCGATTCGGGCACGGCGGGTCGGCTGGAACTCGCCGACGAGCAGTATCTCGCCTTCTACTCCGGCAAAACTCAGGTGCGCGTGCCTTACAGCCAGATGAACCTGGTCGAATACGGGCAGCAGGTGGACCGGCGGCTGGCGATGGCCGTGGTGATTTCGCCGGTGTTCCTGCTGAGCAAGTCCCGCAAGCACTACTTGACGGTCGGGTATGCCGACGAGCGGGGACTGCAACAGGCGATGGTGTTTCGCGTGGACAAGAACGCGATTCGGGCCGCGCTCGTGACGCTAGAAGCTCGGACGGGGTTGAAGGTGCAGTATCAGGATCAGGAGGCCCGCAAGGCGGGGAACTAGGATGCGGATTCTTGCGGTGTTTTCCTTGGCGGCGGTTGCCGTGTTTGCCGAAGATGAACCTGGCCTGACGGAGGTCAAACGTGTGCACGTCGATCGACTGGTCGGCGGCGAATCGGCCGACCAACTCCGGGAGCTGATCATCGCCAGCCTGCACAACTCTAAGCTGTTCGTGCTCACCGAAGATCCGGAGCGCGCCGACGCGATCTTGCGCGGCGCCGCCGAAGACGTGGTCTACACCGAACAGTTTCAGGCCTCCGACGGAGTCGACATGCGCGCGGGGCTAGGGGCAGGGACGCGCTCGACGCGCACCAGCAACCTGGGCGCGCGCAGTCTGAGCGTCAGCGTGAGCGACGACGAATCCGTCAATCGCCACGAACGCAAGCATGAGGCGATGGCCGCCGTTCGTCTGGTGAATCGAGCGGGCGACATCATCTGGTCCACCACGCAGGAGTCGGCTGGCGGCAAGTTCCGGGGCGCGGGCGCGGACGTGGCGGAGAAAATTGCGAAGCGATTATTGGAAGACGTGGAGCGCGCGAAATCCGTTGTGTCGCAAAAACGCTAGCGCTTCAGTAATTGCGGGAGGTTCGCCGAAAATGCCGACCGTGCCAGCACCATGTCACAACCGGCCTGCTGAGCCGCCTGCTTCAGGTCGCCTTGCACGTGCGATACGTAGCTGATCAGGGGAACCGATTTTGTTTCCGGGTCTGTCTTCAGTGACCCGATCAGACGCAGCGCATCCACCGAGTTACAGTTGAGATCGAGAATCATCAGAGAGGGAGCCGAGCGCGCCTTATCCATGGCGTCGATTTCGCTCTTCACGAACTCGATCGCCACTCCGGCGCGCTTGGCTGCCTCGTGGATCTTTACGGTGAACATCAGGTCGTCGAGAACCGCGACGACCCGGCTGCATTCTGCCACGTGCTGAGTGTAGCAGAGGCGGGAATTACTTCCCGTTTTCCGCCTGGCCGGCTAGCACGCGACGTCCATCCGGCAACGTCACGTCTTGTGCGTTCCCCGTGGTGGCGCTCAGCCCGGCGCTGACCTTCGCCATGATGCCGCGAATCGTCACCTGATCGCCCTCTTTGAGCGAGTCGCGATTCCAGCCGCCACGTTTCAATGCGTTCGGGGGGCCGCCCTCGAACTGCCACTTCACAACCTTGCCGTCCTTGTCTTTGACGTCCAGGTAGATCCAGATGTGCGGGTTCATCCAGTCGAGTTTCGTCACCGTGCCGGTAACCGTGATCGGTTTCGTCTTGTCAAATTCAGCGTCAATCGAATGGTGCGCAAAAACCGGCAGCGCGACCAGAGCAATCAAACCCGCCGCAAGTGTCCACAGAGCTCGCATACGTAAGCCTCCCCAAGAAACGTAACGTTCCGGACGCCGTGCGTCCAGGCCGGCGATCATTCTAGCGCGGCTGCGCGTCAACCGAAAGGGGCCAGTACGGACGATTCCCGAGCCGGCGGGTTTTCCGCTACAACGGGCGCGACCGGCAACGGGATATGGAACCAGAAGTTCGAGCCGACTCCCACCTCGCTCCGCACTCCAATTTCTCCGCCCATCATGTCGACCAGCTTCTTACAAATTGCCAGTCCCAGCCCGGTTCCCCCGAAGCGCCGGGAAATCGACGAATCCGCCTGCGTGAACATCTCGAACAAGTGCCCCTGATGTTCCGGCGCAATTCCGATCCCGGTATCATCTACATCGACCCGCACCGTGACCTGGCCTTCGGTCTGGTCCACACTAGAGATCTGAATCGTGACGCGGCCCTCGCGCGTGAACTTTACCGCGTTGCCGGCCAGATTCAGCAGCACCTGCCTAATCCGCCCTTCATCGCCCACCAATAGCCGCGGCGTTCCGGCCCTCCAGGTCCATCTCAAGTCCACCCGTTTTTCCAGAGCCTGCCCTCGCAGCAGTAGCACGACGCCTTCCACCACACGCTCCAGATCGAAGGGCCGCTCTTCCAGATCCATGTGTCCGGCCTCGATTTTAGAAAAATCCAGAATGTCGTTCAGTAGACTCAGCAGGCCCGTCGCTGAATTGTGCGCCGTCTCTGCCAGATCGCGTTGATCTTCATCCAGCGGCGTATCCAGCAATAACGCGGTCATGCCCAACACGCCGTTCATCGGCGTGCGAATCTCATGGCTCATGTTGGCCAGGAACTGACTCTTGGCCTGATTCGCGCTATCGGCTGCTTCCACCGCGGCCGCCAGATCGCTGGTTCTCTCTCGAACTAACTCCTCGGCGCTGGCGTGACTGCACTGCAGGTTCCATACCAGCGCCGCGAGCAGCGTCGAAAGTAAGGCCGCACATGCGCCAGCCGCGACCGACGGCCAGCGGTCCACCGAAGGAAATCCGTTGCCGCGCGCGAACGCTAATGTCCAGTGTGCGCCGGCTAACTCCAGGTCGTCGGTGGCCTCTGTCGCGCCCATCGCTCCGCGCGCGTAGGCCTCAGTCCCTGCAACCTGCTCGCGGACCCGAACGCTGACCTGATCTCCGAACGTCGCGAAGACCCCGTCGAAGAAGGGCTGCGCCGGCACGCTGACAATGATCCATGCCCGCACCGCTCTCCGTCGCTGCTCTACTGTCGCGTGCGGCATCCCCTGTGCAAACACAGGCTGGAAATACAGGAACCCCGGTCGCGCTGGCTGTCCCACAATCGCGGCCATCATCACGGCCGGTGTCAGCGTCGCCTCGCCCGTATCCCGAGCTCGGTCTGCAGCTTCCTGGCGGATCCGGTTCGCGTTCATCTGCAGCCCCATCACCGGCGCCGGATGCCCCGGGGTGGAAGGTTCCGCGGCCACCACCACGTAGCGGTACTCGGGTTCTTCTGCGAAGTCGGGCGTCCCCGGTGGCAACTGCAACTGGAACCCGGGTACAACGGCGCGCTGCGCGCTCAAGAACTCCGGAAGCTGCTGCCTCGAAACAGGGACCACTACCGCCAAGCCTGCTGTGCCCGAGAATCGCTGCGGAACGTCCAGCGCCTGCACGTAGCTGCGCCAGCCGTTCCAGTCCGGGTTTCGCGCCGCCGACCAATATCCGGCACCGCCGCGAAGCGCGTTCTCATACACCGTCAGCGACAGGCGAATATCATCTTCGATGCGCTCTACGATGCGTTCAAAGCGTGCTTCGTCATAGCGCCGCCGCCCTGTATCCAGGCCCGTGAACAGCCACGCACTCAACAACCAGCCGACAAGCAGCAGCGCCATCGGCAGTGCGTGCCCTTTGGTCCAGTTGTAGAGGTTCTGTCCCATCCACCGACCCTTATCGGACCGCTGGGGCAGGGTATGAGGAACTACCCGATCGTGAGTTCTACGTGGCCCACCGGCCCGAAATCCGCTTCGACGCGATCGCCCGCACTGGCCAGGTAAATGTCGGTGGTCACGCCCGTCGTGATGCAGTCGCCCGCTTTCAGGCCCAGCCCGCGAGCGTTCAATGCGTTTGCCAGCCACGTCAGCGCATTCAACGGATGCCCCAGCACCGCCGCGCCGCTGCCTTCATCCTTCAGCTTCCCGTTGATTACCAGCCGCACTTTCTGCGCCGCCAGATCGATCCCCCGCCAGTCGGTCACCAACGGTCCATGGATCCACGCTCCATGGCAGGCATTATCCGCGATCAGCGACGGCGCGCCCATCGTCGTCCAGCTGTCGTAGCGGCTGTCTACCACCTCGATGCCCGCCATCACGCCCAGCACCGCATCGGCGACCTGTTCCCGCGTCCAATCCACGCCCGTCGCGGGCAGGTCCTTGGCCATCTGGAAGGCGAACTCGGCTTCCATCACCATCATGAAGAACTCACTGGCCTGCAGCTCGCCCGGCGAATCCTGCGTGGTCCCGGCCAGCATCCTCCCGAAAAACGGATGCGGTACATGCAGCTGTTTCTGTGCGATCTCATTCGTGCAGGCGATCTTGTAGCCCACTGTCCCGCCGCCGAAATGCGCCAGCAGCAGCGGAATCAGCCCATCCTGCACATCGTAGGCCGCCTCCAGAGTCTGCGGCTTCACCGCCTCCGGCAGATCCGCCATTCTCTTCATCCCCGTGCGCGCCTGCGCCAACAATTCCGAAGCTGTCATGTCTCCGTCATTCTAACTCCTGACTCCCGCCTCCTGACTTCTATACTGAAAGTTCCCATGTCTTCCTTCCGCCTTGGCATCGATTACCAGCCGCGGGGCGATCAGCCCACCGCTATTGATGCCCTGGTGCGCGGTATCCGCGAAGGCGATCGCGATCAGGTCCTGCTCGGCGTCACCGGCTCCGGAAAGACGTTCACCATGGCCAAGGTGATTGAACGCACCAATCTCCCCGCACTCATCCTGGCCCACAACAAGACGCTTGCCGCTCAGCTCTATCAGGAGTTCAAGAGCTTCTTTCCCACCAACGCCGTCGAGTACTTCGTCAGCTACTACGATTACTACCAGCCCGAAGCCTACATTCCCTCTGGCGACGTCTACATCGAAAAAGAAGCCACCATCAACGACGAACTCGACAAGCTCCGTCTCTCCGCCACCCGCTCTCTGTTCGAACGCCGTGATTGCGTGATCATCGCGAGCGTCAGCTGCATCTACGGCCTCGGCTCGCCCGAAGCCTACTACGGCATGTTGCTGCTGCTCGAAAAAGGCCAGCACATCGAACGCGAAGAGATCACTTCCAAGCTGGTCGAGATTCTCTACGAACGCCACGAAGGCGAGTTCAAGCGAGGTAGCTTCCGCGTTCGTGGCGACGTCATCGAAATCTTCCCCACCTATGACGACCTCGCCTTCCGCATTTCGATGTGGGGCGACGAAATCGAAAATCTGGAACAAGTCGATCCGCTCACCGGCCAAGTGAAGCAAGTCTACACGCGCCTGCCCATTTACCCGAAGACCCACTACGTGATGAGCGAGCAGACGAAGCTCGACGCCATCACGTCCATCGAGCACGAACTGCAATGGTGGAACGGTGAACTGATGAAGGAAGGCAAGCGCATCGAAGCCCAGCGCATCTGGCAGCGCACCATGTTCGATCTGGAAATGATGAAGCAGATCGGCTACTGCCACGGCATCGAAAACTACTCGCGCCACTTCTCTGGACGCCTGCCAGGCCAGGCTCCGCCGACGCTGCTCGATTACCTGCCGCCCGACGCCCTGCTGTTCATCGACGAAAGCCACCAGACCATCCCGCAGTTGCAGGGGATGTTTGCCGGTGATCGCTCCCGCAAAGAGAACTTGGTCAAGTACGGCTTCCGCCTGCCCAGTGCGCTGGATAATCGGCCGCTCACCTTTGAAGAGTTTGAGAACCGTGTGCATCAGGTCGTCTACGTTTCGGCGACCCCCGGTCCCTACGAACTCACCAAGACCTCGGGCGAAGTCGCCGAGCAGATCATCCGGCCCACTGGCCTGATCGATCCTGAAGTGGAGATCCGCCCCATCCGCGGCCAGGTCGACGATCTGCTCCACGAGATTCGCCTGCGCACGGAACGCAACGAACGCGTTCTGGTCACCACGCTCACCAAGCGAATGTCGGAGGATCTGGCTGAGCACTACACCGAAGCGGGCGTGAAGTGTGCCTACATGCACTCGGAAGTCTCCACGCTTGATCGCGTAAAGATCCTGCGCGACCTGCGCCGCGGTCAGTACGACGCGCTGATCGGCGTCAACCTCCTGCGCGAAGGTCTTGACCTTCCGGAAGTGTCCCTGGTCGCCATCCTCGATGCCGACAAAGAAGGCTTCCTACGCTCCACCGGCTCACTGATCCAGACCATGGGCCGCGCTGCCCGTAATCTGAACGGCCGTGCGATTCTCTACGCCGACGTGATGACCGTTTCGATGAAGCGCGCCATCGAAGAAACCAACCGTCGCCGCGCCATCCAGCAGGCCTACAACGAAGCCAACAACATCACGCCGCAAAGCATCATCAAACCCATCGACGGGAACTTGGTCGCCATCGCCGAAGGCGATTACGTCACCATCCCGCTCGAAGAGGACTCCCCGTCCGAGTCCGTTCCGCCCGAACGCTACGAGGAGTATCTGAAGGAACTCGAAGAAAAAATGCGCGAGGCCGCCCGGAAGTTCGACTTCAAACAAGCGGCCACCTATCGCGACAAGCTCCAGGACTTGAAGACCAAGTGGATCACGGAACCTTCTGCATAAGTGCGCTCTACTGAAAAACACGGCCTGATCTGTGCGGGAAGCGCGGTCCGGTCTTCTCTCCAACGCCTGCCGTCGTTGAACGCGCGCATTGGACCCATCAAAGGCGTCTCGTTCCCAGCCACCCGGCGGGTTGTGCTCAAGCTCCGGACCGGCTTCGCCGTGCCGAACTACGGAGCGCTAGAATTCTGCCCTGTCATCTGGGTCATCGTGCCCGAACCCAAGCTGGAAGCTGTCCTGCGCGATCTCGCCTCGGAGGCGCATCTGCGCAAAACCATGATCGTGATCTTCGACAGCCCCCGCGAGAGTTCTTCGTTCGACTTTCTTAAGGGTGCCCGCATCGTCACGCTGAACGCTGTCGATGAGTCCCGCCAGACCGTCTTCGTCGCCGAAGGTCATCGAGAGACGATGCGTACGTTGCGTCAGTTCGCCGATCAGGATCAACGCAAACTCGTTGAACTGCGCCCCGGCGGCAAAGCCGGCTACCTCGCCGGCGTGCATCTCATGGCCCACCTGACTCGAGCGCTGGTGACATCGGCGATCAACTGCCTGCAGGCTGCTGGCATCGCGCGGCCTGAAGCGCTGGATATGGTGACGGCCCTCGCCACGCGCTCTGTGAAGGCCCACGGCCGCGCGGGCGCAAAACCTTGGAGCAAGTCCGAGTTGCTTGCCCTGCGCCAAGCGCTCGAACAACGCGCCGGTGACTTGCAGCAGATCTGTCCGTTGGAATCGGCCGTATACGCTCAGGCCGTCAAGCTTGCTCTAGAATATTTCGAGAGCCTCGGCTCCCCCAAGAAAGCCCGCAGCCACCATGCCTAAATATTTCGCCGTGATGTTGGGAGCCGCACTCGGCGGAGCAGCACGCTACACCGTCGCGACGATGATCACCGCGCGCATCGCCAGCCGCTTTCCCTGGGGAACGTTCGTGGTGAACATGACCGGCTGCTTCCTCATTGGCCTGATCTCCACCATCCTCACCGAACGGGTCGCCTCGCCGCTCACGTGGGGATTATTTCTGGTCACCGGAATCCTCGGCGGTTACACGACGTTCTCTGCCTTTGGCTGGGAAACCGTGCAACTCAGCCGCCAAGGGGAACACATCCTGGCACTCGCAAACTTGGTGGGCAGCGCCGTCGCTGGATACGCGGCCGTGTGGTTAGGCGTGATTCTTGCGCGCCGCTAGCTTGTTCAGCACTTCCTGATACGTGTTCGGGAACTCTCCGCCAAACTCATCGCGCAGCCCCGTCCCTACCGCCCAATCGAACCGCCTCGCGGTCGCCGATGCCATCATCGGCTCAATCCCCAACTCTTCCAAAGTCTTCGCGACTTCGTCCATCTCTCGCGCCCGGCGCTCGCCATGCACCACCACGCGACCCACCATGTAGTCCGCCAGCTTCTTCCAATCCACGCCGGGCAGGGATTCCTTCAACGACGCGAATACGCGTTCTTCCGCGCCATACTGCCCCGCGCCCAATACGCACTCAAACAACAGCGCCTCGATGCCCTTATAGACCACGCTCCGGAACATCTTCACCGCCGCCGCGCGACCCACCACGTCTGTTGACACGATCTCCATCCGCAGCCCCAACGGCGTGAAGATCTCCTGGAACTGCGGCGCACCCGCCGCGCCCAACAGCAACGGAACCTTGTGCCCGTACCCCGGTATTGGTCCCATCACCGCGATCTCACAGAACGTCGCGCCTGTCGATGAGGCTGCCTTCGCGACGCCTTCCTTCGCTTTCGGAGATATCGAGTTCAGATCCGCATACAGATGCCGTTCACTTAAGTGGGGAGCTGTCTGTTCTGCCGCCTTCACCGCCTGATCCGCCGTCACTGCGCTAATGATTACGTCTACCGCCGCAGCCAATTCTGCCGACGAACCAAGCAATATCGCCCCGGTTTCCTGCGCCCGAGCCTGAATCTTCGCGCCCAATGCCGGATGATTCGCGTTTATGTCGAAGGCGTAAATCGCACCCACGCCCCCACCGCGCAAACCCTTCGCAAAGTGATACGCGGCTTCGCCGAACCCTACGAATCCGATCTTGTCAAGCGACGTCGCCCCTGTCATAAGTACACAGTATCTCGCGAAAGACCCTCAAAACGTGGCATCCTCATAAACGTGATTCATCTTTCGAGCGATACCGGAGATCTGTTTGAGCAAGCGTTCGCCTACGCGCAAAAGCAGGTTCGCAAGCTGATTGAGAAGCATCCGAACGTTTACCCGTTAAGCACGGAAAATGGCAAGTGGATTGCCGACAGCCCCGCCTGGACGCATTGGGGCGATGGCTTCCTGCCCGGCATGATGTGGATGTTCGCCAAGCACTCGGAGCCCGATTCTGTCGAACGCACCTACTGGACCGAACAAGCCATTAAGTACACCACGCCGCTAGAGCCGCGCAAAGGCGATCGCGACGTGCATGATCTCGGCTTCCTCTTCTTCTCCAGCTACTATCGTTGGTGGCGTTTGACTGGAGACCCCGCCCATCGCGAGATCATCATCGAAGCCGGAAAAACGCTCGCCACGCGCTTCAAGGAAAAGGGCGGCTACCTGCGTTCCTTCGTTGGCGACAATTCGATCTTCATCGACATCATGATGAACGTCGGCCTGATCTTCGTCGCCGCGCGCGAAACCGGCGATCGCCGTCTGCGGGAAATCGCGATGCGTCACTCGCACACCACGCGTCGTGTTCTCGTCCGTGGCGACGGCTCCACCGCTCAAGAAGGCATCTTCGACACCGACACCGGCGAGTTCCTGAAACAGACGACGCACCAGGGCTACCGTGGCGATTCCTGCTGGTCCCGCGGCTTGGCGTGGGCGCTCTACGGCTTCACCACCTGCTACGAATACAGCCGTGATCCGCACTTCCTGCATACCGCCGAAGCCTGTGCTGACTTCTACATCACGCACGCCCCCGCCGACGGGGTTGCCCCTTGGGACTTCAACGCGCCCATGGAAAGTCGCATGCTGCCTGATACCTCGGCTGCGGCCATCTGCGCGTCCGGCTTACTGCGGCTCTGCCGCCTCACTCCTGATCCTCTTAAGGGTCATCTCTATTGGTCGACCGCCGTGCATATCCTACGCTCGTTGTGTGAGAAGCACCTGACGAAGAACGATCCCAAGTGGGAAGGCATCCTGCGGGGCGGCGTGTATCACGTCAATCAGGGCTTGGGTGTCGATGAGTCGGTGATGTGGGGTGAGTACTACTTCTGCGAAGCGCTTGAGCGGGTGCTCTGGAACTAGCGCATCAATACATGCCACAGGCTTGAAAAGTCATCGGTCCACAGCAGCGGCTGCTCTTTCGTCCAACCCGAAACCAGCCGCTGCAAGTCCGTTCGTTTGGTGAAGTCATCATCGCCGGTGATCAGGATCCACTTCGATCCGTCCTCGCCAGTCGGTAGGTTGCCGCTCGAAAGAAAGTTGTACGGCTTCCAGCCCAGATGGCCCGCCATCCCGCGCACCACCGGTTCCAGATTCAGGCTACGGTTCGAGATGTGCATCATCAACACACCGCCCGGCTTCAACCGCTGCTTGTACAGATCCGCACACTGCTCTGTCAGTAAGTGCACTGGAATTGCGTCACTCGAAAATGCGTCCACCACCAGAATGTCGAAGTCGTTCTTGCGACCCGCCGCGATTTCGCGCTCCAGCACAATGCGAGCATCGCCCAGCGCCACGTCGACCTTCGCCTTCGAATCGCTCAGGTAGCTGAACCACTTCCGCGCGACGCCTTCGTCATCGGGGTTGATCTCGTAAAAGTGAATCGTGTCTCCCGGTCGGCCCCATGCCGCCATCGTGCCCGCGCCCAGCCCCACGATCCCGATATCGATCGCCGGCTTCTCCTTCTGCAGCGCGTTCATCACGACGCCCACCCCGCCATGCGGCCCGAAGTACGACGTCGGCTGCGACTTCAGTGGCTCCTTCGCATACTGTGACCCGTGCTTGATGCGTCCATGCGTCAGTTGCCGGTAATCGCCGGCCTGATCGGTGCGTTCTACCACCCACAGAATCCCGAAGAAGTTCCGCACGATGGCATCCGCCGTTTTGCCCACCGTCGGCAATGCCGCCAGCGCGGCCGCGCCCAGCGATCCGAACAGCAACGCCATCATCGGAATCCGCACGGCGAAGTTTTCTTTCACCCACGCGCCCCACGCGCCCGTCCGCAACCACCCGATCATGCCCAGCACGCAAGCCGCCAGCAACGCTAGCGGATACTCCGTGAACTGCTCGAAGATGTTCGGCGCGATCAACGCCACGAACACCCCGCCCAGCACGCCGCCCGCCGATACGATGAGGTAGAAGGACGTCAGGTACTTGGCCGAAGGCCGCGCCAGCGCCAGTTCGCCATGACACAGCATGCACGCCGCAAACAGCGCCACCAGATACACGGCCGCTTCGCCCCACAGCGGAATGAATACGAACCCCGCGCTCGTTGTCGCCGCGGACACCGGCGCTAGCACGCCAACCAGCACCGCGAACAATAGTCGCCGGTACCAGCGGTCACTCTCAAACGTAAGGATGAAGCTCAGTAGGTAGATCGACAACGGCACGATCCACAGGAACGGAGCCACCGCAATGTCCTGGGTGATCATGTTCGTCGTCGCCAGCAACAGCGTCGAAGCCGTCGCCGCCAACCCCAGCCAGAAGATCACGTCCCAAGCCGAAGGCCGTGCAACGTCGCCTTCTGACACCTGACTCCTGACTACTTGCTGCCCTCTCACTACCCACGCCGTGAATCCGCACACGCCCACGAACGCCACGTACATCCCGCTCCACAACCATCCCTGCGCCTGCAGCCTCAGGAAGGGCTCCAGCAAGAACGGGTAGCTGAACAACGCCAGGAACGATCCGAAGTTTGACAACGCATAGAGCCGCCAACCCGAGCCAGTCGACTGCATCGTGAACCAACGCTGCAACAGCGGAGTCGTCGACGACAACAGGAAATACGGCCCGCCCACCGACACCAGCAGTAACAGCAGGATCCGCAACTCCGGACTCTCCGCGCCCGTCGGCTTCCACGCGATGCTGGGAGCCACCGGCAACAGCAGCAGCGAAGCCGCCAGCAGACTCATGTGAATCGTGGCCTGTTGCTTGGTCGATTTCAGCGATCCCACCCAGTGCGCATACGCGTACCCGGCTAGCAGGATGCACTGGAAGAACAGCATGCACACGCTCCACACGGCCGGAGTTCCGCCAAACCACGGCAGAATGTACCGGCCCATCATGGGCTGCACTTGAAAGAGGAGAAACGCGCTGAGGAAAATCGTGATCGGAAACAACACGGTGACTCTGAGTTATATCAGCTTCAGTAACTTGTTTTGAACTGCCACGGCCGTTGCCGCATCCTGCGCCACCACCAGAATCGTGTTGTCGCCCGCGATCGTGCCCACTACTTCCGGCCAATTCGCCTGATCCAGAGCCTCGGCCAACGGCCCCGCACTACCCGGTGACGTCCGCAAAACCAGCGTGTGCTGCGCCACGCGCACGTCCTGTAGGAACTCCTGCACCACGGTCTCGAGATCGGGCCCAGCAGGCGCCACCGCCGTCGGCAACACGTACCCTTGTGGCGTCTTGACCAACTGCAACTCCGCGATATCGCGCGAAAGCGTCGCCTGTGTGGTCTCGATGCCGACCGTGCGCAAGGCCTCCGCCAAAGCCTCCTGTGTGCGCACCTTTTGAGTGCGCACCAGGTTCAGGATCTGGCCGTGACGGAAGCTCTTGTTCATGACGACTTACTTGGTGAAAGACGCCAGACGTTCGCGAGCCGTCGCCAGCGCCTTCGCAACCGTTGCCGGTCCCGTGCCGCCGCGAATCTCGCGCGTCTTCATACCTTCGGAAGGCTTCATCAAGGCGATCATCTCCGGCTTGAACGCCGCGTCGAACTTCACCAGATCTTCCGCCGTCCAATCCGCGGGCTTCTTGCCGTTCCGAACACTCTCCAGCACCAACCGCCCGACAATCTGATGTGCCTGATGGAACGCCGTCCCGCTCCGAGCCAGCGCTTCCGCCAGGTCCGTCGCGACCACCCAGCTGTCCTCGGCCGCGGCGGCCGGCTTCTCGACGTGCAACTTTGCCGAATCCACCACCACCCGAGCCATCTCCAGCGACGCATTCAGCTGATCCGCCGCCGTGAAGATCGGTTCCTTGTCTTCCTGCATATCGCGGTTGTAGGTCGTCGGCAGGCCCTTCATCGTGACGAACAACGCATTCAGTTCGCCGAACACGCGGCCGCACTTGCCGCGAATCAACTCCAACGAATCAGGATTCTTCTTCTGCGGCATCAGGCTCGACCCGCTGGTCACGCCATCACCCAGTTCCAGCCAACCCCATTCTTCGCCCGAGTAGAGAATCCAGTCTTCCGACAGGCGGCTCAAGTGCAGCATGATCGTCGACGCCGCGTAGAGGAAGTCCAGCGCCCAATCGCGATCCGCCGAAACGTCCATGCTGTTGTTCGTCACAGCCGCGAATCCGAGTTCCTTCGCGATCGCCTCCCGATCGAACGGGAACCCGCTCCCCGCAAGCGCGCCCGAACCCAGCGGCATCACATTCACCCGCGCCCGAGCCTGCTGCAACCGCTCGAAATCCCGCGAGAACATCTCGAAATACGCCAGTAAGTAATGCGGCCACAACACCGCTTGAGCCCGCCGCATGTGCGTGTAACCCGGCAGCACCGCATCCGGATACTTGGCCGCGCAATCCAGAAGCGCCGTCATCAGTCCTGCGAGCAACTCCGAAGCGCGATCGATCTCTTCCCGCACCCACAGGCGCGTGTCGAGCGACACCTGCTCATTACGGCTGCGGCCCGTGTGAATCTTATCCGCCACCGCACCCGCGCGTTCCTTGGTCATGCGAATGACGACGGTATGTACGTCCTCATCCATCAACCCGTCCAGGAACTTCGGATTCTGCGCATCCACGCGAATCGACTCGAGCGTCGATACTAGCGTCTCACGCTCGGCCGCCGTCAGGATCCCGACGCGCTCCAGGGCTCGCGCAAATGCCTGCGAGCCCCGAATGTCGCAATCGATGAGACGCCCGTCAAAATGGATGGACCGGCCGAAGCGTTCGAACACCTCCGACGGCCCTTCCTCGAAACGTCCACCCCAGAGCTTCATTTACTTCTTCTTCCGCTTCTTCGCCGCTTGCTCGACAGCCGCACGCACCTGAATCGGCAGGCCGATCAGGTTGATGAAGCCGCGCGCGTCCTTCTGGTCGTATTCGGCGCCCATCGTGAAGCTGGCGATCGCATGCGAGTACAGCGAATACGGCGACTTGCGGCTCACCGGCTGAATGCTGCCCTTGTACATGCGCAAAGTCACTTCGCCCGTCGTGTTCTGACAGGCCACGTCGAAGAACTTGTCCAGCGCCTCGCGCAGTGGCGTGAACCACAGGCCGTTGTAGACCAGCTCCGCGTAGTCCAACGCCAGCTTTTCCTTGTAGTGCGCCATGCTCTTGTCGAGCGTCAGCGCTTCCAATTCGTGGAACGCAGCCATGATCAGCGTGCCGCCCGGCGTTTCGTAACAGCCGCGCGACTTCATACCCACAAAGCGGTTTTCAACGAGATCGATGCGGCCGATGCCGTGCTTGCTGCCGATCTTGTTCAACTGCTCCAGCAGCGACAACGCCGTCTTCGCGACTTTGCCGTTCACCGAAACCGGGATGCCCTTTTCGAACCCGATCGTCACGTCTTCCGGCTTGTCCGGAGCTTGGCGAGGATCCGCCGTCAGCATCCAGATTTCATCCGGAGCCGCGTTGGCCGGATCTTCCAGCGCGCCGCCTTCGTGCGAAATGTGCCAAATGTTGCGATCGCGACTGTAGATCTTCTTGGTGGATTGTTGAATCGGCACGTTATGCTGCGCCGCATATTCGATGCAGTCTTCGCGCGAAATCAGATTCCACTCGCGCCACGGTGCGATCACCGGCAGGTGCGGAGCCAGCGCCTTGTAGGTCAGCTCAAAGCGAACCTGATCGTTGCCCTTGCCCGTGCAGCCGTGCGCCAACGCATCGCAGCCGCTCTCAAGAGCCACTTCCACCTGGCGCTTGGCCAGCAGCGGACGCGCAATCGAGGTTCCCAGAAGGTACTTGTGTTCGTACTCGCCGCCGGCGCGCACGATCTTCCACAGGTAGTCCCGGACAAATTCTTCGCGCAGATCGGCCACGTAACATTCCTTCGCGCCGGTTGCCTTGGCCTTCTTCTTCAGGCCCGTCAGCTCTTCGCCGCCCTGGCCCACGTCGCCGCATACCGCGACCACTTCGCAGCCGTAGTTCTCTTTCAACCACGGAATGATGATGGATGTGTCCAAGCCGCCCGAGTAGGCGAGCGCGACCTTCTTAGGATTGTTGTTCATAGATTTGTTGTGTGAAAAAACTCAGTTCTAACTAATTCTTGAGCAGCGTGTACAGCAGTGCCTTCTGCGTATGCAGCCGGTTCTCTGCCTGATCGAACACAGCCGACTGCGGCGATTCAATCACCGAATCCGTCACTTCATCGCCCCGATGCGCGGGCAGGCAGTGCAGGAAAATCGCGTCCTTGCTGGCCAGCGACATCATCGCATCGTCCACGCGATATCCCTGGAACGCCTTCATCCGGACCGCGGTCTCTTCTTCCTGACCCATGCTGGTCCAGACATCGGTATAAATCGCGTGCGCTCCGGCAGCCGCTTCCCGGGGATCGTTCGTGATCAGAACCTCGCCCCCGCGCCGCGCCATCGCCACGATCTCTGGATTCGGTTCATAACCCTTCGGTGCCGCGATCACCACCTGCGCGCCCAGACGAGCGGCCGTGATCATCAACGAATGCGCCACGTTGTTGCCGTCTCCAACGTAGGCCACGCGCAGCCCGTCCCAGCCTCCGAACCGTTCTTTGAGCGTCATCACGTCCGCCAGCGCCTGGCAGGGATGATACAAATCGCTCAGCGCGTTCACCACCGGCACTCCCGAATATTGCGCCAACTCATCCACCGTCGCCTGCGCGAACACGCGCGCGGCCATGATGTGGACCCACCGGCCCAGAATCCGAGCCATATCCTTCACCGGCTCGCGCTGCCCCATGGTGCCGTTCGCCATCACCGAATCGCCGCCCATCTGCTTCATGGCCAGCTCAAAGCCCACTGCGGTGCGCAGCGACGGCTTCTCAAACAGCAACGCCAGATACTTGCCCTCCAGGGCCTTCGCAAACTGCTTCGGCGTCCGCTTCATTTCAGCGGAAAGTTCCAATACCTGACGCAGCTGCTCCACGCTCAGATCCAAATCCTGACACACGTGCGCCACCGGCGGCGCAGTGATCTGCGTAGCTGCCATCGTCTTCCCTCGCTCAGAACTTGACTGCATGATTATTCAGACTAGATGTATAATTATACGCGCCATGCATGACACGCGCAAGATCGAAAATCTCCACGTCTCCCTCTGGTTGCTCAAGGACGTATCGTGGTGCTCGGAGTGGAAGATGCTCGGCATGGTCATGGTCATCCCGACCCTCGTCGTCGCGCTTAAGATCTGCTGGGACACCCGCCGCAGCACGCCCGATCTCATTCACAACATCGCCGTCGCTCTGTGGATCTGCGCCAACACCACGTGGATGATCGGCGAGTTCTTCTACGAGGACACGACGCGCGACTACGCGAAGATCTTCTTCTACGCCGGCATGATTTTGCTGGCCGGCTACTACGCTTGGAGCTGGCTCAAGCGCCACGACGACGAGGCTCCCGGAGCGTTCGCCTAAGTATGGACACGCAACAACACTGGGACGCTACCTACGCGAAGGACCCCCAACAACTCAGTTGGACACAGCCCGAGCCCACCGTCTCCCTGCAACTCATCGCGGAAGCCACACCGGTCGGCCACGTCATCGACATTGGCGGCGGTGCATCGCCCCTCGCCGGGCTCCTCCTGGATCGCGGCTATCAGCCCACCGTACTCGACATCTCCGGTGCCGCAGTCGAGCGAGCCAAAGCCGCGCTAGGTCCCCGGGCAGCGCAGATCGAGTGGATCGTGGCTGATGTCACCGGCGATGTGGACCTGAGAAGCTGTGATGTCTGGCACGACCGCGCGACCTTCCACTTCCTCACGGAGCTAGCCCAGCGCGCTGCCTATTTCGTGAAGCTTCGTCAAACCCTCCGCCCCGGCGGCCATGTCATCCTGGCGACCTTCGCCCTCGACGGCCCCGAAAAATGCAGCGGTCTCCAAGTTCGCCGCTACAGCCCCGAGTTGCTCACCCAAGAACTCGGCCCCCAGTTCCATCTCATCAAAACCATCCTCGAAACCCACCACACCCCCTGGGGCGCAACTCAGTCCTGCCAGTACAGCCTCTTCCAGCGAACCTTCTGACTCCTAACTCCTGACTTCTGTCTCCTGTTACAATCGTCCCCACTCCATGTCCGCTACCGACCCCCGCCACATCATCGACCAGTCGAAAATGACCGCCGCGCAAATTGCCGTCGTTGTCATCACCGTCTTCCTGAACGCCATGGACGGCTTCGACGTTCTCTCCATCGCCTTCGCCAGCCCGCTGGTCGCCAAGGAATGGAACATTTCCCCGCTTGAACTCGGCAACCTCTTGGGCATGGAGCTCTACGGCATGGCGATCGGCTCCATCGTGCTCGGGGGCGTGGCCGATAAAATCGGACGCCGACCTACACTACTTGGGTGTCTGCTGGTCATGACCCTCGGCATGTTGGGAGCAACCACGGCCACTGGCGCGCTGCAACTCTCCATCTGGCGCGTCCTCACCGGCCTCGGCATCGGCGGTGTGCTCTCAGCCACCAACGCGACCGTCGCTGAATTCTCAAACGCCAAGCACCGAGCCATCTGCATCGCGATCATGGTCATCGGCTACCCGCTGGGCGGCGGCTTCGGGGGCCTCTTCGCCTCCAGTCTCATCGCCACCAACGGTTGGCATGCGGTGTTCTACCTTGGAGCCGCAGCCACCGGCATCCTGATTCCGACCGTCTACTTCCTCGTCCCCGAATCCGTCCACTGGATGACCCGCCAGCGCCCGGCCAACGCCCTCGAACGCATCAACCACTCGCTGCGCAAACTCGGCCACCCGACCGTTTTCGCCATGCCACCTGCAGACACCCAGCCGCGCAAGGCCTCGCTCGCAGAAATCTTCTCGCCCGGCCTGATCGGCACGACGCTGCTGGTCGCCGGAGCCTACTTCCTCCACATCCTGACCTTCTACTTCTTGCTGAAGTGGACCCCGAAGCTGGTCACCGACCTCGGCTTCGCGCCCTCGCAAGGCGGCTGGGTCCTCACCATGGCGAACTTCGGCGGCGCCGCCGGCGGCGCCATCTTCGGCATCCTCACCGCCCGCATCGGTCTCAAGCCGCTCACCATCGGCATCCTGTTGTTCAACACGATCTCCGTTGCTGTCTTCGGTCACTTCGCGACAGATTTCAACCTGCTGACCACCGCATCCATCGTCGTTGGCTTCTTCGGCAACGCCGCGATTTCGGGCCTCTATTCCATCGCCGCCTACGCTTTCCCCACCCATGTCCGAGCCACCGGCACTGGTTTCGTCATCGGCTTCGGCCGCTTCGGCTCCATTGCCTCACCTGCCATGGTCGGCTACCTGTTCCAGAACAACACCAGCCTCTCCACGGTCTGCGTGCTGATGTGTATCGGTTCTCTGCTCGCCGCTTTGGTACTGATGTTCCTGCAACTGAACACCAACGCCCAGCGTCCGGTCCCCGCCGGGCACTGATCTCCGCATTGAGTCCGACAGTCACGTCGATTTGACTCGCGGTGCCAAGCAGCGTAGACTTCGCCCATGTTGCGACATCTACTTCCTCTGCTCTTTGCCGCAAGCGCCTACGCGCAGTGGGTGAACCTTCCCACACCGGGAGTCCCTCGCCTGCGCGACGGCAAGCCGAACCTCACCGCCAAAGCTCCACGTGTCAACGGCAAGCCCGACCTCTCCGGCTCTTGGCACGTCCACGCCGACACTCTGGAACGCTTCCAGAAACTGTTCGGACCGAACTTCAAGGACGACAACAACCCCGTCGGTATGGAACTGAACACCGTCTCCATCTACGGCGTCGACGCCTTTGCTGACTTCGAATTCGGCAAGGAACCCATGCGCCCTGCAGCCGCCCAGATCTTCGGCCGCCGCTTCCCGGATGGCCCGGAACAACTGCCCTCGACGCACTGCCTGCCCATGCCGACGATGCCCGCAATGCTGCTCTCCGAACCCATCAAGTTCGTCCAATCTCGGGGCCTTACCCTGATCCTGCACGAGTTCAACAACGACTATCGCCAGATCTACACGGACGGCCGCAAGCTCCCGCAGGATCCGTTTCCCGCTACGCTCGGTTACTCCATCGGACGCTGGGAGGGCGACACCTTCGTCGTCGAATCGAACGGGTTTAAGAACGAAGGCTGGCTCGACGTCCTCGGTCACCCCTACAGCGAAGCGCTCCACATGACCGAACGCTATCGCCGCCGTGACTTCGGCCACCTCGATGCCGAGTTCACCTTTGATGACCCGCCGATGTACACCCGCCCGCTTAGCTACAAAGTCACCTTCGACCTTCTCGCTGATGCGGACCTGTACGAATACACCTGTCTCGAAAACGAAAAAGACCGCTCCCACATCGCCATGAAATAGGGCGATGGGAGCGGTCCTCCCACTTCTGACTGCTGTCTCCTGACTACTGTTTTCTCAATATCTCCGTGACCTTCTCTCGAATCGTCACTTTCTGCTGCAGCAGCGTGTCGCCGTTCATCGACGTCACCTTCACTTCGTACTCGCCCGGATTCAGCAGCAGTCCCTGGCGGCTCGCATTGAATTCGTCCGCGTGGCCTACGTACTGGCCGTTGACGTACACCGGGGCAAACTTCTCGAAGCCATTGACGCGCAGCACCCCGTACGGAGGTTGCGTCAGAGTTTTTGCCTGCATCGCCGGTCCGACAATCGTCTTCTTGCCCTTCACGATCGTGATCTTCTGGCTCTGTTCCTGATACCGCGGCTCGCGCAGCACCACTTCGTGCTCGCCCACTGCCAACTTGTACGTCCGCGCGCGCATCAGGTTGCTCGCCGGGCCCAGATACTTGCCGTCTACGAACACACCCGTGCGTCCCGGCTTCACCTTCACCACCAGCCTGCCTGTGTCCTGTGCGTTGGCTGCGCCCAGTACCGCCATCACTGCCACTGCGATCGTCGTCAGTTTCATCGTCATTAGTCTCCCACTCTCACTAGCTTGCGTGTGGCAGTCTGTCCACTGATCACCGTCACCGCCGACCGAGGAACTCCGTAGTGTTTCGCCAGGAACCCGCACAACTCATCGTTGGCCTGGCCCTTATCCGGCGGAGCCGCTACATGCACCTTCAAGGTTCCGTCCGCCATCTCGCCGGCAAACTCCGTCCGCGAACTCCGCGGCGTCACCTTGATCTTCAACGTCATCTCTTACCCGCGATACGCCGAGTATCCGAACGGACTCAGCACCAACTCCAGGTGGTAGGTATCGCCGGGGTCTTTCACTTCAAACATCACCGCGATGGAGGGAAAGAATGCATCCGGGTGGAACGTGGCCACGTCGAAGTTCAATCGGTAAAATCCCGGAGCCGACGGCTCGTGAAACTCATCGATCAGGCCGTCATCGTTCGTGACGCCGTGGCCCACTTCACGCCAACCCTGGCCCGTAATGAAGATGTCCAGTTCCACCGGAATCCGCGCTCCCGGAACTCCGCGCGCCGAATCCTGTACGTGGGTTGTGATCATCATGCGACTAACGCTTGCTCCCTCTTTTCGCCTTTTTCCCTTTGACCTCGGACATGACGTGATTCACGTTGGTAAAGCGAATCACGAACTCGGCGTCCGCCAACTGCTCCGGCATCACTTCAAAGCGCGCAGCCACCATGCGCTTCGCCGTCTCGCCAGCTTTCACCTGATCCCCGAACCCGATCTGCGCATACCTGGGTGTGTACTTCTGGAACTCCAGCACATCCCCCAGATCGCGCTTGCCGAACAAGGTCGAAGGCAGCGTGTCCTTGCCCACATGCGCCTCAATCTCGACGCCGTTCACCTCGAAGCCGATCGACGACGGATTCTTGGCCTCAAAATCGATCATCGCCAGGCTAGACCCATCGCCCAGTGCCAATACCAGAACGTCTTTTACCTCACCGTTCAGTTGCACCACGGAACTTTGGTTCTGCTTCACCAGCGCAAACATCGCCAGTCCCAGCACTATTACGCCGCTCAGTAGGATCAGCAGGAACTGTCGATTCATGGTTAGTCTCCCAACAGCTTGCCGTACGGCTCCAGCCCCTCAACGTGATCGCACACCGCTTTCAACCCCGCCGTAATCGGGATCGCCAGCAGCAGCCCGATGCCGCCCCACAGCATGCCCCAGATCATCAGCGCCAGCGTCACCACCAGCGGATTCAAGTGGACGCGTGATCCCACAAATTTCGGATACAGCAGATTCAGCGCGAACAAGTGCAGCACTGCGACGCTCACCGCCAGGAACAGGTACATGGTCGGTTCGGTGGAGAAGGGGAGGGCAGCCACCATCGGCGGAATCAGCCCGAGCGGCAGCCCGATATACGGCACCAAGCTGAGGAACCCGCTCATCGGCCCCACCAGTGGCCAATACGGCAGACTCACGCTCGCGAACAGAATCGAACTCGCCGTCGCCAGCAACAGACCCAGCAGGAAGTTGCCCACTACGTAGGCGCGCACCATGTCGCCGACGCCGTCGAGTGCCTTCATCATCGTGTAGCGAGGCTCGCCTTCCAGCGTCACCATCAGCCGTGACCGCAGGTGATCGCCCCAACTCAGGATGAAGTAGACGAGGAACGGCACGAAGGACGCCATTAGGATCACTTCGTAGAGGGATTGAAGGTACTCCACCGCGACCTTTAGCAGCGCCGTCGGCTCCTGCTGAATCCGCACCTCCTGCACCGCCGGCGGCGCGGGCTGCGCAGGATCCGTCGATGCCGGGGCCCGTTTGCCCCGAGTCGGCGGAGGTGCCACCGGCACTGCGACCGGTGCACGATCCTGGAACCGGCGAGGCACTAGGTTCTTGTATACGTTGTTCTCGAAGCTCTCGGCGCGAATCGCGGCGCCCTCCACGATCTGGTTCAGCCGCTCGCCATAGACCGGAGCAGCCGCCAGGAACGCCTGCGCCTGAATGAAGGCGCCTAGTCCAGCCAGATACAGGCACGCCAGCCACAACGCGCACGCCAGGAAGCTGGCCAGCCCGCGTGGGACCCGGATGCGCATGAATATCTTCACTACCGGCTCCAGTAGGAACGCGATGATGAACGCGATGATGACCGTGATGAAGAAGACCCGCCCGTAGTACAACAAGGCGACCGTTGCCCCAGCCGCCAGCGCCGTGGTCGCAACCCGGTAACTCTTCTCGGCAGTGGAGCTTGGAGCGTACACCCGCCTATCACTATAATTTGAGTTACACGTGCTCCACAATCAAAGTCCAGCCAATGGGCGAATTTTGGCCCTCGACCTGGGGAAAAAGCGGATCGGAATGGCGCTGAGCGATCCCATGGGGATTACGGCTCAGGGCCTGCCCACGCTCCAACGAACCACCATCCGGGCCGACGTGGCCGAGCTCGACCGCATCGCGACTGAGCAGAATGTTACCCTAATCTTGCTGGGTTTACCCCTGCACATGGACGGCAATGAAAGCCGCCAGTCGAAGTATACGCGTGAATTCGCCGAATATTTGACCGGCCGTACGGGTCGCGAAGTCAAATTCTGGGATGAACGCATGACCTCAATAGAAGCCGGCCGCGTGCTCAAAGAGAGCGGAATCAGTATCGCCAAGCGCGCCAAGGCCGTAGACAAGCTGTCTGCCCAAATTCTCCTGGAGAGTTACCTGGGCTCGCTTGGAAACACGTGGGGGGATGACGGTTACGAGTCCCCGCTGGAGTAAAACATAGTGTTGCGTTGGTTCATTCGAGTTTTTGTTGTTCTGTTGGTTCTGTCCGGAGTGGCTGGGTTTGCCGGCTACCGGATGTTATCCCAGCCCTTCCGGAGTTTTGAAGGCGAGCGTATGCTCGAAATTGAGCGCGGCTCCACCTCCCGTCAAATCGCCCAACAATTGGCCACCGCCGGTGTCATCCGCAACGAGTGGGTGTTTCTGGCCGCCCGCGCCCTGGATCGCGACACCATCCTGCAAGCCGGCGAGTATCAGTTCCTGGATGCCTCCACCGTGTGGCAGGTGATCGAGAAACTGCGCAAGGGCGAAGTCTACACCTACGAATTCACGATTCCCGAAGGCAGCAACATCTGGGACATCGCCCGTACGCTGGAATCGCGCGGCATCATGAAAGAGAAGGACTTCTTGGCCGCAGCGTCGAATCCGTCCATGGTGCAGGACATTGATCCGAACGCCGAATCCCTCGAAGGCTACCTCTTCCCCGCCACCTACCGCCTCAGCCGCCGCACCACTGCCGAAGAACTGTGCCGCATGATGGTCGAAAACTTCAAGCGGCAGTGGAAGCAGATCGGTGGCGAGTCCTCGCCGCATGACATGGTCACGCTGGCCTCACTGGTGGAAGAAGAGACCGGCGTTTCGGAAGAACGCGGCCTGGTTGCCGGAGTCTTCGCGAATCGCCTCAAGAAGGGGATCCAGCTGGCTTGCGACCCCACCGTCGTCTACGCCAGCCGCCTGATGGGCAAGTTCAAGGGCACTATCTACAAGGCCGACCTGAAGCGCGACCATCCCTACAACACCTACGTGCGCCACGGTCTGCCGCCGGGCCCCATCTCAAATCCGGGCAAGGCCGCCATCGAAGCCGCTATCCACCCGGCTGCCACCAACGCCATCTACTTCGTCGCCAAACCCGACGCCAGCGGCCACATCTTCTCCGCGACACTTGCGGCCCACACCCGAGCGGTTCAAAATTATCGCAGTGCCCTTGCCGCCGCCAAAGCAGCCAAAGCCGCCGAAGCCGACGTCGTCATCGCCGCGGAAACCGTCCAAGCGAACTGAGCTGACGAACTGGCTCGAACAGGATCCTGGCGCACTCATCGGTCCGGATGAATGGGCCGCGTTGCAGGTCGCGCTGGCACCCGTTTCCAACTCGTACCTGCGAAAGCTGCTGAGAGAATCCGGTGCGCCGCTGCACTCGTTAGTGGAAGGTGTGCGTCAGGATGACTTCGATCAACTGGAACGGACGTTGCTGGCGCTGCTGGCCGACTACGAAGGCAGCGACGATCCCGGAGCCGTGCGCAAGCTGGTGATTGAGGCCCGCGAGCACGCAGGGTTTGCGCTCAAGAAACATCCAGAGAAAGCGGAGATGATTCTGTGGATGCGAACTTGGCTCGAGAACCCGGGCATCTTCCCGCAGTGGTTGAAGCTCCGACGAGAGAAGATGAATCATGATGCGTAGCGCGCGTAAGCCGAAATTGCTGGAACTGGAAGAACTGAAGACGTACGCCGCAACGGCGCTGGCTGCTCGTGCGCAGTCAAGTACCGAACTCCGCACTCGCCTCCGCAAAAAGGCCGCGCGCATCGAAGACGTCGACGAGATCCTGGCGTATCTGAAGGAGTCCGGTTACGTCGACGACACCCGCTTCGCCGGAGCCTTCGCCGAGTGGCGCAAGGACAGCCAAGGTATGGGCAAGGCCCGCGTGGTCCGCGATCTCATGTCGCGCCGTGTGGCCCCTGGTGTCGCACAAGCCGCTGCGGAAGCCGCGTACACAGGTACCGACGAAATCGCCATGATTGAGGCGTTTCTCGCCCGTAAGTATCGCGGCAAGAACCTGCGGGAGTTCCTCTCTGAACAGAAGAACCTTGCCTCGGCCTTTCGACGTTTGCGCACTGCGGGATTCGCCAGCGGCAACTCCATCAAAGTGCTGAAACGCTATGCCAACTCCGCGGAAGAGATCGACGAGTCGTCGATGGACGACTCTGAGTCCGAAGGCTAGAACGCGACCTTGGGAACCTGTCTGGCCGACGCTTCCGCGCTGAAGTACGCGTTCTCGCGCTGGAACCCGAATAACGACGCCGCGATGTTCTTTGGGAACAGGTCGATGCTGGTGTTATAGTGCTGCACCGCTTCGTTATAGCGGCGGCGTGATACGGCGATCCGGTTTTCGGTGCCCGCTAATTCATCCTGCAAACGCAGGAAGTTCGCGTCGGATTTCAGCTGCGGGTAGTTTTCGACCACCACCATCAAGCGGCCCAGCGCGCCTTCCAACTGATTGTTGGCTGCGATGCGATCGGCCGGCGATTGCGCGCCCATCATTGCCGCGCGTGCCTTGGTCACAGAATCGGTCACCGCCAGTTCCTGCTTGGCGAAGCCCTTCACAGTCTCCACCAGGTTCGGGATCAGGTCCAGGCGCCGTTGAAGATCCACGTCCACTTGTTGAAACGCGGCTTTGTATTCTTCGCGTTCGGTCACCAGTTCGTTGCGCGAACCCATCAGGCTGCTGCCCAACATCAGTCCGCCCAAAACGATCACACCCAGCACAATCCAAACGGTCTTCATCTTGTTCTCCGGAGCTCCATTCACCCTAGTTCACGGTGTCGACAAACACAACCAACTTACCAAGACATACGAGGTAGCGCGCGAAAAGTTCCATCGGGTCTACACCCGCTACGTTCTTAGATTCACGTAGGTCCAACAGCGATTCAAGCGCCGACATGTCGGCGCTCAAGGTCTTGGCCAACTGCCGGACCACCTCGCGGCGATCTTCGGACGGTGTGACGCCCGCCAGCGTCAGCACGTGACGACCCAGCACGCAAAACGTCGCGACCGATTCCGCGCACAGCCCCAGCAGCCGCGCATCCTCCGACAACACCGCCGCGCCCTGCGTCCGCAGTCGCAATAATTTGGACCGCAACTCATACTCCACTTGCGTGCGATAGTCGGCATCGCTGACCTTCAGATCCGCGATCGGGTCGATGCCGAACAACACCTTCCGGCGATGCTTCATATCGCGAAACTCGATCGGGAAGCTGTCGGCGGAGTTGTAGACTTCTTCCTCGCTCATCAACAGGGGCGCAGGGTGATTCTGCTCCTGCCACCATTTCAGCACCGGCTCGAAATCGGCGAGTTCCTTGGGCGTGATCTCTTTCACCACGCACAGCACGTTGTAGTCCGAGAACTGGTCAGACCAGCCAGGCGTCGCCGCCGCGCCGTACAGCACCACCGAAACCAGGCGTCCGCTGAACGCGCCTTCCAGCCTCGAAACAAGTTGATTCAGTGCGTCCATCGTTACCAGTCTCCTGAAGCTCCACCACCGCCGGAACCGCCGCCACCGAAGCCGCCAAACCCACCGCCACCACCGCCGCCAAAGCCGCCGCCATCCCAGCCACCGCCGCGACGTCGTCCGCCACCCAACATCTGGCCCAGAATCATGCCCGCCACCATGTTGCCCGCGCCGCCACCACCACCGCTGCGGCGTCCACCGCCCAGCAGATTCATGACAATCATGAAGATGACAAACGCGATCAGAATGCCGGGGATGCCCTGCTGCTCGCGCCGTTGCCGCGGAGCAGGCTGACCTTCAATCGTGACGCCCTTAGCCTGTGCGACTTGCTGCCCGAGGATCTGCAGCGCCGTCATCAGCGCACCGCCGTAGTCGCCCTGCCGTAGAATCGGCCGGATGCTGCGCAGCACGTCGCCCGCATCGCCATCGGTGATCATCGGCTCCAACCCGTAGCCGACCTCAATGCGATTCTTGTGATCTTCCACGGCCAGCAGCAGCAACAGACCTTCGTCAGTCTTCTTGTTGCCGATCTTCCACTTTTCGAACAGGCGCACCGCCGCGTCGTCCACCTGGTCGCCTTCGAGCGACTTCACGGTCACGATGGCGAACTGCGCGCCGGTGGCCCTCTCGACGTTGCCGCAGTAGGTTTCGATGGCCGCGCGCGACTGTGCGTCCAGCACACCGGCAAAGTCGTTGACGTAGCCGCTGGGCTCCAGCTTGGAGAGGTCGAGTCCCCACGCCAGAGTGGTCAAGGCCAACGCGAGCAGCGCCTGTTTCATGAGTCGAATCGTTACCAGCCGAGATCCTGCCGCCGCAGTTTGAAGTCACCCAGCGGACCCAGCATCGCCACGGCGATCTGTTTCGGATGGAAGAAGCGCTGCGCCAGAGCCAGCACTTCCTCGGCGGTCACGCGTTCAATGCGCTCCAGCATCTCGTCCATTGACATGAAGCGCTTAAAGTACGTCTCCTGCCGCGCGAGATTCGCCATACGCGACGAGGTGCTTTCGAGGCCCAGCACGATGGACCCTTTCAGGTGATCCTTGGCCCGGCGCAGTTCCTCATCGCTGACGCGCGTGGAAGCCGCCTCATGCAGTTCCTTCGAGATCGACTTGATCACCTTGTCCGCCCAGCGCATCGATGTGCCGGCGTAGATCACCATGCAGCCCGCGTCGCGGTACATCGAAAGTTCGCTGTAGACCGAATACGCCAAGCCCTGCTTCTCGCGAATGTTCTGGAACAGGCGCGAACTCATTCCGCCCCCCAGGATCGCGTTGAGAATGTAGCAGGCGAAGCGCGATTCGTCGGACATGGCAATCGACGGCACGCCCACGAACAAGTGGACCTGTTCGACCGACTTCTTGTCTTTGAATACCAGCGACGCGTGCGGCTCCGGGACAGCGCTGACCGCACGCTTGCGGCGCGGCTTCAAGTCCCCCAGATGGCCCTCGGCGAGCTCCACCAGTTGCTTGTGCTTCAGGTTTCCCGCCGCCGTCACCAGTATGTTCGCCGGCGAGTAGATCTGCTTGTAGTAACGCTCAATCGTGTCGCGATCGAAACTGCGAATCGTTTGACGGGTGCCCAGAATGGAGCGACCCAGTCCATGCCCGCGCCAGAAGTGGCTGCTGAACAGTTCGTGAGCCTGATACTCCGGATTGTCCACTTCCATCTTCAGTTCTTCGAGGATCACGCCCTTCTCTTTTTCGATGTCCAGCTTGTCGAACAGAGGGTTGCGAACCAGATCGCTGACGATGTCGAAGGCTTCCGGCAGATGTTCGTCGAGAACCTTTACGTTGTAGCTGACCACTTCTTTCGAAGTGAACGCGTCCAGGCCGCCACCGATGGAATCGACCGAACGGGCGATCTCCTCGGCAGTCCGGTTCTTGGTCCCCTTAAACACCATGTGTTCGACGAAATGGGAGATCCCGGACTCTGCTACGGTTTCTTCCCGGGAGCCGGTGCCAATCCAGATTCCAACCGAAACGCTGCGTACGTGCGGCATTCTTTCTGTAACTACGCAGATGCCGTTGGAAAGTTCCTGCCGTTCAATATCCCGGATCTTGGAAAAATGAGCGAGTTTGGGGTGGGAGCGCTTGGCGAGGGGCCGCATCTGCCCTTATCATAGCGCCCCCGTCTTTTCGGTTAACGGCTGAGGCTAACGCCTTAGGCGCAAGATGCCGATAAACAAGGTGCATGTCTTCAGCCTCAGCGGGAAAATTTCAGGACCACTACGAAGTGCTTGGAGTGGAGCCCAAGGCCAGCATGGATGCCGTCCAACTGGCTTACGCCCGCCTGTCTGAGAAATTCCACCCGAAGGTCGGCACCACGCCGGACCCCGAAAAGTATGAGGGCATCGTCCTGGCGTTTGAGGTTTTGTCGGACCCCGAGCTGCGCAAGGACTTCGACAAGCTGAAGGGCATCGGCGGGGAAGAGAAGCCCAAGTTTAGCGGCCGGGCGTTCTTTGAAGCCTACGGGCGCGACGTGGAGTTGCGTGTCGCTCTGTTGTGCCTGCTCTATGACCGCCGCCGCTCGATGCCGTTTACCCCGAGCCTCTCCATGCGCCACATCGAAGCCATGGTGATCGCCACGACCGAGGAGATCAACTTCGCGCTGTGGTACCTCAAGATCCGCGACCTGGTGACGCAGGATGACAAGAGCTCACTCCAGATTTCGGCCGATGGCATGGACTACCTGAAGAACCACCCGCCTTCACCGGATGACGTGCTGCGCTTCATTCGTGTTGAATCAACGCTGGATGGCGCCGGGGCTGGGGCTGTTCCCACTCCTGCTGCGGCCGCGCCTGTGTCGGTCGCCGAACCCGCGCCTACCCCCATCCCGGTGCAGCCCGAGGCTCCCGTTCCCAACGCGAACCCGGCCATTGAGATGTCGGCCGCGCGCATCGGCAACCTGCTGCTGGCTCGCAAGCGTACGAACTAGCGGGCGTCCCATTTGGCCGTGATCTCGGCCATCGCTTTCTCCGGGCTCGTCGTGTACACCCAGAACGTCTGCACAGCGTTCGTTCCGCGGACCTGCATCTTCACGCAGCCGCTGGCCGGCGCAAACTTCAGGTGTTCGGCGCCCACGCGAATCGGTGTGATCACGCCCAGCGCGATCTTCGTCACCAGAGCACAATCGCGAGCTGCTTCCACCGCGGGCACCGCGCTATCAATGACCGTTGAGTGCCGGCCGTTGAACTTCGGTCCCTTCAGCAGTCCCTTCGCGTGCGCCATCTCTCTATTTTAGAAGTAGAGTCTCAGTCGCACACCCACTGTGCGCGGGGCGACCACGCGCGTGCCGACGAAGATCGACTGGAAGTTGTACAGCGCCGTCTGATTCGTCAGGTTCGCGAAACTCGCACTCACTTCCCAGCGTCGCGAGCCGAGATGTTCCGGCGGCGCGTAGCCGAACCCGAGGTCCGTAATCGTTCGCGGTCGGACGCGCGCCGTCTTGCCCCCGAGCTTCACGTACGGCAGCAGGTCCGCATAGTCCGGATCGGCCGCGACATCGGCTGCGCTCGACGGGTTCGCTACCAAGCCACTGTCGTAGCGCACGCTTGGTGCGATCCACCAGCCGCTGTGATGCGTGTATTGCGTGGTCAGGTAGGCGCTCAGGAACTGATCGTGGTCGATGAGAAACGCTCCCTGGCTCAACGCGTTCACAGCGGAGTTGTCGATGTACAGGCCTCCGGTGAACGGCGGGTTCGACACGGCGCGCGAGTGCGTCACCGAGAGATTCGCGCTGAATCCGCGCCACGGCAGCAGTGCGATGCGGCCCTCGGCGCCGTTCACGCGGATGCTCTCGAGCGTGATTGGGAAGATGATGCCCGTGTTCAAGAAGTTGTTGTTGTCCTGCTGATCCACGGCGTTTTTGTGATAGACCGCGGCGTTCAGGCTCACATGAGAACCCAACGCCTGCTGAACACCGGCTTCGAAGACGTTCTGGCGTTCGGGCCGCAGCGGTGCAACGGTGCCGCCCAGCGTCTGCGGCACCACCGGCGGCGCGAGCCTCGCTGCATCGCGCGAAGCAGACAGCAGCAGGTTCTCATTCGGCGGCGTCTGGAACGTGCGGTTGTAGCTGAGGCGGAACACCGTGTTGGTGCGGCGGATCGCGTAGGCTGCGCCGACGCGCGGCTGCCACTGGCTCGCGTTGACCAGGAAGCGATACTGATCGGCACGCAGCCCCAGGGACAGCGTGAGCCTCCCCAGTCGCAGATTGTCCTGTGCAAACAAACCTCGCAGGGAGCCACCGCGTTTCGCCGTGAAGCGGAACAGCGAGCCTCCGCGGCTCAGGTCATAGGGCACCAGGTTTGGATTAAAGCCGTCGCCCAGCGGATCATTGAACGTGGGCGACGTGATGCCGAACGTGAAGTCTTCGCTCACCGGGAAGCGTTGAAAATCGCCACCTGCGCGCAGGTTATGGAGCGACGTAGAGTAGTTCGTATGCGCGCCCAGCGTGACGGTCGTGAGATGGCGCGCTTGGCTCGCGGTCACCGGCGTATCGCCCGCGCTGGGAACCAGCTTTGAAAGCGCCGTGCGATAGGAAGCGCTCGCGTCGAACGTCGCGTGCGGTGTGAGCGAGCGCACCCAACCCAGCGACGTCGACAAGTCACCGAGGCTCTGTCGCTGGTCCTGACGCGCGGCTTGCTGCGAACGCAGGTTTGCGAGTTCGAACCCGGATTGTCCGGCCATGACGGTGAGACGCAGGGCGTCTTGCGGGCTCGCTTGATAATCGAGGCGCGAGAATCCGCGCTGCGAGTTGCCCCCGTTATGCAGATTGTCCCGGCCGACCTGATCCAGGAAGCGATGCGTGCGCATCGTCGTTGCCGAACTGCTGTAGCCCCACTTGCCCGCTTCGCCTGTGGCCTGCGTGGTCTGAGTCAACATGTCGAACTGCGCGGCCTCGACGGTAGAGCTTCCCAGGACGCGGCGGCCCACGCCTGCACCGGAACGCGTGGTGATGTTCGCGACGGCTCCCGTTTTGCCGAAGTACTCGGCTGAGATGTTGCCGGTGAAGAGTTCGATGGTTTGTGCCACTGATGGATCGAGGGTGTTCGCGAAGGCTCCGTTCAACTGATCGGAGATCGGCATGCCGTCGATCACGAAGGTCATCTGGTTGTGCGCGCCGCGCGGGTGGATCGCGCCGTTCGCATTTTTGGCGAAGCCGGGGAAGCGCACCAGCGCCGATTCCAGGCCGCGAGCCCCCGGGCCGCTCACCATGCGGTCCACGTCCTGCTGATTCACCTGTGCGTAGGTGCCGGAGATCTCGGGATCGATCAAGGTCTGCGCCTCCGCTTCGACGGTTACGGAGGTGCGCGTGCCTTCGATGGCCAGAGTGAGAGTCAGGCTGACGGGAACATTCGACCGCAACGCCACGGCCTGCTGCACCGACTCAAATCCGGAGTGCTTCACCTGCACATCGTAGCCGCCCAGCGGTAGGTTGGTGAACGAGAAGTCACCATGGGCACTGCTCTGTCGTTCCATGTGAAACCCAGCCGGGGAGTTCTCCAATACGACAGACGCACCGACTACGGCGGCGCCTGTAGGGTCCGTCACATGGCCGTGCAAGGTTGCTGTCGACTGCGCGTGCAGGAGTCCAGTTGTAACTACGGCTAGAAGCCAGCTGTTCATGTAGATTATTAAATCATACTAAACCATAGTTAACATCAGGCAGGCAGAGCTTCGCCCCGAAGGTTTCCGCGTGGGGCTGGGCTAGTGCTTCGAGGGAGGCGGGGCCAGCACCGCCAGGATCACCAGTCGTCCGGGGCCGGTGTTCTTCACGCTGTGGGCGACATCGCTGGCGGCGAACGCGCCATCGCCCACGCCGAGCGTCTGCCGTTCGTCGCCGATCTGCACAGTGGCCGTTCCTTCCAGTACCATGTACAGCTTCTCCTGGCCGGCATGCGTGTGCAGCGCGTGTTCCTGGCCCGGTTCGAAGCAGTTCAGGCCTGCCATCATCTGCGTCCCGTGGACCAGCGTGGTCTTGCCCATTTTGTCTGAGTTGAATACGGCGGTGCCTGCGGCGTTACGAAGGAACATACGCGTGTATGTCACCATGAAGATGTCCCCGCATGCAAGCTGCGCCTACTGATCCCGAAGTGTCTCAATCCGAGCCGTCCGGACTCGGCATACAGTTCTGGTCGCTGATCGTCGCCACGTTTCTTGCGTTTCTTGGGATCGGCACTGTGCTCCCCGGCATGGCGTTGCATGTGCGGCACGACTTGGGCGGCAGCGATCGCACCGTGGGCTTCGTCATCGGAACATTTTCGGTGATTGCGCTCGGTTCGCGCTTCATCTCCGGTCCACTGGCTGATCGCAAGGGCCGCAAGATCGCGTTTCTCACAGGTCTCGTTGCATGTGGTTGCGCCGGACTCGCGTATTTTCTGCCGCTCGGCATCTTCGGCATGTATCTTGGACGCGGCATGCGAGGCTTCGGCGAAGCCTGTCTCTATACCGGGGCAGCAGCATGGGCTGTCGAATCCGCGGGTGTCGAACGCAGCGGGCGAGCGTTGGGCTTCGTCTCCACCGGTATCTGGGGCGGATTCTCCGCCGGACCCGTCATCGGGCAATGGCTGGGGACCTTCGAGCGCGCCGCCGCCTTGCAGGTGATCGCCGCGATCGCGGCCTTCGCGTTCCTGTGGCGCGTGCCCGAACATTATGTGCCGCATCCTTGGCCCGGCAAACGCATGTGGATCCCCGGGCACCTCATCCCGTCGGGGCTGGCCGTAGGCTTCGTGAACATTCACTACCCCGTGATGACCGGTTTCCTCATCCTGCACATGGCACGCACTGGCGGTCCCGGTCCGCTCGCGTTCTCTGCCTGGGCTGTGATGGTGCTGGTGACGCGCTTCTTCCTGGGTGGCTTGCCGGACCGCTTGCCCGCGTCGTTGACCTACTACGTTGGCCTTGCGTCGATGGCTGCGGGGCTCGCGATTCTCGCCTTCATTCCCGGACCCACCGTGTCGGTGGCCGCGACGATCCTCATCGGATTTGGATTCGCGTTCCCGTGGTCCTCAGTCGCCGCGACCGTGCTGAAGCGTACCGACAGTCACCAGCGTGGATCTACCGTTGGGGTGTTGAGCGCGTTTGTGGACATGTTCGTCGGTTCAGGCTCGTTCACTGCGGGCATGCTGGCCGATCGTTTCGGCTATAACGCCGCATTCATGCTGGCGTTGGCGGGCATCGGCGGTGCAGCGATCGTGGGCTTCAAGGTGTTTCAATCGCCTCCCGTGAACACGGGAAGCGCCCCTGCCGGTCTTCGGGGATAAAACCTCCCGAAATTACACCACGTGTTTGCAATCGCGCAAAGTGACCGTAGCATGGGGCTGTATGCGGAACGTTCTGCTCTTTTCTCTTCTGTTCCTTCCCTTAACGTTCGCTCAAAGTCAGCGCGGCTTGATCGATTCCGAATTGAACCTTCCCAAGTGGCTGGATCTTACGGCGCAATCGCGTTGGCGGGCCGAAGGTCAGCATGATATCGGATTTCAGCCCGGCAACAATCAGGACTTCCTGCTGCAGCGCCTGCGTGTGGGCCTTGGTATCAAGCCCACCACTTGGCTGCAGGTTTATGCCGAGGCGCAGGATGCCCGGAGTCCCGGCATTCCGAACTCCACTTCTTCCACGCGGGACACGCTCGATCTGCGGCAGGCATATGTCGATATCGGCAAGGAAGACGCGTGGTGGGATGTGAAGGTCGGCCGACAGGCGATCGCGTTCGGCAGTGAGCGTGTCATCGGTGCAAGCGACTGGACCAATCCCGCGCGTGTCTTCGATGCCGTACGGCTCGGTATTCATCACCACAACGACCGGCTCGACTTGTTCTCGAGTTCCGTCGTCAACTCCAATCACGACGCCTGGGATCATCATACGCAGGGAGACGTGTTGCACGGTGCGTATGCGTCGCTAGGTTCTCTGATCCCGAACGCCAAGATTGAACCGTATGTGTTGTTGCGCTTCAGTCCTCGCCTTGCCGTCGCTGGAGCGAGTGGGCACTACAACAGCGTGACCTACGGCATGCGAGCTGCCGGCACGATCCGCAAGGAGTGGACGTATGAGTTGGAAGCGCTGGGGCAGGGCGGTAGCATCGGCGGTCAGCAAGTGCGCGCGTGGGGCGGGGAGGCGCAAGTGCGCCGCTTGTTCCCGGAACGGCTGTGGAAGCCGTCGCTCATCGCCGAGTATAACTTCGCGTCCGGCGACAAGCAGCGCGGCGATGGCAAGGTGAATACGCTCGACCAGCTGTATCCCACCAATCACAGCATCTACGGTATCGCGGACATCATCGGGCGCCGGAATATGCGCAACTTGCGTGTCGGCGTATGGGCGCAGCCGGAGAAGTGGCTGACAGTGAAGGTCGAAGGCCACGACCTGCGGCTCGCCAGCAAGAATGACGCGCTGTACGCTGCGAGCGGTGTGGTCTCCGTCGCGGCCGTTCCCGGCGGAGCCTCGTCGGCGCAGGTTGGCGAGGAACTGGACCTGGTCGGCGAAGTTCGAGTCTCAAGACACTACAGCATCGGCGCGCAAACCGGTCACCTGTTCGCGGGCCAGTTCCTCCAGCAGAATTCGCCTGGTTCCGGCCGCACGTTCTACGCGACGTTCATCGACTTTCGGCTGTAGCTCCGGCGTCGTACTCGGCTTGTAGCTTCAACCATAATTGCGCAGTGGTTCCAGCGAGCTTCGCCAATTGTGCGGCGATCTCCGGTGTCACCGAAGCTCGCCCGGCGATGAGGTCCCCCAGTTGGTCCTCGGTGAGCCCGGTCCGTTCCGCCGCCGCGTGGACCAGGATCTCTTCTTCAAAGAGCAGGAAGCGCAGAAAACTCCCGGGATGCTCGACGCGGCTCATGTGAGTCAGTGTATCGCCTCGAGGTGCTCTTGCAACCCGCTGGATCGCCTCCGAAACCCGGCGTCCCCACCGTTAAGTCCCCCCAACAACCTGTCCTGAACCGGGCCGCCCGGGGTAACTTGGCGGCATATGGGGCGCGTCTGTATTATGTGATACAACAGTAGGATTCCAGGATGAAGGTCCGACTGCAAACTGTTGATCGAACTATAGGTTCCAAGCCATGAAACGCTTCGTTTGTCTGAGTGCCCTAGCGGCTCTGATCGCCTCTTTCGCGCTCCTCCAAGACCGGGCAATCGGTCAAACTGCCGCTGCGGCGGCCCCCGACCCGCATCGCGCGATGTTGACGCAATATTGCGTGGGTTGTCACAACGCGCGCGCGAAGACCGGAGGCCTGGTGCTGGAAGGATTGAGCACGAAGCAGGTCGCGGCCAATGCAACGATTTGGGAGAAGTCCCTCAAGAAACTGCGCGGGCACCTGATGCCGCCGCCGGGCCTTCCCCAGCCGCCGCAGAAGGACATCGATGCCTTCACTGCCTACATGGAGACGGCGCTCGACGCGTCGGCCAACGGACCTAAAGCCGGTTATGTCCCGATTCAACGCCTAAATCGTACCGAATACGCCGCGTCCGTCAAGGCGTTGATCGGCGTGGACGTGAATGAGAAAGAAATCCTGCCGCAGGACATCCAGGTGGAAGGCTTCGACAACATCGCCGAGGCGCTGACCACCTCGCCCGCATTCCTGGATCAATATATGACGGCCGCGCGCCACCTGGCCAGAGCGGGCGTCGGGAACATGGCTCCGCCCATTTCCAGCATGATGTTCCAGACCGAAGGCAACCAGGACCCGGCTCTGCCGTTTCCTGCCGGCATGCGCGGCGGCGTGAAGTTCACGACCAGCGTCCCGGCCGACGGCGAGTACCGCTTCAGCTTCTTCGATCTCGACATCGGCCTGTACAACCGGCAGATGCAGAACAGCACCACGCTGGTTCTCCTGGTGGACGGAAAGCGCGTGTTTAAGGGGGACCTGGGCGGCGAGCATGACCTGTGGTTGGCCAACGTCAAGGGCAGCGACGGCTGGCAGCAGATTCTGGACCGTTTCCAGAAGATTCCGGTCAATTTGCTGGCCGGTGAACATGAAATCATGGCCGGCTTTATCCAGCGGTCGCGCGTGGAATCCGATGACAACGTCGGTGCGGGCGGCGGCGTGGGTGGTGCGGTTCCGGCGGCCGGTTTCCGCCGCGGCATCGACATTCTGGAGATCAAGGGTCCTTACAACCCGACCGGCATCACGAACAGCAAGACGCGGCCGATGATTTTCGTCTGCGATCCCAAGACCGCAGGCGAGCTTCCCTGCGCCCGGCAGATCGCGCAGAACCTGGCCCATCGCGCCTATGCACGTCCGATCACGGAAGCGGACATGGCGTACCTGATGCGTTTCTATAACGAAGGCCGCCTGGACAACCAACCCTTCGACAGCGGTGTGGAACAGATCGTGGCCGCGGTTCTGGCGAGCCCTGACTTCTTGTACCGTTCCATCCGTGGACCCAAGACCGCGGTGAAGACCACGCAGTTCGCGCTTACGGATCTAGAACTGGCCAAGCGCCTCTCCTTCTTCCTGTGGAACACGCCTCCCGATGCCGAGCTGCTCAAGCTGGCCGAATCGAACGGCCTGTCCAAGCCCGGCGTCGTGAACGCGCAGGTGAAGCGCATGCTGGCTGATCCGAAGGCGTCCAGCCTGGTCTCAGGCTTCGCGATGAAGTGGTTGAATCTGAATACGCTCGACTCGGTGCAACCGGATGCCCGCATCTTCCAGGGCTTCAACGCCACGTTGCGGCGCGACTTCCAACAGGAAGCTGAGATGTTCCTCAGCAGTATCCTGCTGGACAACAAGAGCGTGCTGGACCTGCTGACCTCGGACCAGACGTTCATGAACAACCGGCTGGCCCGGCACTACGGTATCCAGAACGGCCCCAGCACTTCGGCCTTCAAGCCGGTGACGGTGACCGATCCAACTCGCTTCGGCCTGTTGGGCAAGGCTGCTGTGTTGATGCGTACGTCGTACGGAGACCGCACTTCGCCGGTGCTGCGCGGCGCATGGGTGCTCGACAAGTTGATCGGGACGCCGCCGCCCCCTCCTCCTCCCACCGTTGTGGCGAATCTGGATCAGAAGCCGGGCGAAGCTCCGAAGACGGTGCGCGCGCGACTCGAACTGCATCGCGATAACCCGACCTGCAAAATGTGCCACGGCGTGATCGATCCCACGGGACTCGCGCTCGAGAACTTCGATTCGATCGGGCGTTTCCGCCAGACCGATCCGCAGGCCAATAACACGATGATCGATGCCAGCACGGTCATGGCCAGTGGCGTGAAGATCAACGGCCCGGTGGAACTGCGGCAGGAACTTGCCAACCATCCGGAATCGTTCGTGATTTCCATGACGGAAAAGTTGATGATGTATTCCGTGAACCGGCCCCTGCAGTATTTCGACATGCCGCAGATTCGCAAGATCGTGCGGGATGCGAAGAAAGACAATTACACCTTCGCGTCGCTGGTGTTGGGAATCGTGAATACGGATGCGTTCCGCAAGCAAGGCTTGGCGGTGAAGACGGCTCCGAAAGCCGCGCCGACGGCAGTTTCAGCCAAATCGCAAACGACCGGTGACAAGTTGCCGGTGTCATCGTCCATCAAGGCCGCGGCGGCCCCCGCGCTCACCCCGGCAACCCAAGGCAAGTCCAAGTAGGTCAAGAGGCGAACATGTTTATCACCAAGAAGCATCTCTCCCGCAGAACGGTTCTGAAGGGTGTTGGCGTCAATCTGGCGTTGCCGTTCTTGAGCGCCATGGTTCCCGCCTCGACGGCGCTCGCGCAAACGGCCGCGAATCCGAAGCTGCGCGCCGGCTTCTTCTACATCCCTCACGGCGCGATCATGCACAACACCAAGTTCGGCCCGGCGCAGGATCGCTGGACGCCGAGCGGGTCGGGCGCCAACTTCAAGCTCAACGAGATCAACTCGCCGCTGGAGCCGTTCAAGAAGTACGTCACCTCCTTTGGCAACTTGGAAAACGCAGCTGCCGCTGGATCTGTCCACGTCCGCAACCCCGCGACCTGGCTGAGCGCGACGCTGCCGACCGGCAACAACATGGCCACGACGTTGGACCAGGAGATGGCGAAGTTCATCAGTAAGGACACGCCGTTCCCCACGCTGGAACTGGCCTCTGAGACCACCGTGCAGGTGGCGGCCGGTAACGGCGGCCCGTTCACGACACTATCGTTCCGCGACGATCACACGCCGCTGCCGATGGAGTACAACCCGCGCAAGGTGTTCTTGGCCCTGTTTGGCGAAGGCGAAACGCCGCAGGAACGCAAGGCCATGGCCCGTCAGAACAACAGTCTGCTGGACATGATTCTCGATCGCACCAAGAAGCTACAGAGCGAACTGGGTAGCGAGGATCGCGCAATCCTGGACGCGTATCTGACCAATGTGCGCGAAATCGAACGTCGCGCCAAGATGACCTCGAACACCAACCTCTCGGCCATCACGATTCCCAACGCGCCCATCGGTGAACTCGAAAACTTCGCCGAACAGGTGAAGCTGATGTACGATCTGCTCACCTTGGCGTATCAGGCTGACCTCACCCGCGTCGCCACCTACGTCACCGTTGCCGAAGGCACCAACCGCACGTATCCGTTCCTCGACGTCACCGACGGGTTCCACCCCGTTTCGCATCACGGCGATCTCCCGGAGCGCCTGGAGAAGCTGGTCAAGATCCAGAAGTGGCACATGCAGATGTTCGCCGACTTCCTCAAGAAGATGTCGGAGACGCCGGATGGACAGGGTTCGTTGTTGGATCACTCGCTGTTCATGTACGGCTCGAACATGAGCAACTCGAACCAGCACAGCAACTACCCGATTCCGAATCTGGTGGTGGGCGGCGGTAACGGCAAGTTAAAGCAGGGCGGCCAGCACTTGGTGCTGCCGGAGCACACGCCTCTCGCCAACGTGCACCTGACGCTGATGCAGAAAGTCGGTCTCGAACGCGACAAGTTCGGCGACAGCACCGGCGTGATTTCGGAGATCTAGGGGTTCCTGTGAAGAGACGAGAATTATTGAAGGGTGCCGCCGCGGGAGCGCTTGCAATGTGGGCTCCACGCCTGCTGCGTGCCCAGCAGGGCGTGACCAAGCTAACGGACAAACTGGCCGTGATCGATGCCGGTGGCGCCAACGTGACCGCCTTCGTGACGAGTGAAGGTCTGGTGGTGGTCGATAGCGGCGCGCCGAATACGGGCGATGCCGTGATGGCAGCGCTGAAGAGCCTGGCTCCGAACGCCAAGGTCACCACGCTGTTCAATACGCACTATCACCTGGATCAAACGGCTAACAACGAAATGTTCGCGGCGCAGGGGGCCAAGATCCTCTCGCAGAAGCGCACGCGTGAGTGGTTGTCGCGCGATTACTGGGTGCCCGGCGAAGAGCGGTACGTCAAGGCGCGTCCCAAGGCGGCCTGGCCCGTCGAAACGTTCGTCGACAAGGGCAGCCTCAAGTCGGGCGGGGAAGACATCGACTACGGGTATCTGCTGATGGCGCACACCTCTGGCGATGCCTACTTCCACTTCAAGAGTGCGAATGTGATCGCCGTCGGCGATGTCGCTTCCCCGGTGCGCGACCCTGAACTGGACTGGTTCACGGGCGGCTGGGTGGGTGGCCGCACGGATTCCATGGATCTGGTGCTGTCGATCAGCAATGATCAGACCAAGATCATCCCGGCGTATGGTCCAGCGATGACCAAGGCGGAGTTTAAGGCGGAGCGCAACATGATGGAAGAGGTCCGGCAGCGGATCTACGATCGTGTCCGTGCCGGCGAAGGCCCCAAGGACATGCTGGAGGGGGGCGCTCTGGAGGGGCTTCCGCGCAAGTGGAAGGATCCCGCGAAATTCTTGTACTCGGCGGCAAAGGGTGGCTGGGCTTTCCACGATAAGCTGGGCCCGAATGTTGTTTAGGAGGCATGCTTGAAACGTTTTCGTCTAGCTGTTGTGTTGGTGGGCGCCGTAGCCGCCGTGATTCTGGTGCAGTCCGTATTGGCGCAGGCTCCCAAGGACCTGCCGACCGCCGTTCAAGCAGGCGCGACCAAGCAGGCTCTGGAAATGATTCGGAGCGGAGCCGACGTCAATCAAGCGCAGGGCGATGGGTCCACGCCCCTGATCTGGGCGGTCAACCGTCAGGATTATGAAGTAGCCGAAGCGCTACTGGCGAAGAAGGCGAATCCGAACGCGGTCAACGAATTCGGCGCCATGCCGCTGACCGAAGCCGTCCGCCTAAACGACGCTCGTCTGGTGAAGATGCTGCTCGATGCCGGGGCCAAGGTGGATTCTGCCAATCCCGACGATGAGACCGCGTTGATGCTGGCCATCAAGAACGGCAACTTGCAGATGACGGAAACGTTCCTCAACGCCGGCGCGAAGATCAACATCGTGGAGAAGTTCCATAATCAGACGCCGCTGATTTACGCGGCCGCAGGTGGCAATCCCGCCATCGTGAAGCTGCTGCTCTCCAAGGGCGCCGACATCAAACCGCGTTCGCTGTACACCGACTGGCCCAGCCAGGTGACCAGTGAGCCGCGCGTTCAGTATCGCTCCGTGGGTGGTTTGAATGCGCTGATGTACGCCATTCGTGGCGGCTGTTACTCCTGCGTCGAACAACTGGTGGCGGCCGGAAGCGACATCAACTTCCCGACTCCGGAGGGTATCACGCCTCTGATGCTGGCCCTCGATAACGAACACAACGAAATCGCAAAGTTCCTGATGGACAAGGGCGCCGCTCTCGACGTTTGGGATTGGTGGGGCCGCACGCCGCTGTGGATCGCTGTGGATCGCAAGACACCTCCTGCTGCGGCTGCTGCACCGCTGGGTGGCGCGCGCGGTGGCGGGCAGGGTAAGGCTGGCCCGGGAGCTGCCAAAGGTGGTCCCGGACGTGGACCCGGTGGCGCGCAGGCTGCGCGTGATCCGAACGCTCCTCCGCCGGTCTCCAGCATGGAGATCATTAATCGTCTTCTGGCCGCCGGTGTCGATCCGAATCCGGAAATGAACTTCCATCGTCCGAATGCTCCGGCTCGCGGCCGTTTCGGCGACAACCAGGTGAGCACCAGCACGACGGCGCTGTTCCGCGCCGTGCAACTGGGTGATCAGGAAGTGGTGGAAGCGCTGCTGGCCAAGGGCGCGAACCCGAATATCAACTCCATGGGGTACACCCCGTTCGGTTTGGTGGCGGGCAATGGTCCGAATGCACGCGGCGCGCTCGCGACGGCCGGCAATGTAGCCATGATGGACCTGCTCGTGAAATATAAGGCGGATGTGAATGCGAAGATCAGCGGGACGTTGAGCAACTCCTTCCATATCGGCTACGGCAACGCGAATGACGGCGTCAATAGCAAGGAAGGCACCACGGCGCTGCATGAGGCTGCTCGCAATGTGCAGGTGGACCTGCTGAAGCACCTATTGGAACTGGGCGCGAATCCGAACCTCACCGATGGCGACGGACAGAAGCCAGTCGATGTGATCGGTAAACTGCGCGGCACCCCGGCTCCGGCTCCTACCGCGGCGCCTGTGGCTGCGAAGGGTAAGGGTAAGGGGCCGGCGGGTCCAAGCCCTGCTGCCGTGGCTGAAATCCGGACGCTGCTGGAAACGGCGTCCGCGAACGCAAAGCGCTAGAGTTCGCCCAAAGGCGAAATTGAAGTTGGTGGAGGCGGCGGGAGTTGAACCCGCGTCCGAGAAAGTCCACCGCAAAGAGACTACGTGCGTTTCCGGTTCGGTAGTTTTCGTCCGCGAAGTATAGAAACCGGCAAGAACACCGCGGCTTAGTCCGATTGATTTCGGGTTTCGGCTCCGAACAGAAGCCTTGGCCCTATCCTGCAAAATGACGTTCTTAGCAGAGCGCGCAGGCTCACCCCACCAGAACGGCTACTTAAAAATTAAGCAGCGTATGCAAACTGCGTGTTGGCAGTTGTTGTTTTCTGATCGTTTTACGGGAGCTCAGAACCCGGCACGACTCTCTACGCTGATTCGATCCCGTCGAATCCGTTGCGCCCCCTTCTTGTTTGATTCTAGCAGTTGGATGCGTAGATCCGGCCAATTGATTCAACGCGCTGGTGACTTCTTGCGCCTTTTTCGGGTTTCAGTCTAGCATTGAGGGTATACATGGCTGACACTCTTCCGCAGCGCGTAGCGTTTCCAGACATCGGAACGGACACGGGCATTGAGGAACATCACGACATTCCGCCCATGTATCGCGTGGTGCTGCTGGATGACGACGAGCACACCTACGAGTACGTGATCGAGATGCTGTGCACGATCTTCTTCCTCTCCGCGGAGACCGCCTATCGGCATGCGTGCGAAGTGGACGCGCTGGGCCGCACCGTTGTGATCGTATGTGAGAAAGATCAGGCCGAGTTCGGGCGCGATCAGATTCACGCCTACGGAGCCGACCCGCGCATGGCGGTGTCGAAGGGCTCGATGAGTGCGATCGTCGAACCCGTCGGCCAGTAGTTATTTCTTGTTTTTGCCCTTGTCCTGCGCTTCTTCATCGGCAGCGCGCGGCGCGATCCAGTATCCGTTGCGCGTGCGGATGTCGAGATTGGCGGCGGCCAATACCTTCACCGTAACCTCGTGATACCCGCCCTTGGCGGTCGTAGGCGGTGCGAAGGTCAGCAGGTACTGGCTGTGGACTTCTTCGCTAATATTCTGGACGGCTTCTTCCAGGCCCGAGAGCGTCACGAAGTTCTCTTCCTTGCCACCGCTGAACTTGGTGTAGACCTCATGCGAGTTGGGCACGAAGACGCCCTTCACCAGCGCGAAGATTTCCTTGAAGACGGGGGTCCAGTTGCCCATGTTGGTCTGGGCGTCGGTGGTGCCGGTCTGGATCACGCCCATGGGCAGCGGTCCGCGGGCTTCCGGCGGAACCGGTTTGGGGCGGTTCGGTTCGGCTTGCGTGGTCAACTGGTTCAGCAAGTGATTCATGCTGACTGTAAAGACCTGCACGCCGGAAAATTCAATGTTCGTCATCACGTCGCGCGGGCTGAAGGCGCTGCCGGAATCGCGGGTTTCGCTGATGATGATCAGCACCTTCTTGCGATCCTTGCCGCGGTTACGCAACATGTTCACCGCTTGCATGGAAGCGTCGTCCAGATGATGCGGGCTGCTGCCGATCTTGATGTTGGCGAACGCTTTCTTGATTTCGTCGGGATTCGAGGTGAACGGCGTCATCACCTGGATGCGGTGATCGAAGGCCAGCACGGCGACTTCGCCGGTTTCGCCCGCTACGATGGGTCCGAACATCGCTCCGACCTTCTGCACGGTGGGCAGGATTTGGCGGGCGGTGGAGTTGGCTTGCACGGCGACGACCAGTGAGATCGGATGCGCACTTACGTCCAGTACAACCTTCTGTTTCACGCCTTCGTCGTAGAGTTCGAAATCGACCGGCGCGAGGCCGTTGATGAAGTTGCCCTTGCGGTCACGCACGGTCACCGGGACCTGCACGTTCACAACGTCGGAGCGGAAGATGGGTGTCTCAATTTCTTCGACGGTGGTGGGGACCGGGCCTTTCGAGGTGCCCTGGGCCATCAGGAGGCCCGTCATCACTGCGCTGGCAGGAATCGCTGCCGCAAGAATGTGTCGAATCTTCATGGATCGCCTCACCCTGACTCTACCGCACCTCAGGGGCCACTCGGTACGCCCGGCGGGCGCGGACCTTGGTCCCGGGGACCTTTACTTCGACTGCCAGCGAATGGAAGCCGGCGGTGGGCTGCGACGGCGCGAAGGTGAGAAGGTACTGATTGTGCACCTCGCGGCCAATCTGCTGGAGCGCTGCTTCGAGCTGCTTCTGATTGTCGAAGGTCTGCTGCGTGCCCCCGGTCATGGCGGCGTAGGCCTCCAGAGAGTTGCTTGCCGTGATTCCGCGCACGATCTCGTACATCTCAGCGACCGTCGGTGCGTACGCCCCATTTTGGACGTCGGTGGTCTGGGTCTGGATGGTGCCCATAGGGAGTGGTGCGCGACCCTCAGGCGGGATCGGGTTGCGCGAGGTGACGCGTGGGGGAAGAGGAGCGGGCAGCTTCATGGTGACGGCGTAGACGAGGATGCCGTCGAGTTCGGCGCGCTGGAAGACGTCGCGTGTGGAGACGGCGCTGCCGAGGTCCTGCGCTTCGCCGATGAGGACCAGGATCTTCTTGCGGCCTTTAGCGCGGGTGTTCAGCAGCCGGATGCCTTCGAGCGCGGCGTCATCCAGATGGTGCTGCGTGCCGCCGACGGTGAGTTTGAGAAACGTAGTGTGGATCGAGTCGGCCTTGTTGGTGAAGGGCAGTAGCGTCTGTACTGTGTGGTCGAAGGTGAGCACGGCAACCTCGCCGGTCTCGCCCGCGAGCAGCGGCTCCAGAAGCGACGACGTGTTCTGGACCAAAGGCAGGATCTTCTTGGCCGGCGTGTTGGTCTGCACTGCGACGACGAGGGAGACGGGGTGATTCACGATATCGAGCTGGAAGTCCTGCGCGATGCCGTTATCGAGAAGTTTGAAGTCGTTCAGCGTGAGGTTCGTCACCGGGCGGCTTTGTTTGTTGGTGACGGTGACGGGCACCTGCACGTTCACCACGGTGGAGCGGATGATCGGCTCCTGCGCGGCGGCCACGAAGACAAGCAGGAAGCATAGGGCGGCGCGTTTCATTTGTGCTCCGTTCGGCCGTTCAGTAAATCGACTACGTGCGGGACCAGGTAGGCGACCGCGGTAAGGGATTGCACTGCGCCTTTGGGCGAGCCGGGAAGGTTGAGGATGAGCGCAGTGCCTCGGGTCCAGCCGCCCCCGCGGGAGAGCGGAGCGAACTTCGTCGCCTTGAGGCCTTCGCTGCGCATGAGTTCGCCGAAGCCGGGGACGTCGCGATCGGCGATGCGCTTCGTTGCTTCCGGCGTGACATCGCGCGGGGCGAGGCCGGTCCCGCCGGTGGTGAGGATCACGTCGATGGCGCCGGAATCGGCGAGTTCGCGCAGGGCACTGGCGATGTGTTCTTCTTCGTCAGGCAGGATGAGTTTGTTGACGACAGACCAGCCGAGCTTCACGGCCTCTGCTTCGAGCGCGGGCCCCGATGCATCGGCGCGGGTGCCGGCGACGGCGGAATCGCTGATGGTGAGGATCGCGGTGCGTGTCATTTCTTCGAGCTAGGCTGGGATCCGCGTTTGAAGTCACCCGACTTGCCACCGGTCTTGGTCAACAGGTAGAGATCCTGAATCTCGATCGCTTTGTCGAGCGCCTTGGTCATGTCGTAGACGGTGAGCGCGGCGACTGAAGCCGCGGTGAGCGCTTCCATCTCAACGCCGGTGGGGCCGCTGGTGCTGACTGTGGAGGTGATCTGCACGCCCTTTGACTTTACTTCGGCGCGCACATCGACGTGAGACAGTGCCAAGGGGTGGCACATGGGGATGAGTTCCGAGGTCTTCTTGGCGGCCATGATGCCGGCGATGCGCGCAACTTCGAGTGGGTCGCCTTTGGGGTTCTGCGGCAGCTTCTTCAGCACCGCGGGCCGGATCTTCACGAAGGCCTGCGCGGTGGCTGTGCGTTTGGTCTCGGTCTTGGCGGACACGTCGACCATGCTGGCGCGGCCCTTTTCGTCGTAGTGGGAGAGTTTGTTGATCACTTGAGTAGCACTCGAATCATTTCACCGGCCGCCCAATGTTCGCGGTCGGGTTCGCTGACTAAGAAAGCGTTGGAACGGGAAAGCGCGGCGACGTCGCCGGAGCCCTGCCAGCCGAGCGGTTCGACGGTGGCTCCGTCTTCAGAGATGCGTGCCGGAAGAAAGCGGGTGAGGCCGGTCTTCTGCTTGAACTCGCGCGAGAGGCGGGCCTGCAGCAGAGGCAGCAACGGTTCGTCGAGGCCGCTCAGGAGTTCGATGGCGGCGCGCGCGAAGATTTCGAGGGTGACCATGGTCGACGCCGGGTTGCCGGGAAGGCCGAAGAACAACTTGTTCTGTGCGTGGCCGAAGACGACCGGCTGGCCGGGTTGAATGAGCGCGCGGGTGAAGAAGAACTCGGCTCCAAAGTCGGCCAGCACCTTCTCCACGATGTCGTACTTACCTGCGGAGACGCCGCCGGAGAGCATCAACATGTCGCATTCCAGGCCCTCTTTGACCAGCGCGTAAGTGGACTCGTAGTTATCGCGCGCGATCGGCAGAATGACGGGTTCGGCACCGGCGCGCGCGGCTTGCACGGCCATGGACCAGGCGTTGGAGTTACGGATCTGGAAGGGCTCGGGCGTTTCAGCGACAGTGACAATTTCGTCGCCGGTCGGCAGGATCGCCACGCGCGGCTTCTTGTAGACGCCCACTTGGGTGTAGCCCACGGTCGCGAGCAACGCGATTTCACTGAAACCAAGTCTGCAGCCTCGCGTCAGGACGACTGTGCCTTGCTTCGCTTCGACGCCGCGCGGGTTGAAGTTGTCGCCGGACTGATGCGTACGGTCGGTGCGCATGGACTCACCGTCCCGAGTGGTGTGTTCCACCATGACGACGGCATCGGCACCCGCGGGCAGGGGAGCGCCGGTCATGATCTCGACGGTCTGGCGGGGTCCGACGGTACCGCTGAAAACCGAGCCGGCGCGGACTTCGCCGATGATCTGGAACTCGCCCGGCAGGTCCGCGGCGCGGACGGCGAAGCCATCGCGGGCGGAACGCGGGAAGGGCGGGTAATCGCGATCGGTGGAGATGTCTTCGGCCAGAATCCGGCCGGCGGCCTCGAGCGAGGGAATCGTCTCGATGGCAGGTAGTTTGCGCCTCGCGCGGGCTTCCTTCAGCACAGCGGCGCGGGCTTGTTCAAAGGAACAGGTCACTGTTGATATCGTGTCACACGCCGGAGGCATTGTGCCGTCATACTCTCTCGAAGTAGTTTTCCATGAAGAAACGTCTGTTGCTGGGTAGCGCGGTGTTGGCCATGGCCGCCGCCCCGGGATTTAAGGTCACCGACCATATCAAGATCGGTGGCACCGGCACTTTCTGGGACTACATGTATGTAGACGCGGGCGCGGCTCGGCTGTACATGTCGCACCTTAACCAGACCGAAGTCATCGATCTGAAGACGAACAAAGTGATCGGGACGGTGACGGAGACTCCGCGTGTCCACGGGATTGCGGTGGCCGGCGATCTGGGGAAGGGCTACACCAGCAATGGCGGGAACAACACGGTCAGCGTGTTCGACCTGAAGACGTTCAAGACGACGGCCACGATTCCGACGGGCACGAATCCAGACGCCATCATTTATGAGCCGTCGACGCATCGCGTGCTGGCGTTTAACGGCAACAGCAAGGATGCGACGATCATCGATGCCAAGACGGAGAAGGTGGTCGCGACGGTACCGGTGGGCGGGAAGCCGGAGTTTGCGCAAACCGACGGCAAGGGCAGGGTGTGGGTGAACATCGAAGATACGGCGGAAGTGATCGAAGTGGATGCGGCCAAGGCCACGATCACGCGTCGCTTGAAGATGGAGCCGTGTGAGGATCCCACGGGTCTCTCGATCGACACCAAGAAGGGGCGGTTGTTCGCGGCGTGCAAGGGCCTCATGGCGGCGGTTGATATCAAGAGCTGGAAGGTGTTGGGAACGGCTCCGACGGGCGCGGGTTCCGATGGCATCGTCTATGACGATGGGCGCGCGTTCACCTCGAATGGCGGCGACGGCACGATGACGGTGCTGGGCGAGCAGGGCGGCAAGTGGGTGGTCGAAGAGACGGTTCCGACGATGCGCGGTGCGCGCACGATCGGCGTCGATTCGAAGACGCACAAGATCTACCTGCCGGTGGCCGAGAACGGTCCGGCTCCGGTGGGCAAAGACGGCAAGGCGAAGGGACGCGGCCCGGTGTTGGGCGAAACGTTCCAGTTGCTCGTGGTCAGTAAGTAAGCGGCTTTAGCCGATACGTTCGACGCGGCGAATGGCGGTGGTCTTGCCGTTCGCCTCGTCGATTTCGACGATGACGCCGTGGAGTTCGGGGCTGTTGTGCGCGGCCTGCATCTTCACGGGCATCTGCGTGAGGAAGCGTTGCAGGATGATGTCCTTGTCGACGCCGATCACGCCGCTGTAGGGGCCGGTCATGCCGGCATCGGTCTGATAGCCGGTGCCGCCGGGGAGGATGCGCGTGTCAGCGGTGGGGACATGTGTGTGCGTGCCGACCATCGCGGAGACGCGGCCATCCAGGTGCCAGCCCATCGCAACTTTTTCGCTGGTGAGTTCGGCGTGGAAGTCGACGAAGCGGACTTTTACCGTTGCCGGGATGGATGCCAGTAGATCGTCGGCCTTGTGGAAGGGGCAGTCGATCGGGATCATGTGGGCGCGGCCCTGCAGGTTGATAACAGCGACGTCTACGCCGTTCTTGGCGCGCACGGTGACCAGGCCGGAGCCGGGCAGTTCGGCGGGGTAGTTCGCGGGGCGCAGGATGCGTTGCTGGCGCTTGAAGTAGTCGTAGACTTCGCGCTTGTCCCAGGCGTGATTGCCGGTGGTGATCACCTGTACGCCGTAGCCGAAGATCTCGTCAGCCAGTTGTGGAGTGATGCCGAAGCCTCCCGCCGCGTTCTCGCCGTTGGCGATCGTCAGGTGGATGTTTTCGGCTTCTACGATTTCGGGAAGGTAGCGGGCCACCATGGTGCGGCCCGGCGAGGCGAAGATATCGCCGATAAAAAGTAAGTTGGTCACTAAGGGAACACTGCAGCGCTAAGGTGCTTGCAGCGCGTCACTTTCTAAGCGCACCGCAGTGCGCGGGTGAAACAGAATTAGCGGGAACGCACCGCTACGCCGTCGCAACCCCCGTCATTTGACCCCGAACTTAACAGGGTGGAACCTTCCGAGTACCTTCAGGCTTCTCCATGGCGGTTTCCCACCGGAGCTTGCTCACCGGCACATCATCGAGTCAGGTTCCATGACATTGACTGTTGGATCAATTTATGGGGGCCACATACAAACGCGGCAGGAACGTTCCCAGGACTAGCATAACAGGGAAGGACGACTGAAGCGCTCGACGGAAGACCTTAGAGGACCTGGAAAAACCGGACCACAACGCCTTCGGGGTAGCGTTCCCCCGTACCCACGCAGACCGCGTCGGCCAGCCACTGGTAGCCAGGGGCGCTGGTTTCGAACGTGGTGTAGGTGCGGAAGTAAAGTTGATCGGGATCGACCTTCTCCCCGGAATTGAGGCGTTTCAGGACGTCAGTCGAGCCGCGGCGCATGCCTCGGTTGGTGACGTAGATCAGGGCCCCGTCGTCGGTTTCGAGCGTGTAGCGGGCTTCGAGATCGGCGGCACCATCCGAGTGGAGGATCTGCCAGTCGGCACCGCCTTCGAGAACCTTGCCCTTGATGCGTGGACCTTCGATGGTGCCGCCGAGGATCGGGATGACGCGGCGATGGCCGGCGCGGGTGGTGCCGAGGTCGAGCGGCTTGGCGATGGAGACGCGGGCTTCGAAGGCGAAACTGAGTTGCGGGTCGCGTGGCATAATTTGTGTGGACCCGGACATTCTCTCATGCGCAGACTTCTATTGGCGATGGTTGTGATGGTGCCTGCGGGCATCGCTTGGGCGGCGTTCTCGGACACCTACCCGCCGGCCTTGGACAATCCTGCGATTCACTACGACCGCGATGCGACGGATCCAGTGGCGAAGCTGGATGCTCGCTTGAAGGACGGGTCGGTGAAGCTGGCGTATGACGATCGCGGCGGCTACCTGAAGGCGCTTTTGGACGCGCTGCAGATTCCCGTGGAGTCGCAGGTGTTCGTGCAATCGAAGACCAGTTTTCAGGCGCGGCTGATTTCGCCGGAAAATCCGCGCAGCATCTTCTTCAACGATCGCGTGGCGGTGGGCTGGATGAACAAGGGCTTCATCGAGATCGCGTCGCAGGATCCGGTGCAGGGGATCATCTTCTACCTGCTGGAACAGGACCCCAAACGAGCCCCGCGCTTCCATCGCGACGATTCGTGCGTGAGTTGCCATCGCAACGATGCGACGCTGGGTGCCCCTGGAGTGTTCGCGCGCAGCTTCCCGATCCTGCCGGACGGCGAGCCGTTGCTGATTTACGGCGCGGGGTTCACGGATCATCGCACGCCGCTGGAACAACGTTGGGGCGGGTGGTATGTGACGGGAGCGCCGGCGGGCGTGCGGCACATGGGCAACGCCGTGCTGGTGGATCGCGACAAACCGAACACGGTGAACTCGACTTCGGTGGCATCGCTGGCGGACAAGTTCCCGGTGGACAAGTATCTGTCGCCTTACAGCGATGCTGCGGCGTTGCTGGTGTTTGATCACCAGATGCAGATGATGAACTACATCACGCGGCTGGGTTGGGATGCTCGGGCAGGGGAGAAGTACGAGGAGAACGTGAAGGAGTTCGTCGACTACCTGCTGTTCGTCAACGAAGCGAAGCTGACGCAGCCGATGGGCGGAGAGGCGGGATTTGCGAAGACGTTCTCCGCGCAGGGGCCGCGCGATTCCAAAGGGCGCAGTCTGCGGCAGTTGAATCTGAAGACACGGTTACTCGAGTACCCGTGCAGCTACCTGATTTATTCCGAAGCGTTCGACGCGCTTCCGACGGCAGCCAAGGCTTCGGTCTACAAGCGCATGTATCAGGTGCTGACGACATCGCCGACACCTACGAAGCAGGCGGTGATGGAGATCCTGCGGGAGACGAAGCCCGAAGTGCAGCAATATTTCCGTTAGTCGCGATTGGCGGCGAGCGGATCGCAGGCGATCAGGTGATCTTCGACGGGCTGGCCGTTGATCAGGTGCTCCTGGATGATGCGTTCGACCACATCGGGCGTGACGCTGTGATACCAGGTGCCTTCGGGATACACGACGGCGATGGGGCCTTGTTCGCACACTTTGAGGCAGCTGGCTTTGGTACGGAACACACAGTTGTCGTTGGTCGACTTCGTGAGCCCGAGTTCCTTGAGGCGGCTCTTCAAATAATTCCAGCTGGCGATGCCGGTTTCGCGATCGCAACACTTCGCCTCATTGGGTTCGGCGCAGATGAAGACATGGCGTTGGAGCTTGCCGATACCGAGGCCTTTGGCGGTCTTGAGCAGGTGTTCGCGTTCTTGTTCGGTCATGAGGGTTAGAGTTGAGCGTGCTTGGCTGCTTCGCCTTCGGTGAGGATGCGACGCAGGTAGCCGATCTGGCCCAGGTGCATGTTGAAGTGTCCGTAGAGATGGATCAGGAACAGGCGCGTGATGCGCGGCGCGCCCCACATCGCTTCAGGAAAGAGTTCGTCGAGCTTCGCGTCGGGCAGCGTCTCGATAATGTTGGGTATCAATGGCTTCAGCGCATCAATGCGCGCGATGAGGCCGGATGCGGGCATGCCCTTGGCGGAGAACTCGAAGTCGCGATCACGCTGGTAGGGGATGCCACCCAGATGGTGCCCGATGTAGTTGCGCAAGTTGCCTTCCAGATGCAGTGTGATGTTACCGGCGGCGTTCTTCACACCGGGCAGCGTCTTCCAGAGATAGTCGTCCCCGGGGAACAGCGCAAGCTCCTGCGTGAGGCGCGTCATGTCGCGGCGAAAGAGTTCGGCGAGCTCGGTTTGTAGGCTCATTTAGGTGTCCTTGAGAATCTCTGCGATTTCGCGTTCGCTGATCGCGCCTTCTTTGATCACGCGCCAGTAGGGCTCGGTGATGTCGATGGTGGTCGCGCCGGGGCCGTGGCAGAGGCCGCCGTCGAGCACCAGGTCGACGCGGCCGTCCATGACGCCGAAGACTTCGATGCCGCTCTTGCAGGTCGGCTGGCCGGAGAGGTTCGCGCTGGTGGAGATGAGCGGCTGCCCCATTTTTTCAAGCAGCGCCATAGGAATGGCGGCTTTGGGCTGACGCATCGCGAGGCGTCCGGAGTTGCCGGTGACTTTCATCGGCACCTTGGCGTTGCCGGCGGTGATGATAGTGAGCGGGCCGGGCCAGAAGCGTCGGGCCAGACGGAAGAAGCGCGCCGAAGGTTCCTTGGCGAGTTCTTCGGCCATGATGACGCCATCCACCATCATGGGTAGCGCTTTGTTGGCCTCGCGGCCTTTCGCGCCGAAGATGCGGCCCACGGCCTTGAGGCTGAGTGGGTCGCACACCAGCGCGTAGAGAGTGTCTGTAGGGATCGCCACTACGCCACCCCGGCGTAGAATCCCCGCTGCACGGTCAATCGCCGCCGCGGAGGGGTCCTGTGGATCCGTTTCGATCAGGTCGGTTGCCACGATGCTCTAGTGTAACGCTACGTCGATGGCGGTTTGAATCGATCCGCCGCGTGTGGTGATGCGAAGTCCGGCGCTGAGTTTGCGCAGTGCGGTCACCAGTTCGCGCGTCACCTTGTTGGCCTCTCCCGCAGCGATCCGTTTGAGTAGCGTTTTCGGGATGGGAAGATGCGCCTCGTGCATGGCGTAGTGTGCGTCTTCCAGATTAGCCAACGGCCAGATAGTGGCGATCACGGGAATCTTTAGATGCCCGATGCGCTTCATCAATGCTTCAAATTGCGCGAGGTCAAAGACCGGTTGCGAGATGGCGAACTCGGCTCCGGCGCGGGCCTTGGCTTCGAAGCGTGCGACCTCTTTGTCCAGGTCGGGTGCGCTTTGGTTCACCGCGACGCCGATGTTCAGGGCGGTCTGCAGCACCACTTCGTTGCCGCCAAGATCGAGGCCGCGGTTCAGGTTGCTGGCGATGCGCGTGAGGCCGATGGAATCGACGTCCACGGGGCCCATGCCGATGCCGGTGACACACAGCACGTTGTAGACGCCCAACGCGTCGGTGGCGAGCAGGTCGCGCTGCAGGTCGCGCGCGCTGCGGCCGCGTGCGACAGTGTAGACGATCGTTTCGAGATCGGCTTCGTCTTCGATGACACAGGCCGAGCCGAGCGTGTTCATGTAGCTGCGGTTGGGCAGGCCCACGGCGTCGATGCCGGCTTGCTTGCAGTTTTTTGCGAGCTGCACGTCGGGCGTGAACAGATCGGCGATGGTGACGAACTGTTTCGCGGCGAGCTTCTCTGCCAGCTGGCTGCGTTCGGCGAAGGGAATGGGCGTTTTCGCCTTGGGCGTGCTGACGGTTTTCAACTTGCGCGCAGCGCGAGACGCTTCGAACTTGGCATTGCGCAGTGCGTGAATATGTTCGGGTGTGGTGCCGCAGCAGCCACCGGCGATGGTGACGCCGCTTTGCCCGAAGCGTTCTGCGAAGTAGGCGGCGGAGGAGCCGCAGCCGGGGATGGCGCTGAGTGGTTTGTCGGTGGCCGCGGCCAAGCGCTTCAGCGCTTGGAAGACGGAGTGCGGGCCACTCGAGCAGTTGATCCCGATCGCGTCGACGGGCAGCGCGTTCAACGCGGGGCCGTAGCGTTCGGGCGTGGAGCCGTCTTCGAGGCGTCCATCTTCTTCGACGCTGACGTGCGCGACGATGACGACCTCCTCGCCAGCGGCTTCGCGGATCCCGAGCACGGCCGCACTGAGTTCGGAAACGTCGCGGAAGGTTTCGAGGATGAACAGATCGACGCCGGTGAGCGTGGCGGCCTGTTGGCGGAAGATCTGGCGGGCTTCTTCTTCGGTCAGCGATCCCAACGGAGCGAGACGAATACCGGTGGGTCCAATGGAACCCGCGACGAAGGCTCTGTCTTGAGCGGCCTCGCGGGCGATGCGTACGCCGGCGTTGTTGATCGCGGTGACCTTGGTTTCAAGATCGAACTGCGCGAGCCGAATGCGGTTTGCACTGAATGTATTCGTGCGCAGGATCTGCGCGCCGGCTGAGAGGTAGTCGCGATGGACATCGCGGACCAGCGCGGCGAGCTTCAAGTTGAGTTCCTCGACGGGGCGATGCGGCGACGCTCCGCGGGCGAACAGCAGCGTAGCCATGGCACCGTCGGTGATCCAGCGTTGTTGCGCGAACATTTCCCGGAACTCCGCTGCCCGGGTCGGTATGGAGATCATGTGTTGTTATTTTTTCCAGGCCGGGAAAGGGTCGCTGCGAGCGTCTCTGCACGCCGCGATCAGGTCCGGCACACGTGCCCGCCGGCGCAGCAACTGCGCCAACAGCCGTTCGAAGGCATCCTCATCGCCTTCCAGCCAACTCCGGGGCATGCTGTTCACCGCCCGGTCTACAATTTCTTCGGGGAAGTTCCGGATGCGCTCCAGCCACGGCTCGAACGATTCCAGGCCGTGCACGTTGTCGTAGACCAAAGTCCGGAAATACAGACCTTGGATTGCCGACTCAGGGAAGCGCCAGTGCGGTCCCTCAAAGACATACCCATTGTCCACCATCTGCGCGACGAAGCCCAAACGCTCCGGCGCGCCGGACGGCCCCAGTTCGGAGACGCGGGCGCGGAAGAAGATGGCTTGGCGCGAGTCGGCATTGCCGGTCCACTTATCGAAGGCGAGCATGCCGAGCAGTTCGCGAATGTTGGCGACCTTGTGCAGCAGCGCGTCGGGCAGGAAGTCATAGACAACGGTGCGCGCGACCTCGCCTGGGAAGCGTGAGCCGAAGTGCCAGCCTATGGGGATCGACGTACGTTCGCGGCCAAGTTGAATGTAGACGTCTGGGTTCGCGGCGAGAAAGTCGGCGGAGAAGTTCACGACTGCGGTTTCGGGCGTAGACAGGCCGAGGTAACGCAGGAATTCAGAAGAGACCCACTCATTGGCGAGGATGCGGCGGTGCTGCGGATTGTTGGTGAATTTGACGACGTAGGCGTGGCCGTCCGCGCATTGGATCAGGTGTGCTTGCGCGCCTCCGCGCATTTTGCGAATGAGGCGAACGGCTTCGACGGGCATGCGTTATGGAAACGATCGCGCGAAGCATGGTGCAGATCGAGTACCGTAAGAATTATATGACGGACGAAAAGGAACTCACACCTCGGCCTACGGGCGGATCGAAAGAGGAGATTGCGCTGGAGTTAATGCGATTCATCGCGACTACCACCGGCCTGGGTAAGACCGGCGGTAGTGCGGGTTTTGCTGGCAAGGCTCCGAAGAGCCCTGAGGAGCAGGTGGAAACGCTCTTTGCGTTATATGAACGCTGCAAGAGCGTGGTCACGAAGTAGAGCGGGTTAGCGCTTCTTCTTCGCAGCGACCTTCTTCACGGCTGCTTTCTTCTGGGGAGCAGCCTTCTTCTTCGCAGCGACCTTCTTGGCCGGAGCCTTCTTGGCAACCGTCTTCTTGGCAGGCGCCGTCTTGGCGGCAACCTTCTTGGCCGGGGCCTTCTTCACTGCAGTCTTTTTCGAGGGAGTTTTCTTCACAGGACCTTTCTTTGCCGGAACCTTTGGGGCCGGCTTCTTCTTTGCGGCTGCTTTCTTCGCCGGAGCTTTCTTGGCTGCAACTTTTTTGGCCGAAGCCTTTTTCGCTGCAGTCTTCTTCCCCGCCGCTTTTTTTGCAGGCGCTCTTTTTACGACTGTTTTCTGAGCCGGACCTGACTTCGTAGTGGCTTTCGTCGCAGGCTTACGAACCGGTTCCGGTTCGGGCTCTGACTTAAGCACTACGACGGCCGCGGGCGGAGGCGGTGGTACAACGACTACAGTCTCACGAACGATCACGATTTCTTCAACGTCATCGTCATCGTCGTCATAGTCGCCGATGTCATCGTCCAGGCTGAGACCGGGTTCGTCGAACTCCATCCCGTCGTCAATGTCGTCATCGAATGAAAGCCGATATTCGAACATCGCAAACCTCCGCTCCATACTGCATGACCGTCAGGTCAGAGTCTAGGTTATATCGGGTTGCGCAGTGAAGGCAAGGAAAAATCAGTTACGCGCCGCTCTTGCGCGTGCTCTTGGAGGGCGCTGCTTTCGACTTTGCCTGCGGTTTCGGAGCAGCGTCGGTGCTCTTCGATGAGGTCGTGGGCTTGCTGGATTTCTTGCTCGACTTCTTCGTTGCAGGCTTCGGCGCGGGTGGCGGAGGCAATGCGGGGATCATCACAAACTTGCCTGTTTGCGGGAGTTCTTCGCTGTTTAATGCAGTGAGGCGAGTGACGGTTGTGCTGTATTGTTTGGCGATGCTCAACCACGTATCGTCTTCTTCCACGCGATGAATGCGTGCTGTCTTGCGTTGCGATGCAGGCACTGCTTGGAAGGCGGCTTCGATGAGTTCGGCCGAACCGACGGGAAGATGCATCGAGTAACCGCGCGGCGCGACGGTTTGCAGCAACGCGGGGTTAAGTTGCTTGATCTGGCCGATGGGGCGATCGATGGCGGTCGCCACGAGCGCGAGACTTGTGTCGGCTTCCAGCATGATGTTGTCGTACTCCAGCGTCGGGTCGTGCTCTACGTTCAAACCGTAGGCTTCGGCGTTCTTGTACATGATGGTCATCGCCAGAATTTCGGGAACGTAGTTGGTGGTGGCCAACGGCAGCGCCTTCATGCGACGCAGTTCCCAGAAGTCTGCGTACCCGGTGCGTTGGATCGCTCGGTCGACGCAACCGGCTCCGCAGTTGTAGGCGGCGAGCGCGAGATACCAGTCGCCATAGTGACGATAGAGCGAGAGTAGGAATTGCGCGGCGGCACGCGTGGCCTTTTCTGGATCGCGGCGTTCATCGATTTGGCCGTTCATGCTGAGGTCGAAGTCGCTGCCGGCGGTGCGCATGAACTGCCACATGCCGACGGCGCTCGCGTAGGAGACGGCGGCCGGGTTGAAGTGGGATTCGAGTTGCGCGACGTGGATCAGTTCGGCGGGCAGTCCTTCTTCTGAGAACACGCGGCTGATCATCTCGCGATAACGGCCGGCGCGGGCGAAGCCGGAGAGCAGCACCTTGCGGCCGCGCTCGGTGGAGAAATAGTCGATGTAGCTGAGCACGGCGTCGGTGACTTCGAGCGGCAACTCAGACATGGTGGTCTCAATCTGTTCGCGGACGCGCTGGCGGAGTTCCGGGTTCACCGGAAGGTTTTCTTCCAGGATCTGCTTCTCGACGGAGGGTGGCAGCAGCGCCGATTCGGTTTCGCTGGGCAGGCCGGAGCCGAGCTGTTCCAGATCGTAGTGGTAGATGGCGTCGGCCATGTCGTCCAGGCGCTCTTCCAGACGACGGCGTTCGACGGGGTCGGAGGGCAGCGGTTCCGACATTAAGACTTGGATGGCGGTATCGAAGGAGCGGCGGGCGTCGCGGTTGCGGCCTTCCGCCATCGCTTTCTTGCCGTCGGCAAAGAGCCGGTCGGCACGCTGCATGAGGAACTCAGGGTTGCTTGGGCGCGGCGGCAGATTCGGACGGGGGACCAGGAAGGCGTTCACTGGGACGGGTACCTGCGGGTCCAGGCCGGGGTCGGCGACCTCGGTGGGTTCGCTCATGCCGACCGCTTTCCGGATCGGCGGAGGGATGAATTTGCGGTAGCGTGAGGTGTTGGATTTGGACGTATCGCAACTGCCCAACAAGAGGCAGATGCCCAACGCCAGCAGCGGCTTACAGACGAGCTTGAGGTTCCCGGTCAACCCCTCAAGTATACCCCGGCCGAAGGTGCTAGAATCCACTGAAAGCCCACGGGGCTTGCCCGAAGTAGTATAATCTCTATAGGGAACTAGAGTATGGCGACAAACGACCAGCAACTGCTTGAGCAGCAATATGATTCGACCGTCCGAGCGGACATTGAAGAGTTCCGGGCGAAGTCTCAGGCTTGGGTAAATAAAGAGATCACGGACGATCAGTTCCGTGCGCAGCGCCTGCGCCGCGGCGTCTACGGGCAGCGCCAGGAAGGCGTGCACATGATTCGGACGAAGATTCCGGGCGGCCTGCTGACCTCCGATCAGATGCGCAAGATGGGCGACGTCGCCGACGCTGTTGCGGGTGGCAAAGGCCACCTGACCACGCGCCAGAACATTCAGTATCACTTTGTGCCGCTGGCGCAGGTTCCCGACGCCCTGCACATGCTGGCTGATGTCCGCCTGACGACGCGCGAAGCCTGCTACAACACCGTTCGCAACGTGACGGCGTGTCCGTTGGCCGGGTTGCTGGCCGACGAACCGTTTAACGTGCAGCCCTACGCCCGGCGCCTGGCGCTCGCGTTCCTGCATAAGGAACTGACCGACGCGCTGCCGCGCAAATTCAAAGTGGCGTTTTCGGGCGGCGAAGTGGATACGGTCGCCACGGCGATTAACGATCTGGGCCTGCGTGCGGTGGTAAAGGACGGCAAGCCGGGTTTCCGCGTGACGGTGGCCGGCGGTCTGGGACCGTTGCCGACCGAGCCGAAGCTGCTGTGGGATTTCATCGATGCCGAAGATGTGGTTCGCCGCACAGAGGCCGTGATTCGCGTGTTCAACACGCACGGCAACCGCAATAACAAGGACAAGGCAAGGTTGAAGTTCGTGCTGCGTGAGCGTGGTTTTGAGTGGCTGAAGAACGCCATCGAAGAACAGTACGCCGACATTTTGAAGAACGGCGGCATCGCCATGCCGGATTCGGTTCCCGAAAACTTTGGCGGCTTCGTTTCGACGCCTCCTCCGAAGGGCACCGGCGAGTTCCTGCCGATCTTCGATCCGACTCCGGAATTCCAGGAGTGGCAGAAGACCAACGTTCGGGATCAGAAGCAGCCCGGCTACAAGATGGTGACGGTGATGGTTCGCCAGGGCAACCTGACGGGCGATCAGATGCGCGGACTGGCACAAATCGCCGATCAGGCCGGGGACGGCTTCCTGCGTGTCACCATGTCGCAGAACATCGTGTTCGCGTATGTGCCGGCGGGTGCGCTGGCTCGGGTGTACGGGATGTTGGCGAACATGGGTCTGTCGGCGGATCGCGCGCAAGAAATCAGCGACGTGGTCACCTGCCCGGGTGCCTACAGCTGCAACCTGGCGCTAACGAAATCGATGGGCCTGGGCGATGCGCTGGCGACGTCTACGCGCAAGTATGACGACCCGCAGGTTCGGGATTTGAAGATTCGCATCAGCGGCTGCCCAAACTCGTGCGGCCAGCACTGGATCGGGGATCTGGGCTTCTACGGCAACGCTCGCAAGGTTGAGGGCAAGGACGGGCAAAAACAGGAAGTCCCGTACTACAAGATGCTGCTGGGCGGCACCGAGACCGAATTCGGTCTGACGGTGCAGAGTCTGCCGGCTCGTATGGTGCCGGTGGCGGTGGATCGCGTGCTATCGCACTTCCTGGAGAATCGCCAGGCGGGCGAGAGCTTCCGGGAATACGTGAAGCGTTTCAAGGTGGACACGTTCAAGAAGCTGACGGCCGATCTGGAAAAGCCCGTAGTCGCCGAAGTTGGCGAAGACGTGCTGAAGGATTGGGGCGACAACGAGAACTTCTCGTTGCAGCTGGGCCGCGGCGAGTGCGCGGCTTAAGAAGAGTCTCTCTCTAAAGCG
>CANIIC010000004.1 GCA_947467395.1 Bryobacterales bacterium
ACCACGCCGTGGACGATTCCCGCCAACCTCGGCATTTGCTACAACCCGCGCTTCCCGTACGTTGCCGTTGAAGTCGACGGCGCGGTCTACATCGTGGCTCGCCAGTTGCTCGCCGCGACCGCGGAGAACTGCGGCTGGACGAACCCGGTGGAGATCGCCGAATTCGAAGGCGCAAAGCTCGACGGCACGATGTATCGCCACCCGTTCCTGGAACGCGATTCCAAGGGAATCGTCGGCGATCACGTGACGCTCGAACAAGGCACCGGCGCGGTTCACACGGCTCCTGGCCACGGTCAGGAAGACTACGTCATCGGCATGCAGAACGGCCTGCCCGTCTACTGCCCGATCGATGGCGCGGGCCGCTTCTTTCACGCCGAAGGCGCTGCCGGCCGCTTGCCCGAAGAGTTCATCGGCAAGACCGTGTGGGAAGGCAACGCGATTTCGATCGGCTTCATGGAAGCCGCTGGCGCACTGCTCGCCCAGAAGAAGATCGAACACAGCTACCCGCATTGCTGGCGCTGCCACAAGCCGACCATCTTCCGTGCAACGGAACAGTGGTTCATTGGCATGGACAAGACTGGCCAGTCCGATCGGAGCTTGCGTGAGCGCTCGCTCGAAGCCATCAAGACCGTGAAGTGGAAGCCCACGTGGGGCGAAGAGCGCATCTCGAACATGATCGCCACGCGCCCGGATTGGTGCATCTCGCGCCAACGCGCCTGGGGCGTGCCGATCACTGTATTCTTCTGCGAAGGCTGTCACGAGCCTCTGACCGACCGCAAAGTCCTCGATGGGGTGGTCGCGAAGTTCGCCAAGGAAACCTCCGACATCTGGTACACGCAGTCCGCAAAGGAACTCGCCGGGCCTGATGCCAAGTGCGCGAAGTGCGGCGGAACCGAGTTCCGCAAAGAGAACGACATTCTCGACGTGTGGTTCGATTCCGGAGCCTCGCATCTCGCGGTCCTGACAGAAAAGAACGAACTGCCGTGGCCATCCGACATGTACCTCGAAGGCGGCGACCAATATCGCGGCTGGTTCCACAGCTCCCTACTCGTTGCTGTCGGCCTGAAGAATGGCGCCCCGTATCGCGCCTGCGCGACCAACGGCTGGACGCTCGATGGCGAAGGCCATGCGCTTTCGAAGTCCCGCGGCTCTGAAGCCGTCGAGAAGATGGTGAACAAGTACGGCGCCGAACTGATCCGCCTGTGGGCGGCCTCCATCGACTTCACCGAAGATGTGCGTTTCTCCGACACGATCCTCGATCGTCTGGTCGAGGCTTATCGCAAGCTGCGCAACACGTTCCGCTACGCGCTGGGGAATCTCTCTGACTTCGATCCGGCCAAGGACTCCGTCGCGACGAAGGACTTGCTCGAAATCGACCGCTGGATCATCGCCCGGTCGCAAGATCTGGTGAAGCGCTGCATCACGCACTACGACGCCTTCGAGTTCCACAAGGTGTATCGTGCGATCTATGATTTCGCGACGACTGACCTTAGCGCCGTGTACTTTGACGTTCTGAAGGATCGACTCTACACGTCGGCCACCAACAGCCGCGCGCGCCGCAGCGGCCAGACCGCTCTGTATCGCGTGCACTACGCGCTCACCCGTTTGATTGCGCCGTTGATGTCCTTCACCGCGGAGGAAGTCTGGACGCATACGCCGAAGTCGGCAGGCGCTCCGGAGAGCGTCCACATGGCGATGTTCCCGACGCCGGAAGAGCTTGATCCCGCCATGAGCGCGGAGCAGCTCGCTGCGTGGGACGAACTGATGGCAGTGCGCGAGCCTGTGCTGAAGGCACTCGAAGAAGCTCGTGCCGCGAAGTTGATCGGCGCGCCGCTGGAAGCTCGCCTTCGCATCTCGGTCGGCGATCACAAAGTGCTGGAAGCCCACGCCGCCGAACTGCCTGGACTCTTCATCGTGTCTCAGGTCCTCCTCGAAGCCGGCGACTTCAAGGTCACGGCAGAAAAGGCAGACGGCGTGAAGTGCGACCGCTGCTGGAAATATTCGACGCACGTGGGCGAAGACGCGCAATACGCCACCGTGTGCGACACATGCAGTAGCGCCTTACACGAGATGCTCGGCTGATCATGCTCTGGCGCGTTGCCATCATCGTGGCGGTCGTTCTCGTCGACCGCCTCACCAAGCTGTACATTCAGTCGAACTTCTCGCCGCTGGACATCGTGCCCGTCATCCCCGGCGTCTTCAATATTGTTCACGCGGAGAACCCGGGTGCCGCCTTCAGCATGCTGGCCGACGCGCCGCTTGCCGTTCGTCGCGCTGTCCTGGTGGTCCTCTCCGGAGCGGTGATGGCGGTTATCGGTTTCATGCTGTTCCGTCGGCAGTCCCCCGGCACGAAGGAAACCGTGATCACGCCGATCGGCCTATCCTTGGTTCTCGGTGGAGCACTCGGCAACTTCTGGGACCGCGTCGTGATCGGCACGGTCACCGACTTCATTCAAGTCTTTCTTGGGTCCTACGAATATCCGTCCTTCAACATCGCTGATTCGGCGATCTTCTGCGGTGCAGTGTTGTTGATCGCCGACCTGTGGCGCACGCGCAAAATCCCCTCAGTCTAAGACGAGTGTTATTCTGGCCCCATGCGGAGCCTCCTCGCCGTATTTACCGTCGCGTTCGTTCTCTCGGCGCAGTCACCTACACAAAGCGCCAAAGACATACAAGACAAGATCAAGAGCCTGCGGTCGCTGGATGACGCCACGCGAACGCGGGTGACGCGCGAACTCACGGCGGGCATCAACGCGCTTCAGACCAAAGACCGCTTGAGCCTCGCATCTTCGTTGACAAACCTCTCTACCGAAGGAGACTTCGGACGAGACACGCTGCAAGGCGTCACCACCATGCTGGAGTCGGCCATCAAAGCCTACCCACCACCAGCAACCAAGAACGGTCCGGCGGCCGATTACTTCAAGCTCGCTCGCTTGGCGCGCTACGAGAAAATGCGCGTAACGCTCAAGGACCCGCAGTACTCGCAGGCACTCGCACAGTTGAAGGCTGAAGATGAAGCTCGGGACACGGCGGACTTCACCCTCACGGATCTCTCCGGGCAGAAGTGGTCACGCAAAGCCCTAACCGGCAAAGTCGTGCTGGTGAATTTCTGGGCGACTTGGTGCCCGCCGTGCCGCAAGGAGATGCCTGACCTCGATGCGCTCTACAAGCGATTCAAAGACAAAGGCCTCGTGGTCCTCGCGATCTCCGATGAAGAAGCCAAGATCGTGCAGCCGTTCATCGCCACGCAGCAAAAGGTCACGTACCCGATCCTTCTCGATCCCGACGGCAAGGTGAACAAGCAGTTCGGCGTCGACGGAATCCCCAAGACCTTCATCTACAATCGCGCCGGCAAGCTGGCGGCACAGTCGATCGACATGCGCACGATGGACCAGTTCCTGATCCTGCTCAAGCAGTCCGGGCTACAGTAACGCCAGCGTGCGCGGATCCTGCTTGCCACCGAAGTAGCGCTCCAGGGCCGTCAGGAATTCCACGTTGTCCGGTGTGGCGTTCGCAAACAACGTCATCGAAGAGCGGAACTTGAGATCATCCGGCGAACCGAAGATCTCCGATACAGTTCGCCCATCAATCGAGTTCACGGTCTTCGTGCATTCCCGCAACCTTGGCCCCAACAATGGATGCTGAAGGTAAGCGATGGCCTCTGCGAGCGCTGAAATACCGTATTCGTAGGCCATGGCGCTATGCCCCAGCCCTCGTAGTTGCGGAAAGATGAACCACATCCAGTGGCTCTGCTTCCGGCCCCCACGGAGTTCCTTCAGGGCCTGATTGTAGATGGGTGCCTGAGCCTCAACGAACCTGTGCAGGCCGTAAGGATCACGCGACATGTGGTGCTACCCGTTGGCGCGACGCGTTCCGCTACCACGTGCGAAGCCGGACATCGGCGGTGGAGGCGGAGGCGCTTCGACCGGAGCGGCCACCTTCTTCGGGCGCGCATCAAGATGCTTCAGAATCATGTCATGCTTCGCCTTGGTGAACTTCGGCGTGCCCTTGGTGAAGCCCGCGGCCACGACCTGATCGTCGGTGACCTCTTCGGCCATTAGCATGTATTTGGCGAAGTAATTCTTGATGCGATCCTGGACCAAGCGTTGTCCCGAGTGGACCGCCAGATACAGAATCTGTTCGCCCGGAGTCGTAGACAAGAGTTCGTATAAGGCCGATGCTTTTTGCAGCTTCGCACTCTGCAACGCCTTTTCAAGTTTCTTCGCCGCAGGAGCCAACTTCTGCAGCGCGTTCGTCTCGGCTCGCGTCAACCCCGCTGCCTTCACGACGGCGGCCGTATCCTTCGGGCTCAGTTTCTCGAATAGCACGCTCAGGAACAGCGGCATCTGGTCCATCGGGAAATCGACACCGAACGGGAGCAACTGCAGCGCCTTCTGCAACTTCATCAGCGCCGCATAGTCGACCTTGCCCGCGCCCAGCGCCGGCGAATACAGGCCCAGTAGTTTCTCTTCTTCCAGCGCCTTGATCAGATCGTGTGGATTCGCTTCCCGGGACAAATTCCGAAGCTCCGCGCCCAGCGCTTCTGAGCTGATTTTATCCAGCATGCCGGCTTCCATCGCATTCTCCACCTGAAGGCGTGTACGGTCATCCAGAGAGTAACCCAAGCGAACTTTGAACCGGATCAGTCGCAACAGGCGGCCCGGATCGTCGTAGAACGAATAGTTGTGAAGCGTACGCAACTCGCGGCGCTCAATATCACCCATGCCGTTGCCCGGATCCACCAACAACCCCAGAGAGGCCTTGTTCAACGAAAGAGCCACGGCGTTCACCGTGAAGTCGCGGCACATCAGGTCTTCATGAATCGTGCCCGCAGAAATTTGCGGCTTGCTGCCGATCTTGCCAAACTTTTCGACACGAGCCATCGCTAGCTCAGCAGTCACACCGCCAGGAAACCGAAGTTCGGTCGACTTCTTCTTCTCGTCTTCGGCCACCACCGTCGCGCCCGCGCTTTTCACGAGTGCTTTGACGATCTTCGCCGGGTTGCCTTCCACCGTGAAATCCAGGTCGCGCACCGGAAAGCCGCCCGTGATGTCTCGCATTGCCCCGCCGGTCAAGAAAATACTGAGCCCGGCGTCGTGTGCCGCTGCCTGCACCTGGCCCACCACACGGTATTGATCCCCCGTGAGGTGGCTTTCCAGCATGAACATGTAGTCGCTCATTGTTTCCTCAATCTGCTTTCCTCCGGCGCCGCGTTCGTATTCGGGGCCGGGTTTTAACTTCTTGGGTGATGCCGGTCAATCGTATCGCGGAGTCTGCGCTGCGCCACGTGCGTGTACACCTGGGTGGTGGAAATATCCGCGTGTCCCAACATCGTTTGGACGCTGCGCAGGTCCGCCCCGCCTTCCACCAAATGGGTGGCAAAGCTGTGGCGCACCACGTGCGGCGTCAGTTTTCGAAAAATCCCTACGCTACGGCCATGCTTGCGTAATAGCAGCCAGAAGGTCTGCCGCGTCATCGCTCGGCCCCGCGCGGTCAAGAATACATGCTTGCTGGGGCGACCCTTCAGCAGCTTACCCCGCCCCTCAGCCAAGTATTTGTCCACAGCTTCCCCGGCCGATTCCCCGAACGGCACAATGCGCTGCTTGTTACCCTTGCCCGTCACCTTCAACAGGCTCAACCCACGTTCGATGGCCGACATCTCCAGCTTGCACAGCTCCGACACGCGCAGCCCCGTCGCATACAGTAATTCGATCATCGCCCGATCGCGCAGGTCCGTGGGGGTATCCTTCACCGGCGCCGCCACCAACCGGTCGACTTCGTCCCGATTTAGGTACTTCGGGATCGTGGACCACTGCTTGGGCGACGAGATAAATTCTGCCGGATCGCGGGCGATGGTGCCCTCGGCGGTCAGGAACTGGTAAAAATTACGGATGGTCGCCACATGCCGGGCGATCGTCCGGGGTGAGTACTTCGCCCCGTACAACCCCTCTAAATAGGTGGTAAGGTCGGTCGCTGTCGCGTCCCGTTCGGGCACCGATAATGTGGCCGTAAGTCGTTCCAAATCTTTGCGATAGGAGGAGATACTGTTGCTCGCCAAGCCCTTCTCCACGCGACAATAGTCCAGGAAGGATTGGGCCAGCCCGGAAACGGGCCTCGCCACGGGACTAGCCACGCGCTGAGGCGGCAACATTCTGCTAATGATACAATAACTGCGAAATTGTTTGAAAGGGAAACCCTTCAAAAACTTCAACTAAGTGTCCACCTCCACCAACAAGAAGGTCCTGGTCTCCCGCTTCGAAAAGGCGGCGCTGGAGGGCTTTGTCCAGGTTCCAGAGGGCCTAGGCCCCGACGGATTGGACGTCCTGAGCCCAACCGGCACCTTAACCCGGGTCCCTTTGGCGGAGGTACGCGCTGTGTGCTACGTTCGCGAATTTGAGGACGGAGAGACCTGGCGCAAGCACCGGGCGTTCCTGAGCCGCCCTAAGGCCCCAGGATTGTGGGTCAGGGTCCAGTTCCGGGACGGCGAACTGCTGGAGGGTGTCATGCCCAACAATCTCCTGAGCGACCCCGGCGGAATCTCCCTGGTCCCACCTGACCCCAGTTTTCAGAACCAGCGGATCTTCATCCCCCGCGAAGCCGCCGCCACGGTCGAAGTTCTGGGCGTCATCGGCAGCCCCCTACGTCGGACAACCGGCAAGAAGAAACCGGTCGACGCCGACACGCAGCTCGAGATGTTCCCTTAACGGTAGAGGCCGTTCGCTAGGATGTAGTCGGCCACTTCCGGCGCGATATCTGCCGGCCGGCGTCCTCGAGCCAGTTCGGCCCGGATCTCCGAAGAAGAAACTGGCATCGCTACCGTTTCCAGCCGGTGCACCCGAGCCCCCGGCGGAACCTCGTAGCGATGCCCAGGCCGCGAGACAACGATGAACTGGACGGCTCGAATCACGTCCTCAGCCCGGAACCACGTCCGGATCTCGGCAAACGCATCGGAGCCGATGATGAAGTACAACTCCCCGCCGTCGGCCTTCAATCTCTCAATCGTGTGGATCGAGTAGCTGCGCGCCTGCCCCTCCTCGATCCGCGACGGCACCAGCCGAGCGTCGCCCTTGCAGGCCAGTTCCACCATCCTGAACCTGTGCTCATACGGTGTCCCCGTGCCCTTGTGGGGAGGCTGGCCAGCGGGAATCATCAATACTTGGTCCAGGCCGAACGCATCCGCCGCCTCGCGCGCCATCACGACGTGGGCTTTATGAATCGGATCGAAGGTACCGCCGAACATTGCTCGCTTCATTTTTTCCTTCAGGCGTTTCCTAAGATTGCGTCCCGAATCAACTGCAACAAATCAGCTTCGCCTTCGATCTCCATGCCGATACGCACGCATTCCAAAGGAAGCGGCAATTGCAGGCGGTCCGGCAGATTCATCATGTCTTTTTCGGTGGTCACCAACGCCTCAGCCCCGGCTGCCTGGGCTTCGCGAGCCACGCGTTGCAGGTCGTCCAGGCTGTAGAAGTGATGATCGCGAAACGCCTCGCGCGAGACGATCTCCAGCCCCATCCCTTCAAGTGTGTGCCAGAACGCACGGGGAGAGCCGATACCGCAGAACGCTCCTACTTTGCGCGCGGACGAAGTCCACGGCTCCGGCACCATGCGCGAACGGAAGATCGGCGCCGAGCGGTTGTAGCGGCGGATCACCCGCTCGATGCCGGCCATTCTCGCACCCGGCGGAACGCGCGTCAGCACAACCACCGAGGCCCGCAGCAACGCGTCCAACGGTTCACGCCTCCGTCCCAGAGGGAACAGTCCCCCGCCCCACGGGTTCTCTGCGTCGATCAACACAATATCCAAATCCCGATGTAAGCGCACATGCTGGAACCCGTCGTCGAGCAGCATCCAATCGGGACTCAGTTCCAGCTCAATCGTCAGCCCCACGGCGTATCGATCCGGACCGACGCCCACATGCGCCACTCCGCGCCGCACGAACATTTGCGCTTCATCCCCCGTGCTCGCAATGTTGGCCGCCACACCCCGATGCACCACTAATGATGTTTTTGAGTTTTGTCGACGGTAGCCACGTGTGAGGATCGCGCAACCATCGATCTTGGCCGCCAGATGCGCCACCATCGGGGATTTTCCAGTTCCGCCCATCGTCAAGCCGCCGACGCTGACGACGGGCGTCCTCAGACGCCGTATTTCCGCGCGAGCCCGCGCCAGGTTGCGACGATTTCCCGCCGCCCACGCCAAGGACAGGGGCCACAGCGCTAGCCGCGCCAGCAATCGTTTGGGCGGGTTTGGGACGCCGTCGTCGATCGCTGCCAGAACGCGCCGCGAGACGCGCTCGACGACGCCCCGTTTTGCCTCGGCCAAGGACTGCGCCTTCGCTCCATGCAGTCCGGGATTCTGAAGCAGCCGATCGACCGCAGCCGCGAGTACCGCCGGATCAGCGATCTGCACTACGGCATCGCTCTCCAGAAACTCGCTGGCAATCTCAGCGAAGTTCTCCATGTGCGGACCAACGATCACGGGTTTGGCGAAATACGCCGGTTCCAGGATGTTGTGTCCACCGCGGCTAGCCAGCGTCCCACCCATGAACACCACGTCGGCTCGCGAAAATACGGCGCCCAACTCGCCAATCGTGTCCAGCAGCAACACGCCGGGCAATGCCAGGTTTGCGGGTAACTGCGAACGACGCGCGTAGCGAATCCCTGCCGCGTCGAGTTTACGAGCAGCTTCATCGAAGCGCTCCGGACGTCTCGGAGCCAGAATCAACAGCAGCCCTTCGCGCTTTAATTGTTGGAACGCGGCAATGACGACGTCATCTTCGTCGGGATCCCCGGCCACGGCAGGCGGCATGGTGCTCGCCGCCACCCAAACCTTGTCGGCTGCCGTCCGATTTAGAAACTCCCGAATCGGCGGTGCAACCTCGGCAGGCGGGCGGAAGTCGTACTTTAGATTGCCTGCCGCGATGACCTTGTCTTTCGGAGCCCCAGCGAGAACGTACCGCGCGGCATCCTGCTCCGACTGCACCCAGATCGCGTCCGGCCAGCGCAGCGCATGTTGAAAGAACCACCGGAACCGCAGATAGCGTGGCAACGCCCGATCGGAGATACGACCGTTGATCACCAGCAGCGACGCTCCCGCGCGTTTCGACTCGCGATACAGATTCGGCCAGATCTCCGTCTCCATCACCACGACCGCCGACGGCCGCAACCGGCGCAACACACGCCGCACCACACTGCGGTAATCAAGCGGCGCATAGAAGATGCCCTTCACCAGTCCCGTGAGGCGTTGCTCCGCCGTCGCTCGCCCAGCCAACGTTGCGGTCGAAAGGAAGACGTCGACATCTGGCCGCTCCGCGCGAACCCGGCGAATCAGTTCGATTGCCGACAGCACTTCCCCCACCGAAACCGCATGGAACCAGACCGAGCCCGTGCCCGTCGAATCAAAGGACGCTGGCAGGAACCCGAAACGCTCGCCCAAGCCGCGGAAGTACGCAGAATTGCGAAAACCCCGGTACAGTAAGTACAGGGCCAGCGCGGGACTCAGCGCAAGTTGCAGGAGCTGGTAGAGGAGAAAAATGAGACGACTCGCCGTAATCGTACTGAGTATAGCTTCGGCTTTCGCAGTGGACAAGAAGCCTCTGTTTTCGACCCAGCCCGCCGGGGCTTACCCGGGCCACGCCACGCAGGAGAAGATCACCGTCGGCGTGAAGCCCTACAACACCGATGCGCTCGCAGCGACGGCGTTCGGCAAAGTGAAACCGCATGAGCGCGGAATCCTCCCCGTGTTGGTCGTCATCCAGAACGATACCGGGAAACCGCTGCGCCTGGATCTCCAGGCCGAGTTCGTTACTGCGGACATGGTCCACCTCGACGCAATGACGCCAGATGACGTCGTACGTTTTGAGGGGATCCAGAAGCGCCCGGGGATGCGCCCTCCAACCGCTCCCATTCCGATTCCGCGCAAGGTGAAGAAAGGGCCCCTCAATACGCCCGAAATCGAAGGCCGCGCGTTCAACGTGAAGCTGCTGCCGCCGGGCGAATCCGCCAACGGCTTCTTCTACTTCCAGGCCAGCGACATCGCAGGCTCGCACTTGTACCTGACAGGCATCAAGGACGCCGCATCGAACCAGTCGTATTTTTACTTTGAAGTGCCGCTCGACAAGAAGTAGTTAGGCGTAGTGAACGGCGCTATGCGTAGTGAACAATAGACGCGAAGGATTTCGCGTCCAGGCTCGCGCCCCCCACCAACGCCCCGTCAATATCGTCCTGCGCCATCAGCGCGGCGATGTTATCGGGCTTCACGCTGCCACCGTACAGGATGCGGCAGGTGTCGGCGATTTCCGCACCGAAACTCTTGTGAACCTGTGTACGGATGAACTTGTGCGCAGCCGATGCCATCTCAGGCGTAGCCGTCCGGCCCGTGCCAATCGCCCACACTGGCTCGTAAGCGATCACGATGCGCGCCATCTGATCCGGCGCCAACCGAGCCAGCCCACCTTCGAACTGAGCGGCCAGCACATCCTCGGTTTGTCCAGCTTCGCGTTCTTCCAGGCGTTCGCCCACGCACACAATCGGCTTCAACCCGGACTCGATCGCAGCGACCGTCTTCTTGAATACGGTTTCGTCGGTCTCGCCGAAATATTCACGACGTTCGCTATGGCCGATGATCACCCACTGGCACCCGATCGCCAGCAGCATGGGAGCCGAAATCTCCCCTGTGTAAGCGCCTTCTTTGAGCCAGAACACGTCTTGTGCGCCCACGTCGATTCCGGACCCTCGCGCAGCGCTCACCGCCGCAGGCAACGCCACGAACGGAGGGCACACCACTACCTCACGGTGACGGGAGTCACGCACCAAAGGGACCAGTTCGTTCAGGAACGCCGACGCCTCGTGCGCGCTCTTGTACATCTTCCAATTACCGGCCAGGACAGGCGTGCGCATATTCATCTCAGAGTAGCCGCAAGCGATGGTGGCCGTCTAGACAGAGGCCGGGCGGAACGAGGTGCGGAAGGATTCGATGGACTCCCCGGTCTGCTCCGCACCCATCTCCGTGAGCACGCCGTGAGCACCGGACAGACGCAGGTGATCGATCTTTTTCGGATTCAGCCCGATGACTCGGCTGCACGTCGCATCGACGGCAACCAAATCACGCCCCATTGCGAGCATGCCCAGCGCCTTAGGATCCCCGTCGCCCTCCAGCGCCACGATTCCATCGACGATCGCAAAGCTTCGGCGGAAAGTACGCACCAATTCCGAAGCAGCTGCCGCCGTGGCCAGTGGATGGGCTCCCTGTGGCCAGCCATATACCGAGCCCGGCACCAAGCCAAATAAATTCGTAATCGCTCCACCCACTGTATAGTGCCGATCCGTGCGCAACTTGCCCAGGGAGATCACCAGATCGGCTCGAATCGCCGTATCAGGGAAATACACTTCCGGACCCTGGAGGAAACCTTGAACCGGACAAACATCATCGCAATTCAGGTCCACGAACACGTCCTCAAAGTTCGGGATCCGATGCCGGTATCCGGCCGCTTCCGCCAGCGCCAGAGCATCTCCGCCAGTCGCATCGCCGATCCAGACCTGCGCCGCTCCCAATTCCTCCACCGCGGCGTAGGCCGCCGCCACCACTGCCGGATGTGTGCTGTTCGCACCACCAGCCAGGTACGGCTTCAGCAGAACTCGGGCCCCGGTCACGTCCAAGTCCTGTTCGTGGAAGCTTTCGAGGATAAACTCAGTCAGATCGTCTTCGTATTGCGCCTTGCGAAGGCGAACCTTGGCCGAATCCGGTCCAGGCAAGGGGGTCGTCCTCCCACCTTGAAACCCGGCAATGCCGCTCAACAGCCCAGCCGCGGCTAGGGGGATAAAGTCACGACGATTCATGCTGCGGCCTCCGCCTTCAAGATCGCGAAACGTCCGTCACGCGCACCCAGCGCTTCCAGCGCCACAATCGCCTGGTTGGTCGCAACCGGGGTGTCGGCTGCTTCGGTGACGTCTACTCCGTGAACGCGCAGACCCAACGTCAAACGCGCCCGATTGAGACGCGAATCCGTCTCCGCGACCCACTTCGCGCCGACTGTTTTCAGTTCTTCCGCTGCCGGGGAACCCTGCATCGCCAGCAGCGTCGGCCCGCACGATTCCGGAGTCAACGTCTCCGCGAGCAGGAACGTCCGCGCCACTTGAACGAGTTTGTCCGAAGTCTTCATTTTCGCCATCGCCAGCATGGCCCACGCCGTAGGTTCGGCGGCGGGAGCAGACTCGTCTTTCCAAGCCCAACAGCCTGAGCGCACCGTCTGAGCCAGCCATTGGTCGGCTGCGGCGCTCTGGTGTCCCTTCACCGCTGCCAGCAATGCGGCCAGCGAGGATGTCCAGTTGCTTTGAGGCACATTCGCCGCCAGCTGCCAGCTACCGTTTGGCCGCTGCCACCGACGGACCAGTTCCCAAGCCTTGTCCGATTCCGGCGATCCGTGCAGCGCTAAGGCTGCGTACACCGTCGGCTCTAACCAGGAATTCTGGTTGCCCGGAGTATAGGCCCAGCCCCCGTCCGCGTTCTGGGACCGACGCAGAGCCTCTAACCGATTGACGAGATAGACATTTGCCACGTCTTCTCATCGGCAGGATACGCGCGAAACTTCTGGGGTACTAGTCACACACCGTACCTTTCGGTCCTAAGTGATTGGGACTGTACTGGTTACACCGAACCATTTACGCAGTTCGGCCAGTCCCGTACATTGGGTGAGCTAGGATTTGAAGGGATCAACCAAGGGTGAACCAAGCCATGCTGCAATACTCGTATTTACAGGTGCTCGACTTCCTTACGACGATCGCGTTCCTGCTACAGGGGGTAAAGGAAGGTAACCCGCTGGTCCGGTTCGCTATCGACTACGCGCCCAATCCGATCACCGGCCTGCTGGCGATCAAAGTGGCGGCCATCGGCCTAGGCATCTACTGCTGGCGCGTCGGCAAGCTGCGCTTGCTGGGCCGCATGAACATCATGTTCGCGGTGATCGTCGCCTGGAACCTCGGAGCCCTGATCGTCGGGTCTGTCGCCTAAACACCTTCGCGCGCGGCCCGCGTGGCGAGTTCGTCACAGCGATTGTTGTCCGGGTGATCGGCGTGGCCTTTGGTCCACGTCCACTCAATCGTGTGACCGCGCGTCAGTTCATCCAACTCCACCCATAGGTCCTGATTCAGCACCGGTTTTTTGGCCGCTGTCCGCCAGCCATTGCGCTTCCATCCCTGGATCCACTTGGTGATGCCGTTCTTCAGATACTCGGAATCGGTCACCACCTCCACGTCGCACGGCTCTTTCAATAACTTCAATCCCTCTATCGCGGCGGTAATTTCCATCCGATTATTGGTCGTCTGTGGAACCGCTCCAGAGAGTTCCTTGGCGTGGCTGTTGTAGCGCAAAATGCACGCCCAGCCGCCCGGGCCGGGGTTTCCCAGGCACGCGCCGTCTGTAATAAGTTGAATACGTTTCATTCGGGCAATCTTCTATCATGGAACAAGTGGCCGATCAAAACCAATATCCGGAGAAACCTCGGAACTTCGACGCCGACCAGGCTCGGGACATGTTCACGCCCCCTGAGGACGCGGATCTGCAGTGGGTCCTGGTTCCGGTCACACATACGGACCATGCCCGCCGCCGCCGCCGTATGTACATGCTGGCGGGTGCATTTCTTGCCGTGGCCGCGATCTTCGCCAGTTGGATGTACAAACGCACCGTCGATCCCGTGCGCGCTTTGGATGAATACGATGCCGGCGAGCGTTCGCTGAAGATCGCGCGCTATCAACAGGCCATCGTGTCCTTCGACCGCGCGATTGCGTTAAAGTCAGACTTCGCTGACGCCTACGCGCTCCGTGGCCGGGCCAACATGGCGCTCATCCGCGCCCAAGCCGCGTTGCCGGACTTCGACAAAGTGGTGGAACTTCGGCCGCTGGATCCCGTCGCGTTCTTGGATCGTGGTTCTGCTCATATGTCCCTCGATGAGTACAAAGAAGCTTTGGCCGATTTCAGCCGGGCCATCGAACTCGATCCCAAACTCGCGCGCGGTTACAACCTCCGCGGCACCGCGCTTCGGGCCATGGGTGAGCCTAAGAAAGCACTGGAAGACTTCACAAAAGCGGTGGACTTGGATCCGAACATGGACAATCTCTTCCAGCGCGGCGCCACCTACCAGTTGCTGAACGATCACGAGTTCGCCATCGCCGACTTCAGTCAGGTCATCCGCCTCGATCAGAACAGCGCGCAGGGATACTACGCGCGCTCTCAATCTTTCAAGGCACTCGGCGATCTGGAATCGGCCGAACGCGATCACCAGCAGGGTCGGATCAACGACGGCCGCTAGACGGTGGTAGACAATTCCGCTTCAAAGAAGCGATCCACTGCATCCAGAATCGGTTGCGCTTCGTGCAGTGTGTAGATCTCCGCACGCAGCCTCGCCCCGTTCCGCACACCGTGCGTGAAATACGTCGCGAATTGCTTCATCTTGCCCACGTTGTCCGAGGTCGCCTTGTCGCAGAGCATCGAGTAGTAACGCCGCATGATGGCGTACCGCTCCTGCTCGGTCGGGGTTTCGTACGCGCCCGTCTTCACATACGATTCGATCTGACGGAAGATCCACGGATTGGACGACGCCGTCCGCCCGATCATCACCGCGTCGCAACCGGTCTCTTTCACCATGCGAACTGCGTCTTCAGGCTTCACGATGTCGCCATTGCCGATCACCGGGATCTTCACGGCCTGCTTCACGTCCGCGATGCGCGTCCAATCGGCATGCCCACTGTAGCCCTGCTCCCGCGTGCGCGGATGCAGCGCAATTGCCTGCAAGCCACAATCCTCGGCTAGCTTCGCCATCTGCACGTGCACCAGTTCCCGATCGCTCCAACCAGCGCGAAACTTCATCGTCAGAGGAATCGAGATCGCACCGCGAACCTTCTTCAGGAGTTGCTCCACAAGCGGCAAATCACGCAACATCCCGCTGCCACCGTTGCAGCGCACGACCTTCTTTACCGGACAGCCGAAGTTAATATCGACGATGTCGAAACCCTGATCCTGGCAATACCGCGCCGCATCGGCCATCACGTCCGGATCCGCGCCAAACAACTGCGCCGAAATCGGGTGCTCTTCGGGTTCGAAATACAGGTAGCGGAAACTCCGCGTCGGCTTGCCGGTCTTCTTGGCCGTCGCCACAATTCCATGCGAACTGGTGAATTCCGTCATGATCAGTCCGCAGCCGCCTTGAGAGCGGATCATCCGCCGGAAGACGGTATCCGTGACGCCCACCATGGGCGCAAGTACGGTCGCGGGTTGAAGCTGAATCGGGCCGATCTGGAAGGATTCCGGAAACATCTTTCTCTATCTTAACGTTTTCGCAACTTCTTCCCTGCGAGCCGCGTTTAACCAATATGGGACCGAAACTCTTCGCTGCCTTCGGAGCCGGCGCGTTGTTCGCCTCGGCCATCCTGTTCTTTGCTGGACGCCAGGAAACACCCGTTCCTGCGCCCTCCGTGCCACCTGTTCAGGCTACGCCCGTGGTGAGGCCGGTCGCCGAACCGCTCCCCGTTCCCGAACCAGCCAAGCCTGAGCCGAGGCCTGTACCATCGCGCCGGCCCTTGCCTCGTGTCGAAGAAAGGGTCTTCCGGGCTGTGGTTACGCCCAAGCCCGTTGCGCCCACGCTTCGCACCGTCACCGTCGATGCGAACCTGCCTACGGCCATGGTGGACGCGAACGCCGACTTTGCCGCACCCATCGCCGTGCTGCCGCCGCGCGAGCCGCAAACCGTCACCATCAAGCCCGGCACGCTGCTCCAAGTGCGTCTCGGCGAACGCTTGGCCAGTGATCGAAATGTCACAGGCGACACCTTCATTGCGACTCTCGATCAGCCCCTCGTCGTCGACGGCTGGATCGTCGCCGAACGAGGCGCGCGTGTCCGCGGTCACATCGCGGAAGCCGACCAAGCGGGCCGCGTCCAAGGCGTCGCGAGTCTGGCACTCCAGCTGGATTCACTCACCACCGCTGACGGACAGAAGATCCAGTTCCGCACAGCGAGCTTCGTCCGCAAAGGAGAATCCTCCACGAAGGACGATGCCGTCCAGATTGGGATCGGCACTGCGATCGGCGCGGCCATTGGTGCCGCCGTCGGTGGAGGCAAAGGAGCCGCCATCGGTGCAGCTTCCGGTGGAGCCGCAGGAGCCGGGACCGTCCTCGCTACGCGTGGCAAACCGGCGGTCCTCGAAAACGAAACCCGGCTCAGCTTTCGCATCGATCAACCCGTCACCATTACCGAGCGGTAGAATCGGTCGCAGGAGGTCACAGCCTTGAAGATCGCTCGCGTTCTCGCCGTTGTTCTAGCCTTGGTCGCCGTTCAGCTTCCGGTCGCCGCTCACCATTCGTGGCCGGTAAACACTACGAAGCTCGTCACGGTGAAAGGAACCGTGACGGCAGTCGATTGGTCGAATCCTCATCCGATGTTTGGACTCGAAGTGCGAAACACCAAAGGCGTGGTCGAAAAATGGGCGATCGGCGGACCTGCCATCATTCGCATGGAAGCCAACGGCTGGACGAAAACCACGCTCGCTGTCGGGGATGTCATCACCGGCGTTGGCTACCAGTTCTCGGACGGCCAGAAGATCATCCGCCTGGAACGCGTCGTCCTACCCAACGGCAAGGAAATTCCCGTCTACGGCCGCTAGCCCAGCAGCAACCGTCGTCACTTCGCCCTCCAGAACGCTTGCCACAGAAATAGGCCTCTGCCCGCGCGCGGCTCTGACTGCACAGAAAACTAAGTTAAGCCGGTCTCCGTATCGAGCAGGTACATACCCGCCGCATTCTCGCGAGTTACGATCTGGAACCGCGGCACCGCACCTGCCACAGGACGCTCTGGAACCTCAACGGTTTCCCAACGGGTTCCCTGACGATCGTCGATACGTCGCAGTGTCTCTCCCGTGTAGCGATCCAGGCGAATGACAACGTTGCCCGATTCCACGATCTCATAGCGCGCACTGCCGGGTGCTTGCGTCCGTTGCGCGACAGGGGGCGGGACAGTCCGATCCTGGCCCAAGGCGAAGGTCGCCGCAAGCAGGATCAAGGCAAGGGTCTTGGACATGAGTCCTCCTCGCCAACATCTGACCCAGGAGGACTCTGTCCCGTGGAAACGAAAGTAACTACTTCTTCAGCAACTCCGCGATTTTGTCCGCGTCGTTCGGCACCACGAGCGCCTGATTCGCAAACGTGCCGCGGATCTTCGTGCCATCGGGAGCTTCCAACTGACCCGTGTGGTACTTGTAGATGTAATCCGGGTCCTTCATCACATTGCCCGTGAGTACCGCGACCACATCCGCGCCCTTATCGATCACACCCTGTGCGACCAGTTTCTTGATGCCGGCCAGCGTCGCCGCCGAAGCCGGTTCGCAGCCGATGCCCGCCAAACCGATCTGAGCCTTGGCGTCGGCGATCTCCTGCTCCGTCACCTTCTCCACCGTCCCGTTGGTCGTCCGGACCTCGTGCAGCGCCTTTGGCCACGACACGGGATCGCCAATGCGAATCGCCGTCGCCAGCGTTTCCGGATTCGTCACCGCATGGAACTCGCCCGTGCCGCCACGCTTCCAATACTCATCGAACGGAGCCGAATGTTCCGCCTGAATCACCGCCAGCCGAGGCAGCTTGTCGATCAAGCCCAGAGCCTTCGCCTCACGCAGCCCCTTGCCGAACGCCGACGTGTTGCCGAGGTTGCCGCCGGGCAGCACCACCCAATCCGGCACCTTCCAATCGCGCTGGTCCAACATCTCGAACATGATCGCCTTCTGGCCCTCGACGCGGAACGGATTCATGGAGTTCAGCAAGTAGATCCCCAGCCGCTCGGCCAGTACGCGGATCAACGCCAGGATCTGATCGAAGTTCGCTTCCACCTGCAAGGTCTTCGCGCCATATTCCAGCGCCTGCGCCAGTTTCGAGAACGCGATCTTGCCGTTGGGCAGGAAGATCAACGGCTCCATGCCGGCTGAGGCCGCATACGCCGCCATCGAAGCCGAGGTGTTGCCGGTCGACACACACGCCACGCGCGTCATACCCAGGCGTTTGGCCTGCGACGCACCCGCCGTCATGCCGTTGTCCTTGAACGAACCCGTAGGATTGAAGCCCTGATGCTTGAAGACCACGGCATCCAGGCCCCCATACTTGGCCGCGCTCGGGGCGTTCAACAGAGGGGTGTTCCCTTCCCTCAACGTGACCACATGTTTGTAGTCATCCAGGAACGGCATCAACTCGCGATAGCGCCACACGCCGCTCTGGTTGATGGGTGAGTTGTCCATGCGCCGTTCGCGGAACAAGCGCTTCAACTGCTCGGGATCCTGAGCCGGGCCATCGTAGTTGGCCTCCAGCAAACCGCCGCACTTGGGGCAGCTATAGAGAACATCGGTAATCGCGTACCGCGCGCGGCAGGAGGGTTCGAAACAAACCAGTTCCGCCACCGCGGATTGCGTCGCTTGAGCCATATACTCTAACTTTAAACGATGCTGGCCGTTCACTTGGAAAAAGGTCGTGTGGAAGTTCGCAAGCAACCCTTGCCCCGGGTGCCCGATGGCTTCGCGCGCATTCGATTACTGGCTGCGGGCATCTGCTCGACCGACCTCGAACTGCAGCGCGGCTATTACGGTTTTTCCGGCACGCCTGGCCACGAATTTGTCGGCGAAGTGACCGACTGCGCGGATGCTAAATGGCTCGGGAGGCGTGTTTGCGGCGAGATCAACCTCGCTTGCGGGGAATGTGAATGGTGCAAACGCAAGCTCGGGCGGCACTGCCCGACGCGCACGGTGCTCGGGATCGTGAAACATCCCGGCGCGTTTCGTGAGTATCTGACGTTGCCCACGCGCAACCTGCACGTTGTTCCGAAATCGATCACCACCGAGCAAGCCGTCTTCGTCGAACCCGTCGCGGCCGCCTGCGAAATCCTGGATCAGGTGAAGATCCCCAAAGGCTCGCCCGTAGCCGTCCTGGGCGACGGCAAACTCGGGCTGCTGATCGCGCAAGTGCTGCAAGCCCACGGCGCCAAGGTCCAATTGTTCGGACGGCACAAGGAGAAGATGCGGCTGGTCGAGCCCATGGGCGTGACTACCCAACTCGCAGGACCTAAAATGCCGCAGCGCGAGTTCCGCTATGTCGTGGATTCCACCGGTTCCAGCGAAGGACTCGCCACGTCGATCGCCATGACCGAACCGCGCGGCACCGTTGTGATGAAGTCAACCGTTCATGGCTTGGTGTCGATCGATACCGCCGTGCCGATTGTGAACGAGATTACCCTGGTCGGCTCCCGCTGCGGTCGCATGGAAGCCGCGATCCCGTTGCTCAAGTCCGGCAAGGTGCGGGTGGATGGGTTAATCTCGGACCGATTCTCGCTGGATCGTGCTCCCGAGGCGTTCGCGAAAGCCGCGACCAAGGGTGTGATGAAAGTGCTGCTCACCTCGGCGAGCTAGCGCAGCCAGAAAGCCGTAACCAGCGACATCGCCCCGAGGAAGCTCCCGAACGGCAGTTCATAAGAGCCTGCTTCTTTCTTCGCAAGCCAGATAAACAGAATCCCCACTACCGAGCCCACTAGCGACGCCAGGAAGAAGGTGAACAGCGTCTCCCGCAGGCCCAGGAATGCGCCCATGACCAGCATCATTTTCATGTCGCCCATGCCCATGCCCTCTTTGTGACGAATCTTCTCGAAGGCCCACGCCACAAACCACAGCAGCCCACCGCAAAAGAGTCCGGCAAACGCTGCTTCGCTCACCGACAGCAACTGTGGACTCACGGTGATGTCTTCCAGCGAAAGGATCAGTGCCAGGATGTCATCGCTCAACGGGACAAACCACGCCAGCACGAGGCCGACCACTGCACCACCTAACGTAAATTCATCGGGCAGGATGCGCTCTTCGAAATCCGTGAACATCAGATCGATCATGATGGCCGAGAAGATCGCGTACTTCAGCGCCTCCAGCGTCACACCGAACATCCACACGCTGAGCGCGAAGAAGACACCGGTCACGCATTCAACGAGCGGGTAGCGAGTCGGGATGCGCTGCTGGCAGCAGCGCGACTTGCCACCCAGCAACGCGTAGCTGACCAGCGGAATGTTGTCGTACCAGGCAATCGTCGTCTCACAACCCGGGCAGAACGATCGCGCCGGTTTGGCCACCGAGAGATCCCGAGGCAAACGATAAATGCAGACGTTGAGAAAGCTGCCGATCAACAGGCCTGCGAGAAACGCGAGCAAGAGTTCCATTTATTCGCGCCCCGGAGCCATGAAGCGCGCTTTCGCATACTTCAAAAAGTTGTACAGCGCGGCCATGTTCGCGATCGCCAATCCTTCCACACCATCCAGATACCCGGCCTTCACCACATAGGTGCGGAAGAAGGTCCAGGGCGGTTCGAAAATCAGCCGGCCCCACGTCACCTTGCGACCCGACGCCACGATCTGTTCGGCCGCCAGCGTAGTGTAGCGGTCCATGGTCTTCAGATGCTCCGACAAGGACTCGCAGGTGAAGTGCAACAGGTTGCCTTCCATGTGCCCCACAGAGCCAGTGACCTGAACCGATTCATGCACGTATTCGCCCGCCCAAGTGCCCTTGGCGCGATGATATAGGCGCACCTTGCGATCGGGATACCAACCGGAGTGTGTGATCCAGCGCCCCAGATACCGGGCCATGCGCGGCATGGTGTAGGCGTCATGCTGCGGACCAGCCTTCTTTAACTTCCAGATCTCGGCTTCCAGCGCCTCGCTCAAGGATTCATCGGCGTCCAGCGACAGGATCCAGTCATTCTCCGCCCGCTCCGCCGCGAAGTTCTTCTGCTTGGCGTACCCCGGCCACGGACTGTCGATCACCTTGGCACCCAGCTTCTCCGCGATCTCCACGGTGCGATCCGACGACCCGCTATCCACCACCAGAATCTCGTCGGCGCAACGCAGGCTCTCAATCGCGCGCGGAAGATTGCGCTCTTCGTTATAGGTGATGATGGTAGCCGAGATTTTCATCATCGAATCGGAGACGGCGTGAAGCACAATACCAGCACGAACAGCGCCAGCACAGCCAATCTAGATCGTGTAGGGCCGATCGGCGTGTGATCCACGATGCTGGGGTGCTTCATCCCGAAAAAGAATAAGATCGCCGCCCAGAACCACCAACTGTAGGCGAAGAAATAGCCCATCGGCAAAAATACCAGCACCAGGAACCACGAGAAATACTTCATACGATCGCCCAGGAACGCGTAAAGGATGTGCCCGCCATCCAACTGCCCGATCGGCAGCAGATTCAGCGATGTCGCCATCACTCCGACCCACGCGCCACGCGCCATGGGATGCAGGTAAATATCGGACGATGGGATCCCCGGGAACTGGGCCATCTCGATCAGCCGCAGTAACAGTGGCGTCCCGAACTCCACGTCCCCGCTGGTGGCGATACCCGGCACCACTTTAGACAACGAAACACCCGCGATCATCGGCAGGATCAGCGCGGCAAACCCGGCCAGCGGACCGGCAATGCCCACGTCAAACAGGATGCGCTTCGACACGATCGCCGACCGGATCCGGATGAAGGCCCCGAACGTCCCGATGAGCGTCGGCACTGGCAGGAAGTACGGCAGGCTGGCATCCACATGATAGTAACGAGCCGTCAGGAAGTGCCCCATCTCATGGGTCAGCAGCACCCCGATCAGGGTCAACGAAAACGGCAGCCCCTGCAGCAAGTAGCGAGGCTCCTGCCAGGCGAGTAGGTAACCGTAGGTATCGTCGATGTTGAACGGGCGCCCGTCGGCGAATCCTGCGGCCAGTCCGGCTCCGACCACACTGGTGGTGACTAGCGTGAGCAACAGCAGGAGGAGATGCAGCCAGTAGCGGTGCTGCGGGCGACTCCGTTCGATGAGGGTATACAGGCTCGCGCCCGGAGGAAGTTCCGGAATGCGGTACTCGGGTAGGCGCGAGCCGTTCGTGGACACAGCGCGTCCGTGATTGCTTACTGCAGTGCCTGCAACTCTTTGCCGGGTTTAAACCGCACAGCCTTGCCCGGGGGAATGGCCACTTCGGCGCCCGTGCGCGGGTTGCGGCCGATGCCGGTCTTGCGCGGGCGCACGTTAAAGATTCCGAAGCCGCGAAGCTCAATGCGCTCGCCGCGTTCTAGCGACCGCTTCATGCTTTCAAACACGGTCTCCACGGCCATCTCCGCCTTGGTCTTAGTGATGCCCGTCTTGTTGACCACTTCGTTGATGATGTCTAGCTTGATCACGTTGAAATCTCCCCGTTCCCGGAATATACCCCGGAGGAACACCCGAAACCCCATGATAGGATTGAGTTTAATCCAGTGTCAAGCACGCCTCTCCTCTTCGTCTATGGAACTTTGAAGAGTTCGGCCACCAGGAACCGCTATTCGCGCTATCTTGCTCAGCACGCGGACCTTGTCGGGCGAGCGCTCCTCCCTGGCCGACTCTACGGTTTGCGGCGGTATCCATGCATGCGGCCACCGCAATCCGAGCAGGATTGGATCGCTGGCGAAGTCTTCCGCCTGCGCACTCCAACCCAGACCCTTGCCGTACTAGACGCCTATGAAGATCGGGATTACAGTCGCCTGCGAAAGTCGGCGACGCTGGAGAACGGTCACGTCGTAAGTTGCTGGGTCTACATGTACACGCACCCTCTCCCTCGGCATAGACGCATTGTCAGTGGGGCGTGGGAGAATGGTCCGTCATGCTCTTAAGCTTGTGCGAGTGGTTGGGTTCGACAGACCTCAGCACAACAATTCGCGAGTCCCTGTGGGTCTACCCGATGCTGCACTGGTGGCACATCCTGTCGAACACCTTCATGTTCGGGACCATTGTGTTTCTCGACCTGCGGCTAATCGGCATCGGCTTCGCCAAGCGCCGCGTTACGGACATCGCCGAACAGTTGCTGCCGTGGACCTGGTTCGGCTGGGCAATGATGTTCGCCAGCGGCGCACTCATATTCACCTCTGATCCGGTCAAATACTACGGCAACTTCTTCTTCCGCGTGAAGCTCGTATTGATGCTGCTGGCCGGCGTAAACGCGCTGCTGTTCCACTCCACCATCTACCGCGGCGTGGCGGCCTGGAATGAAGGCAAGGCTCCCGCGCGAGCCCGCATTGCCGGAGCGATTTCGCTCGCCAGCTGGGTCGCCATCGTCATGGTCGGTCGGGCTGTGGGGTACTTCCAATGAAAGCGATCTTCGACTTCTTCGGAGAATCCGCGCTCGGCGTGGCGATCCGCAATTCGCGCTACGCGTTCCCCTTCGTCGAGATGGCGCACTTGCTTGGCTTGGGGATGCTGCTCGGGTCGATCCTGCTGCTGAACATCCGCTTCTTCGGCTTCGGCCTGAAGCGCGAGAAGGTGTCCGAGGTTGCCGAAGACCTGGTTCCCTGGACTCGCCTGAGCCTCATCCTCATGGCGATCTCCGGAATCGGACTGTTTGCGTCCAAGGCCCCGGATCTCTGGGAGCAGGACCGCGACTACTTCTACCTGAAGATGTCGCTGTTGGCCTTGGGCACGCTGTTTCACTACTTGATTCAGGTGCCACTCGCTCGCAAGGAGAACATGACCGCCGGCAAACTGGCCGCGGTTGTTTCGCTCATCCTGTGGTTTGGCGGCGCGTTGGCCGGACTGTCGCTCGAGTTCCTCTAAGCGTTATTGGAGCGCTTGCGAATCTCGATGTTCAACCGCTTGATCTTCTGATTCAGCGTCGACAGCGGAACCCGGAAGCTCTCGGCCGCGGCGGTTTGGCTCCAGTCGCAAGCTTCCAGCTTTTCCATGATGGTGCGACGCTCGAAGTCCGCCACGATCTCGAACAACGAGGCATCGGCCGCAAGATCGCCCGCTTCATCACGCCGAATCCGCAGACCCTTGGCTTCGAGGAGATGATCCGGCAGCACGTCGACCGTCACCGTCTGCTGCGACGCCAGCACCACCGCGCGCTCCACGACGTTTTCTAATTCACGAACATTGCCCGGCCAGGCGTGGTCCATCAGCACATGCATCGCTTCCGGCTCGAACTTCAACACGGAATGCTGCTGTTCATCCAGGTATTTCTCATTCTCGCGGCAGTACTTATTGAAGAAGTGCTCGACCAGTGCCGGGATATCTTCCTTGCGATCCCGCAGAGGCGGCAACGCCAAGTTGATCACGTTGAGGCGATAATAGAGATCCTCGCGGAACTTCCCTTCCTCGACCAGTTTCTTCAGATCCGCATTCGTCGCCGCGACGATACGGACATCCACCCTCACCGTCTCGGCCGACCCTAGCGGCATAAACTCGCGCTCTTGAATCACTCGCAGCAGTTTGGTCTGCGTCTCGAGCGAAATCGTCCCGATCTCATCGAAGAAAATCGTACCGCGATCCGCCACCTCAAAGTAGCCCTTGCGGGACGTCATCGCACCGGTGAAGGCGCCTTTCACATGCCCGAATAACGCGGATTCCAGCAGGTCCGGCGGCACCGATCCAGAATGCACCGGCACGAACGGATGTTCCGCCCGGGCCGAATGCGCATGAATCGCGTTGGCGATGAGTTCCTTGCCAGTGCCGGTTTCTCCAGTGATCAGGATGGTTGCACGACTCGACGCCACCTGGCCCACAAGATCCAGGATGCGCTGCATCCGCTCACTCTTGCCGACGATATTCGGGAAGCTGTAGCGCTGCTTGAGGGCGCGCTTCAGTTCCGCGTTCTCGCGCTCCAGGCGATGCTTCGAGATCATGTGCTCGATCTCGATCAGCAGTTTCTCGTTATCCCACGGCTTCGAGAAATAATCACTGGCGCCGCGCTTCAGCGCCTGCACCGCAACCTCCACCGAACCATAGGCCGTGATCATGAATATCGGAGTTTCGCGATCCCGCGCGCGCACTTCTTCCAGCACCTGCATGCCGCTCTTGTCGGGCATCATCAGGTCTAGAATCACCAGATCGTAGGTGTGCGTTTCGAGCCGCTTCAGGCCCTCCGTGGCATTTGACGCCAACTCCACGCGGTAGCCTTCCGCCGACAGCAACGCTTCCAAGCTGTCGCGAATATCGGGTTCGTCGTCGATCACCAGAATGCGTCCCGGCGCTCCATGCGCGCTCAAAACGTCCGGTGGTAAATCGATTGCCGTGGCCATGAATTAGTGGATCATCCTGTCAGACTGCGCGATGTAAGTAACGGGAACGGACGTCGTGGAAATTTCAGAACGGGCGATCGCGCTTACCGGCCCCGAAGCCGGCCGCAACGCCTCCAGCACCGCCGCTGGACGGGGCACAGCGGGCGTGGCCGGTTTGATGGGCAACGTTACGATGAACCGGGTTCCTTCCCCGACCACACTCTCCACTTCGATTTCGCCGCCATGCTCGCGAACAATGCCGTAGCTAACCGACAGACCCAGCCCCGTGCCCTTGCGAGCCCCTTCCGGAGTCAACGACGCGTCGTTCTTCGTCGTGAAGAACGGATCGAAGATGCGCGGCAGCACGTGCGCAGGGATGCCGGAGCCTGTGTCGGTGACCACCACGCGCAGATGATCGCCCGAGCGGCTGGTGTAGATGTTCATCGCACCACCTTCGGGCATGGCGTCCTTGGCGTTCATCACCAGGTTCAGCATCACCTGTTGCAGCTTGCCAGGGCTGCCCTTGATCACGCCTGCCGTATCATCCAACGCGAGTTCGATTTTGACCCGCGACTGCACCAATTGGTGGTCGACCAGCGTCACCGTCTCGCGAATCACCTTGTTCAGATCTACAGAGATGAACTCCGTGGGCGATACGCGAGAAAAATTCAACAACGAATTCACGATTTCGCTTGCCCGGAAGGTTTGCCGCGCGATCTTCTCGAGGAGCGGCGCCTTCTGTTCGTCACCCGAAATCTGCTTGGCCAGCATCTGCGCGTAGGTTGAGATGACGGCCAACGGCGTATTTACCTCATGCGCCACGCCCGCCGCCAGCAACCCGATCGAGCTCAGCTTGTCGGCCTGCACCAAGCGACGTTCCAACTCCGCGCGATCGGTCACGTCATCGAAAATAATCAGCCGACCGATGCGCGCGCCTTCTTTAGAAAACAGCGGCGCCGTCGCGATGTTCAACGTGGCCTCGCGAGCCTTGAAGAAATACTGATAAATGTTCTGCAGTCCGCTGCCGCCCGCTGATGGAGCCAGCGATTCGTACAGATCCTGCGGCAGCAACCCGCTCAGCGACCGGCCCAATGCGCTTTGCCGCGAGACTCCGGTCAGCTTCTCCATCTGGGAATTCCAGCTCTCCACGCGGTCGTCCAAGTCCGCCGCCAAAATGCCGACGTGTATCGATTCGACGATATTTTCCGAGAACTCCTTCAACCGCTCGTACTCATCTACCTTGCGCTGCAGCGACGAATACAGCTTTGCGTTGTCGATCGCGATGCCCACGTAGCCGGTCAGCGTTTGCAACAACTGAATGTCTTCACTCGAAAGGAAGTCACCCGAATCGGTGCGGCTCACGCCCAGGTAGGCGATGGTTCGTCCCCGCGCCGCGCACGGCAAGTAGTACGTCAACTCCAGATCCGAAATCGACCGCCGCGCCGCCGGAGGAAGTTCGTGCGACACCACATCGAGCATGTGCCGCGTGCGTTCAAAGAAGAGATACGGCTTGTCCGGCGTTGCGCTCAGGAAGCTTAAGTCGAGCCCCGGCACTCCATCTGTCTGATCCCCCGCCCGGTTGCTGGCCAGTTCCAGGAAGAACCGGTCATCGGCCTCATCGCGCACGAAGAACGCGACGTGCCGGATGCCCAGCGTTCGAATCAAACGATCCGCCACCGACTCCAGCATCGCGTGCAGATCCGTGGGAGAACCCAGTTCGCGTGCAAACTCAATCAAGGTCCGCCGATAGTCGTAACGGTCCTTGTAGAAGACGTAGCGGTCCAGCATCTCGCGAATCCACACGCGAATCGGTTGGAAGATGAACGCTGCGATCAGGATGATTGCTCCCATGCCGAGCCCATTCAATTCCCCCGTGCCGCTGACCGAGAAGATCAGGCCATAGAAGATCCCCAACACCGCGACCGTCGCGAGCGTATACACCGCGCCCTGCTCGAAGATGATGTCGACGTCCATCAGGCGGTAACGCAGGATCGCGTAAGACCATGTCAACGGAATCAACGGCAGCGACAAGACCGCCAGATTCATGCCCTGATTCGGCACAACGCCCAACAGATACGGCAGCGCGTAGATCAGGGTGAACGGGAGAATCCCCGCCAGCGCTCCATTGCGCAGCCACGTCAGCTGACGCCGCACAATCGCATCCGTTGCACGGCTGCGTTGATACCCGAACACGGCGGCACCTGCCAGGTAGAACACGCACAGGTAGGCCAGCCACACGCGATCCAAAACCCACAGTACTTCGATCAGCGGCGTCGCCGAACGAAACCAGCCGAAGTTGAACGCCAGGTGTGCCGTCACCAGCGCAAGCCCCGGCAGATACGCCAGCAGCACGGCCCCACGACGACGAATCCAGGCCTGCTGTTCCGGATACGAACATGCAAAATGTAGGAACAACGCCGGAGCCAGGAAGCCCGCCGTGACGTTGCCGAGGTAGATGATTTTGTCGAAGTTGTTCAGCTTGCCCGTGTAATGGAACGTGGACAGGATGAACGACGCCAAACACAGCAGGAAGAAATGCAGAGCTCGCGGAGCACCGCGCCGCCGGACATACACATACAGTCCGATCGCCAGATAAATGACGCCGACCAGATACTGATAGTAGAGAGTGCCGTCGTGCGTCGCCTCGCCAATGACGACCGTGGCCGGAACCTCCACGCCACCGTGCACGATCCGATAGTCGGTCTTCCGCCACGGCCCCAGGCTCGCGAGAATCTGGGTGGCTTGCGAGGCGTTATTCACCCGCACTCCGGCGATGGACTTTAGCGAATCGCCCGGATGAATGCCCGCGTGTGACGCAGGGCTTCCTCGCGTCACATCCACCGCAACCACGTGCCCGCCCTGATCTACCCAGGTGGCGCCATCCACCGGCAGGCGGAACTTCGCCTGTTGCTGGAAGTTGATTCCCGCCGCGATCAAAGCCGCGACGGTCAACACCGCCATCAGTGCGTTCGTAAGCTGTTGCCGAAGTTCACGCATCTAGCTACACGTATCCATCAGTTTCGCAGCATTTTCTCTTCCAATCTAGGGAGTACGCAGAATTCCCCAAATTTGCAGGAACTTAGGCCGGGGACCACACCCGAACTATGAAGTCTGGAAGTTTGTCTTCCAAAAACGGAATGTCGAGTCCGTCGAATCTTGCCGCATACTGGAAATTCATGGAGTTATACCTACTGCGGCATGGCGCTGCGGAATCCCGAGCCGCCTCTGGCCGCGATCAGGACCGCGCCCTCACCGACGTCGGCGAAACCGCCGTCAAAGCCCTGCTCGAACAAGCCCGTGAGGACGGCGTCGCACCCCGCTGGATTGTCGCGAGTCCCTACCTGCGCGCCCAACAGACCGCCCGCATAGCGGCGCGCGTCTTCGACTACGAGGAACCTGTGCTCGTCAGCACCCGCCTCACGCCCGAATCGGCCCCGATCGACCTGTGGGCCGAGGTGCGCGACATGGACCCCGATTCCCCGCTGCTGTTCGTCGCACATGAGCCATTGCTCTCTTCCGCCGCATCTTGGCTGCTCGGCGAATCCCGTGTGATCATCAACTTCAGGCCCGGCACGCTGGTGCGCATCGATTTCGACAGCATCGGCGTCACCCCGCAGGGCCAGCATGCCTGGACACTTCATGGAACCTAAACAACTCGCAGCCGAAAAGTTCGCCCAACTCGTCGAGATCATGGCCCGGCTGCGCGCCCCCGACGGCTGCCCGTGGGATCGCGAACAGACCTTCGACACCATCAAGCCCTACCTGCTCGAAGAGACCTACGAAGTGATGCAGGCCATCGATGAGCGCGACTGGAAGGAACTCTCCGAAGAACTCGGCGACATCCTGCTGCAAGTGGTCTTCTTCTCTCAAATGGCCGCCGAAGCCGGACACTTCGATGTGACCGATGCCATCGAGGCCATCAACAGCAAGATGATCCGCCGCCACCCGCACGTCTTCGGAGACGGCGACGCGAAGACCTCCAAAGAAGTCCTGAAGCGCTGGGATGAGATCAAGGCTGTCGAGAACAAATCCAAGGACAAACCCAAGGGTCTGCTGGCCAACATCCCGCGAGCCTTACCGGCACTGGTCGAAGGAGAACACATCGCCCGCAAAGCAGCTGGCGTCGGTTTCGACTGGGAGAACGTCGATCAAGTCTTCGACAAGATGCGCGAGGAATTGGGCGAGCTCGACGAAGCCCGCAGGACTGGTTCGCAAGAAGACGTCGAAGGCGAGATCGGGGACTTGCTGTTCGTCATCATCAACATCGCCCGCTTCCTGAAGGTCGATCCGGAGCAAGCCTTGCGCAAGACCAACTCAAAGTTCCGCCGCCGCTTCGCTCATGTCGAAGACGGCTTGGGCAAGCCGCTCAAGGAAGCCACGGTCGCCGAAATGGAAGCCCTGTGGCAGGAAGCCAAACGCGCTGGCAAGTAACCTGGCAAGCAACAACGACGTGAGCAGTCTCACCGGCATTCTCCGTTCCAACCGCAACTTTCGCTACGCCTGGATCGGACAAGTCATCAGCGAAGTCGGCGACAACTATAACAACGTCGCCGTCTTCGCCCTCGCCATGGCCAACACCGGCTCCGGCTTGGTGGTCGCTGGCATCCTGATCGCACGAGCTGTTCCTATGATGTTCGCCGGACCACTTGCAGGCGTCCTGCTCGATCGCATGGATCGCCGCAAGATCATGATCGCCAGCGATCTCGTCCGCGCCTGCATTGCACTCGCCTTCTTGCTGGGCATCCCGGCCTCGCGTACCTGGCTGCTCTACATCCTGAGCGGCATGCTGATGTTCGCGTCGCCGTTCTTCACTGCCGGACGTTCGGCGATCATGCCGTCGATCGCGTCCGGACCCGAGCTCCAATCCGCCAACGCCCTCACACAGATGACGCGCTGGACCTCGCAGGCCGTCGGTTCCCTGATCGGTGGAGCCTGGATCGCAGGCTTTGGCTACGAGACCGCGTTCGTCCTCAATGCCTGTTCGTTCCTTGCCTCGGCCTGGTGCATCTGGCAACTACGACTGCCGCCCGACGCGAGCACACGGCGCGGCAACGTCACCCTGCGAAGCCTCGCGCCCTGGCACGACTACACCGCAGGACTCCGCTACATGCGAGGCACACCGCTCATCTTCGGCATCGGCCTCATCTCGGTCGGCTGGGCCACCGGAGGCGGCGCGGCGCAGATCCTGTTCAGCCTGTTTGGTGAAGTTGTCTTCCAGCGCGGTCCAGCCGGTATCGGAATCGTGTGGGCCGCCGCCGGTGTTGGCCTCGTCATTGGAGCCGTCGTCGCCCACCGCCTTAGCCCGCGCCTCTCGCACGAAGGCTTCAAGCGCACGATCTCGATCGCCTACGTCATCCACGGCGGCAGCTACGTGCTGTTCGCGCTTTCGCCGACCTTCAACATGGCGCTCTTCTGGATCGGCATGTCCCGAGCCGCCATGGGCGTCAGCAATGTGCTGAACACCGGCCAACTGTTGCGTTACGTCTCGAACGACTACCGCGGCCGCGTCTTCTCCACCGTCGAAAGCTGGAGCTGGACCATGATGATCCTCTCCATGGCCGCCGCCGGCGTCGCCTCCGAGCACGTCTCGCCCCGCGTCATCGGCGTGTGGAGCGGAATCTTCAGTTCCACCACCGCCGTCTGGTGGGCGTGGGCCAACTGGACCGGACGCCTGCCCAAGCCCGGCCACGAACGTAAAGAACCGGATACAGTAGAAGTTCGCTGATGCAACCTCTCACCGGCAAAGTCATCCTGGTTACCGGCGCAGCCCGTCGCGTGGGACGCGGCATCGCCCTGCGACTCCATCGCGAAGGCGCACGTGTCGCGATCCACTACAGCTCATCTGAAACCGAAGCCCGAGAAACCTCCGCCGAATGCGGCAACGCCCCGCTCTTCCGCGCCAACCTCGTCCACGTCGAAGAAATTGAGCAACTGTTCTCCGAAGTCGAAGGCCACTTCGGCCACATCGATGGCGTCGTGAACAATGCCGCTCGCTTCACGCGCATCGATCCCCTGAAGATCACCGAAGCCGACTGGGACTTCATCCACGACGTGAACCTGAAAGCGACTTTCTTCTGTTGCCAGCAAGCGGCGAAACGCATGCTCGCCACCGGAGGCGGCCGCATCGTCAATATCAGCTCCATGGGCGCTATCCGAGCCTGGGCAGAGCACGCTCACTACTGCGCCTCGAAGGCCGGCGTCGCTATGTTGACCCGAGCCTTGGCCCAAGCCTTCGCCCCCAGTATCTCTGTGAACGCTGTCGCCCCCGGGGTGATCCCGTTCGGCGAACAAGACGAACGCATCGCCCGCCTAATCGAGAAAACGCCGATAAAGCGCGCCGGTACCGCCGACGAAATCGCCGATGCCGTGGTCTTCTTCCTCACCGCGTCAGAGTTCATTACCGGCCAACAGATCGCCGTCGATGGCGGCTTGAGCCAGCGCTAGCCCGGGTAGTCTTCCGGGTACGCGAGCCGCTGTTCCTCGGCCCGTTCCATTGCCTCACCGATCTGAATCAGTTCGCCCTTGCCAATCCCAGGGCAATACTTCCCCGTGCGCTTCCACTCCGCGCGATTCTCCACCAGTTCCGGCCAGAACGGAAACGTCTTACACTGCGTCGGCTTCGCTGGATGGATCGAGCAGCCGTAGCTCTCAAGAAACGGACACTGCTTCTCCGGAGGCTTGCGGAATCGCCGTTGATTCGTCGTGCGGTACACATACTTCTCTTCGAACTTCGCGGGCGATAGCTTCACGAACTTCGCCGCCCGCAGGATATCTGCCTCGCTCACATAGACGAACCCCTGCTGGTCGCAACACTTCGTGCAACCAGGCTGACAGGTGAACCGAATCTCAGGAGCCTTCACTTGTACAGAGCCTCCGTCTGCGCCGTATCGGAAACCAGTTTCTCCACATCCATGCGATAAATCGCGGGCTTGCCGTGCAGGTCGCTAGAGAAGAACACCTGCTGGCTGTTCGGCGAAAACTGCGGATGTACCATCGCGGGATTGCTGGCCCGATGTTCGCACAACGTCAATTCACGCTTCACCGCTCGCGCCAGCAACAACACATACGGCGACGCCTTGCTGATGCTCGCCCCCACAAACACGCTCGCGTCGGCGTTGCGCGCAAACGCCGCGAACTGCGTTGTATCCGCAACCGCGCGATCTTCATTCGTATCCGGCGTGAACTCGCGAATACTGCGGAGCTTCCCCGCTTCGCTCGGCACATGCAGGTACAACAGCGATCGCCCATCCGGACTCCACTGCGCCTGCGCCACCGAACCGTCCAGCGTCTTCAATCGATAATTCTGTTTCCCATCGAAGTTCGCTAGATACAGGCTCCCGCCCCGCCGATACAACACCGACGCGCGCTTGGGCCGCACCGACGGTTCCAGCATGGGTTCGTCATCCTCAGCCAGCGTTGTCGACGTGCCCAGTCGCACATTCACCAGCCGCAGCCGATGCACCGCGGCCTTCTTCTCGATGACAGCCGAGAACAGTCCATCCACGCTCACGGCAGCGGACGGCACCAACTCAAACCCCTCCGATGCCTTCAACCACTGGGTCGTTCTCGCACCCGTGAACAACTGACTCATCAGCCGCCCGCCGTCGAAGTAACAAAATCCCGCCTCGCCGGGCACCATGACAAGCGACTGGGGATCCAAATCTGCAGCCTCAGTCAACTGCCGCGATTCTCCCTTCTTCAGGTCCATGCGATACCCCTCAAAGCGGCCAGAAAGGTCCGACGCATACAACAGAAACCCGCCCTTGCGAGCTACGGGAAGCGCCGCCGCCGCAGGTAGGATAGCTGTGGAGTTGGGGTCGGTCAGACGCAGCACCGGCAGTTCCGTCGCTAAGTCTTCATAGCGGAAAAACGCCGAAGCGATCAGCGAGCCGCGCGCGGCAGCCCGCAAAAAGGTGGGTGCAAAAGAAGAAGCGGCGACCGCCAGTAGGGATCGCCGCGAGATCATGTATCGATGTTACTAGAAAGTCGGTCTTAGAACGGAAGGTCTGGACGAACCTGCGTCATCATCGCCGAATGCGACAAGTACCGCGACGGGTTCACTGGGCTGCCACCTTGACGTACTTCAAAGTGCAGGTGCGGACCCGAAACGCGCCCCGTGGCACCGGAGTGCGCGATCAACTGACCACGGCGAACTTCTTCGCCAGGGATCACTTCGAAATTCGAAAGATGCGCGTACAACGTGGTCATGCCGTTGCCGTGATCCACCACGATCGCCTTGCCGTAACGCCCCGCGTACTGCGCCGCCGTCACGATGCCGTCCGCCGCCGACAACACAGGAGTGCCGGTATGCGCGCTCAAATCGACGCCCGTGTGGAAGCCGCCTTCGCCGTTCAACGGATCGGAGCGGTCGCCAAAGTGGCTCACGATCTGGCCGTTCACCGGCCACACCGTAGGAACAATGTTCTTCTGGTAGGCGCGAGCGTACAAACGCTGACCGCGCGAAAGCGTCGCCGCCTTCAGGAAGTTGTACTCTTCGATGGATTCGCTGTAGGTCGGAATCAACGCGCCTTCGGCCGAAATATCGTCGGCACCTTCCAGGCGGCGCTTCAGACCCAGCGCCAAACTCACTTCGGAAGCCATCACCTGCAGAGAAGCCAGTTGTTCCTGCTTTTCCACATTCTGCCGCTGCAGTTCTTTGTATTGATTGCGCAGGGTGTCTACTTCAGAGCGCAGGTTGTTGTAATTCGCGACCTTCCAGGCCATCCGCATGTAGCTCGAAACCGCGCCGAATAACGACACAGATCCCAGCAGCGCCAGGCCGAGAACCACGTACAGTGCGTGGTGAGGAACGTGAATCCGTCGTAGACGTCCATGGAGCGAGTGCGCCAGGACCACTACGAAGTAGTGTTGTTTCATTGCTCTCCTACTAACGTATGTAACGTCGCCTTTGCCCAAAACGTTTAGCCGGTAGGCTTGTTTGGGCTGGGCCGGAGACTCACACCGGGGTGAACCTTATCCGGGTATCGGAAACTTTAATGTAGCCAAAGCGTAGCCCGACTGTCAACCCTGAAACCGTCAACTCAGCCGCCATCCTTCGCTGCATCTTATTGATTCTAAGCATGCGATCCAAAACTTGCGCCACCTCCCAGCCCCCTGTGATAGCGTGGAAAGACGTGAAGGCGAACCTCGAACAGCTCCAAAGAGAGATTCTCACCCATCTGCAGGACCGTGGACTTGCGATATTCCGCAGTTTCCCCCGTGGGCCCGAGCTCGGTGCCGATGCTGTCTACTGGGATACCGAATCGTTCCCGGACTATCGCGACTTCGTCACTGCCGCGGAAGCCACGGGAGCCAAGCTCATCACTGTATATGGCCGCCGCTTCACCTCCGAGGTGATCGAGGACGCCATGGAACACCTGGCCGCCGCCCGCATGGAGCGCGAGGATCGCCGCACCATCGAATCCCGCCTCCGCGACTTGCGAGCCTACGAAGGTTTCCTCTGCCAGGTGGAACTGTCGTTCTCCCACGGCCGCCGCACCTATATTTTTGACCAACCGACCGACTGGTACGACGAACTCACCGAACTGCTGGAAACCATCGAAGATTCCTTCAGCAGCCCAGCCGACGAGCGTCCCCTGGGCGGCTTCTACTCGAACAATTGAAGTGGACCTTCGTCAGTGACGTCGCGCAGGACGCCGAGGCCATCGCCCGCCTCGCCCACGATATCGGCTTGGGCGTTCCCGCCACCCGAGTTCTCTGGTCTCGAGGTCATCGCACGCTCGAAGCCGCCCGCCGCTACTTCTCGCCCGAACTCTCTGATCTGCACTCTCCTGCCCTATTGAAGGACATGGAGCAGGCTGTCGAACGCCTCCATCGCGCCATCACGCAGCGTGAGAAGATCCTGCTTTACGGCGACTACGACGTGGACGGAACCAGTGCCGTGGTCGTCATGAAAAAGGGCATCGAACTGCTAGGTGGACAAGTCGACTTCCACGTCCCGCATCGCCTCCGTGATGGCTACGGCATGCGCAGCGAAGTGGTCGAAGAAGCGGCCGCATCCGGCGTCGCCCTGATCGTCAGCGTCGATACCGGCATCCGCGCCAACGCCGTCGTCGAACACGCCCGCAGTCTGGGCATCGATTGCATCGTCACCGATCATCACCTCCCCGAAACCGAACTGCCTCCGGCCGTCGCGGTGCTCAACCCCAACCGGCCCGACTGCGACTATCCAGAAAAGAATCTCTGCGGCGCCGGTGTTGCGTTCAAACTCATGGACGCCCTCGCTACCCGCTTCGGCTGGGAAGGCACCAAGCGCGAACGCCTGCTCGATTCGTTCCTCAAACTGGTCGCCATCGCCACCGTCGCCGACGTGGTGCCGCTCACCGGTGAGAACCGCGTCATCGTAAAGCGCGGACTTGAAGGTCTCCAAGACGTCCGCAATCCCGGGCTCCGCGCCTTGCTGGACGTCTCCGGCTTCCCTCCCGGAGAGCCGTATCCCAGTGCCACCCAGATCGCCTTCCGGGTCGCCCCCCGCATCAACGCCGCCGGACGCATGGCCAGCGCTTCCGATGTGATCGAGATGTTCCTCACCAGCGACGTCGAACGCGCCCAGACCCTGGCCAAGCAGCTTCACGAGCTGAACACGGATCGCCAGCAGACCGAACAAGGCATCTCCGAGGCCATTCTCAAACTGTGCCTCGAACAACCTGTCACCGATGACGATGCCGCGCTTATCTTCGCTGGCGAAGGCTGGCATCGCGGCGTGGTCGGCATCGTCGCCAGCCGCGTCGTCGAACGCTATCATCGCCCCGTCTTTGTTCTAGGCATCGAAAACGGTCTGGCGCAGGGCTCCGGCCGCAGCATCGCCGCGTTCCACCTGCTCGACGGCCTCGAATCCATGCCCGAACTGTTCCAGAAGTTCGGTGGCCATCGCCAAGCTGCCGGCCTAACAATGGACGCAGCCAACGTTGCCGAGTTCCGCGGACGCTTCCGCGCCTACGCGGCTTCACGACTCAGCCCATCCGACTTTGAAGCCGAGTTACTCCTCGACGGTGAAATTGAGATGAATGAAGTGAATGACGACGCCGTTCTGGAAATACTGAAGCTCGCGCCCTTCGGCTTCGGCAATCCCGCGCCTATGTTTGCGCTACGCGGCGTTGAGGTCTCCAAGCTCGATATCAAGAAAGAGAAGCACGTATTTGTCGATTTCCGCCGCTCCTCCGGTCGCGCGCTCAAAGCGAAGGCCTGGAATTTCGCGGAACGCGCGAACGAACTTCAGCCCGGCTCCATCGTGGATCTGGTGGTGCAATTTGAAGACGACGCCTATAGCGCCGCGCGCGGCTACGCGCCCTGGCAGACCATCATCAAGGACGTGCGTCCCGCCGCCACGGCTACCGGAGCTCGGCGATAAGTCCCTTGACCATTCGCTCGATCTGCTCGGCGACTTCTTGGTAGATCTCGTCCGACCGCCCAATCGGGTCACGAACCTTCCATTCCAGAATCCGCGCCGCGTTCATGCGAGGCAGGACGTCGCCGCTCATGTTCACCACCACGTCAAACGGCGCGCGAACCATCATCTCGATGCCCTTAGGAAACTGCCCTTCCAACTTTACGCCCCGTTCGAGCATGGTTTGGAATGTCTCATCCTGCACGATCATCGCGGGACTCAAGCCTGCGCTGTAGACGTCCAGGACATCGTGGCCATAAGCCTTGGCGAAGCCTTCCGCCATCTGGCTGCGGCACGAATTCCCGATGCACACAAACAATACCTTCTTGCGCCCGCGGACGGCTTGGTGCTGCGGCAAGGTATGAAACACCACCGGCCCGGTATACGTCGGCGCCGTGGGTGGTTGGCCGGAAGTGGGGCGCGGGCGCGAACTGCCACGCATGCTGGGACGTCCGTTGCGGATGCCACTCATAACGACAGTTTACGATGCTCGCTTAGAGCGATGTCCGGTACCATTCGAGCGTGCGCTTTAAGCCTTCTTCAAACGAGAACTGCGGCGCATGTCCCAACTCGCGCACCGCGGAAGCCGTATCCGCCATCGACGCACGTACGTCGCCGGCGCGAGGCGGACCGTAATTCGCCGGTAACGAAACACCTTCTATTTCTTGCAGCAGCTTCCACGTCTGATTCAGCGTGAAATTGCCTCCGTTACCCGCGTTGAACATCTTGCCCGCCACACCATTTGCCAGCGAGGCCTTGTACACTAGGCCCGCAACATCTTCCACATATGTAAAATCGCGCGACTGCTCGCCGTCGCCAAAGATCGTTGGCGAAGTGCGCGCCAGCAAATGCTTCATGAACAGGCTCAGCACGCCGGAATAAGCGCTAGACGGATCCTGGCGCGGTCCGAAGACATTAAAGAATCGCAGCGCTACGGTTTCGAGACCAAAGCAACTGTGAAACACCGATGCGTAATACTCGCCAACCAGCTTCTGCACCGCATACGGGGACATCGGCCGCGGCGCCATAGACTCCGTCTTCGGCAACACTTCCGTATCGCCATACGCCGACGACGAAGCGGCATACACCACCCGACGAACACCACCCAGTTGTGCGGCGCGGAACACATTGAAGGTTCCGTCAATATTCACCGTGTGAGACGGCTCCGGTTCATCGATCGAACGCGGCACGGATGGAATCGCCGCCAGATGAAACACCGTGTCGACGCCTTGCATCACCGGCAGCAACGCCGCCGCATCCCGGATGTCGATTTTGTGAAACTCGATCTGTGACCGGACCTCGGCTACGTTGTTTTCATGCCCTGTCAGCAGATTGTCCACCACAGCCACGGATCCATGCGGCAGCAAAGTTCGAACCAGTTGCGAGCCGATAAAGCCCGCACCACCAGTCACCACAAATTTCTTTTGGGAAGCCATGTTCTCTCTTCTGCGTATCGGCGAAATCCGGTTACGCCTTCAGGCGTGCCACCGCGATCAAGGACAAGCCGCGCCACGGCAGCAGCACATCCACGCGCCGCCAGAACCACACCGTCTTGTCCCACAACTTCAGCAATAGGCGATTCATCTGGCGCTGTCCCAGCAACTTGCCGGAAATCCACCACGACAACGATCCGATCTTGTTGAATCCCTGTTCCTGCACCACTTCGAAGCCGGCGCCCTCCAGCAGTTGTCGCAGTTGTTCGGCGGAGAATCGGCGCTTCTGGCCCAGGCCCACATCCAACGGTCCGAACAACCCCGGTCCCTGTGGCACCAGGACCACGATATTCCCGCCCGGCTTGAGAGAGGCTGCCAGTGACTTCAACACGCTTGCCGGATCTTCGACCGAATCCAGCGTGTTCACGCACAATGCGCTTTCGAACTGGCCTGCCCATAACCCGTACGCTGTCGGATCGTCAGGGTCCAATTGTGCAACGTGAACGCTCGGCGTCTTCAGAAACCGGTTTCGCAACGCGTGGAGATACAGGGGATCTTTCTCCGCCGCCACGAACTGCAGCTTCTTTCCCATTAACCGGCCTGTGAAATTCCCCAGGCCCGCACCAATCTCCAAAATCGTGGCGCCCAGATGCGGACGGATCAGGCTGGTCACCCAGTTCACATACTGCGGCGTACCCGTCAGACTATTCAGCAGCCCGCGCCCATAATCCGGCGTGTACAGATCGTCCACCGCCCAGAAATACAGCACCACACCCAAGGCCTTCGCCCCGTCCTTCCAGCCGATCTTTTTGCCTTCCTCATACGTGCGCCCGTGGTAGCTGATCGGGACTTCGTACACGCGCAGCTTGCGTTTGGAGACCTTCATCGTGATCTCCGGCTCAAAGCCGAACCGGTCACTACGAATCGGGATGCTCTTCAGTAGATCCGTCCGGAACACCTTGTAACAGGTCTCCATATCCGTAACGTTCAGGTTGCTGAACATGTTCGAGACCAGCGTAAGGAACTTGTTGATCATCGAATGCCAGTACGGCAGCACACGCGTCTGGTCGCCGGCCAAATACCGCGACCCGAACACGGCATCAGCGTGCCCGTCCAGCAGCGGTTTCATCAGCTTCGGATACTCCGCGGCATCGTATTCCAGATCCGCGTCCTGAATCAGGCAGAAGTCGCCCACCGCTTCCTGAATCGCCCGCCGCACTGCCGCACCCTTGCCCTGATTCACCTTTTGCCGGAATAAGCGGATCTCCGGGTGTTCGCTCGCAATTCGCTCCAGAATCGCTGACGTTCCGTCCGTCGAACAATCGTCCACGATCACCAGTTCCCGATCCATGTTCTCTGGTAACGGAGCGGCTAGAACCATCGCCAGACTTCGTTCTACAACTGTTCGCTCGTTATAAACCGGGATCAAGATGGAAAGAAGCATGGAATTCACTTAGTATAATTGGGTTTGGCCTCTTTACCTGAAAACCAACCCTCCGGCGTCGTCCTTGAGACGCAACTCGCCGGGTACAAACTCCTAGGACGTGGTAAGGTCCGTGACGTCTATGAAGCTCCATCGGCGGATCGGCTCCTCATCATTACTACGGACCGGATCTCCGCCTTCGACTACATCCTGCCCACAGGCATCCCCGATAAGGGCCGCGTTCTCACGCAGATGACGCTGTTCTGGCTCGATTTCCTGAAGGACCTGGTCCCCAACCACTTCATCAGCAGCGACACCACCGGCTTGCCGCCCGAAATGGCCGGCCGCTCCATGTGGGTGAAACGCTGCGACATGTTCCAGGTGGAATGTGTCGTCCGGGGCTACCTGTCCGGTTCCGGCTGGAAGGACTACAAGCAGACTGGCTCGGTGTGCGGAATCAAGCTTCCCGCCGGCTTGCGCGAATCGGACAAGCTGCCCGAACCCATCTTCACCCCGGCAACGAAAGCCGAAAGCGGTCACGACGAGAACATCTCGTTTGAGGAAACCGTGAAGCTCATCGGCGCGGACAACGCCGCCAAGCTCCGCGATCTCACTTTGGCCGTCTATCAGAAGGCCTCCGAATACGCGCGCTCGAAGGGCATCATCATCGCCGACACGAAACTCGAATTCGGCGTCTATGACGGCCAGATCACGCTCGCCGACGAAGTGCTCACGCCCGACTCCTCTCGTTTCTGGAGCGTCGACACCTACACGCCGGGCCAAAGCCAGGCGTCCTTCGACAAGCAGTTCGTGCGCGACTATCTGGAATCCATCCACTGGGACAAACAGCCGCCCGCTCCGCCGCTGCCGCCCGAGGTGGCCAAGAAAACCGCCGAGAAGTACATTGAGGCTTACCGCATCCTCAGCGGCCGGACTCTGTAAGCCATGAATTTCGTAGACATCCTGCTGGCGGTGATCGTCGGGGGCTCAGTCATCGCCGGCTTCATGTCCGGCTTCACCCGAGCCGCCTTCGGCCTCATCGCCGCCTTCGCAGGCGTCCTGCTGGGCTTCTGGTTCTATAAAACGCCCGCCGCCTGGTATGTCGGCACGCTCGGATCAGAGACCGTGGCCGACTTATTCGGCTTCCTCACCGTCTTCCTGATCGTGATGGTGGCCGGCGGCATCCTGGGCCGCATCATCTCGACCGCCTTCAAGTTCGTCGGATTGGGACCGCTCGATCGCCTGGCTGGCGCAGGCTTCGGCCTCGTGCGCGGGATCTTCGTCGCCGCCGCGGCCACCGCTGCCCTGATCGCCGCCACCCCGCGACCTGTACCGGAGTTCATGCGCAGCTCCACCCTACTGCCTTACGCCCTGAGTGCTTCGGACTTCGTCACGGGCCTCGCACCCTCCGGACTGAAGAAGGCTGTCTCAGGAAGCGTCACCGAAATCAAGAAATCCTGGAACGAAGAAGTCGAGAAAGCCAAGCGCCGCGTCGAACAGCGCTTCGATGCTACGCCAGCCGTCAAGGATGAACCCAAGGCCGAGCCGAAACCGAAGCAGGTGGAAATCATCCCGCCCAAAGCAAATTCCAAGACCAAGGCGAAGTCCAAGCTACCCAAAGCTGCTCCCCCCAAGGCCGTCCAACAATGAAGTCCGCTGAACTCCTGATCTTTGACCTCGACGGGACCTTGATCGATTCGAAAACCGACTTGGCCAACTCCGTAAACGCCACCCGAGCGTGGATGGGCCTAGGCCCTCTTCCGCTCGAACAGGTCTCGTCTTACGTCGGCAACGGCGCACCGATGCTGGTGAAGCGCGCACTGCCCGATGCCACGCAGGCGCAGTTGGACGAAGCCCTCAAATACTTCCTTGAGTATTACCGCGAGCACATGCTCGACGACACCACGCTGTACCCCGGCGTGCGCGAAGCCCTCGACCAGATGCACGATGCCGGCAAATCGCTCGCCATCCTCACCAACAAGCCGGTGCGCTTCAGCGTCACGCTGCTCGAAGGTCTGGGCCTCGACCTCCACTTCTTCAGGATCTACGGTGGCAACAGTTTCGTCGAAAAGAAGCCGCATCCCGTAGGCCTGAACGCACTCGTCCAGGAACGTGGTGTCGCTCCCAGGAAGACCGTGATGGTCGGCGATAGCTCCATCGACATCCTGACCGCGCGCAACGCAGGCACGTTGTCCGTGGGTGTCAGTTGGGGCTTCCAGCCCTACACGTTAAAAGAAGTCCCGCCCGATCTGCTGATCGACGACCTGCGCGAACTCTCGAACCTTGTCTGCGGCTAGCGGTCCGGCGAGCTAGGCCGCTTCCGACAATACTCGAATATCCACGATCGCCGAAGTCACAATCACGCCCGGAAACTGCGGATGGCGGAATTCCATGTGCATGCCCCGCCCCAGATAGTGGGCCTTGATCATCGACCCGCCCCAGTTCGATCCCGCGATCTCCACCAGCACCGGCTCCGGGCAAAACTGCGGATGCCCCTCAATCCAGGCCTCGTTATCACCTTCCATCACCAGCCTATAGCGCGTGTTTTGCGTGGAAACTTCGACCAATGCAGGACGTGCCAGGTGCCGCAAGTCGAGGCCACCCTCGATCTCGCTCTGCACAATGTTGCGATTCACTTCATCGCTCAGGTTGTGGTGCGGGTGAAACATGTCCTGTTGTTTCAGATGCTATCGCATTTCGAAGGTTTCAGCATTCGGTCAGATACCGTAGAGGGTGCTCACGCTACACTGAGAGACTCGTAAGGACCCACCGTTATTTCCACCGTTCCCCAACCTTCCTGGCGCTCTGAAATCTGGGACGCCATCCGCGGCGTGCATCACGACTACACAGCCGGCAGCCTCAACCGCGCCATCTTCTTGCTGGCCGTGCCCATGGTCCTCGAGATGTTTATGGAGTCTCTCTTCGGCCTCGCAGACGTCTTCTGGGTCGCGCGGCTCGGTGCCGACGCCATCGCCACAGTCGGCCTCACCGAAACCGGACTCACGCTGGTCTTCTGCATGGCCATCGGCTTGAGCGTCGGAGCCACCGCCGTCGTCGCCCGCCGTGTCGGCGAGAAGGACAACGCCGGAGCCGGCATCGCGGCGATCCAAGCTATCCTGCTGGGCCTCATCATCTCCAGCATCGTCGCCATCATCGGCTACGTTTTCGCGCCCGACCTCCTGCGCGTCCTCGGAGGCTCGGAAAGCGTCATCCGCACCGGCACCAACTACACGCGCACCATCGTCAGTGGCAGCGCGACCGTCTTCCTGCTCTTCCTGATCAACGCCGTCTTCCGCGGTGCTGGCGATCCCGCCATCGCCATGCGCGTCCTGTGGATCGCGAATCTGGTGAACATCGTCCTCAACCCGTTCCTGATCTTCGGTTGGGGGCCCTTCCCCGAGCTCGGCGTCACAGGCTCGGCCGTCGGCACCACCATCGGACGCGGCACCGGCGTGCTGCTGCAACTGTGGATCCTGTTCCGGGGCAAAGGCCGCATCTCTATCCATCACGAACAAGTCCGCATCGACACGAAAGTGATGTTCAGCATGCTCCGCCTCTCGCTCACCGCCATGTTTCAATACCTGGTGCAGATGGCGTCCTGGGTCGGCATCGTGCGCATCATTGCCGGATTCTCTTCCGCCGCCGTCGCCGCGAACACACTCGCTATCAAGATCGTCCTCTTCGCGATTCTCCCCAGTTGGGGCATGAGCAACGCCGCCGCCACGCTAGTCGGACAGAACCTGGGAGCCAAACGCCCCGACCGTGCCGAACAGGCCGTCTGGCGCACTGGCCTCTTCAATACGATCTTCCTGGGAGCCATCGGCGTCTTCTTCATCGCCTTCGCCGAACCGTTGATCCACCTGTTCACCGACGATCCTGAAGTGGTCCCCATTGCCGTCAGCGGCCTGCGCATGCTGAGCTACGGCAACATCTCGTATGCCTACGGCATGGTGCTCTCCGCGGCCTTCAACGGCGCGGGCGATACCTTCACTCCAACGATCCTGAACCTGATCTGCTTCTGGCTGTGCCAGATTCCGCTCGGTTACTACCTGGCCATCCCCATGGGATGGGGACCCGTCGGAGCCTGGACCGCCATCATCACCGCCGACACCCTGCTCGCCCTCCTCGCCGTGATCCTGTTTCGCCGCGGTAAATGGAAAGGCGCCGTCGTCTAACAAAAAAGGGCAGCCCGGCGAACCGGACTGCCCACAGTTTCACTACAGGGGAATAAGTCTTAGCGCGGTTGCACCGTCGCAAAGTGCCGAGCAGAAGCTCCCTTCTGCGTCCCGCGATCACTACTACTCTCTACGTACAGCAGCAGCGGTTCGTTCGCGGATTCTCGCACCATCTTCTGGAACTCAGCCGGATCGCTGATCGGCTTCCGGTTTACTTCCAGGATGATGTCGCCACTGCGCAAACCGGCCTCTTCCGCCGCGCTGCCCTGAGCCACGTTGGTGATCACCAGGCCACCCGTCCGCCCACGCCCCGAGCGCGACGCCGGCTCGACCGAAACGCCTAACCGGGGACCATCGCCCTGGTTCTGCCCGCGCTCGTTCGACGCCACTTCCTGACCCGGCTGCGAACCCAACACCACGTTGATGTCGCGCTCCGATCCATCACGGAACACGCGCAACTTGGCCGTCGAACCCGGACTCAGTGCCGCGATCCGCACCCGCAGGTCAGCCGAATCCGCCACCTTCGTGCCGTTCACTTCCGTCAGGATGTCGCCCGCTTTGATCCCCGCCTTATCCGCGGGGCTGTCCGGACTCACATCACTCACCAGCGCGCCGCGCGACCCGCTGTACTTGAACTGCTTGGCCACCGAACCATTCAGCGACTGAATCGTGACGCCCATGAAGCCGCGCGATACCTTGCCGTGCTTCACGATCTGGTCCATCACGTTGTGCGCTGTGCGGGCCGGGATCGCGAACCCAACGCCCTGGTTACCGCCGCTGCGGCTTAGGATCGCGGTATTGATGCCGATCAACTCACCCTTCAGGTTCACCAGCGCCCCGCCCGAATTACCAGGATTAATCGCCGCGTCCGTCTGGATAAAGTCTTCATAATCTTCAATGCCCTGGTTGGTGTTGCGATGCGTCGCACCCACGATGCCCATGGTCACCGTCTGGCCGATGCCGAACGGATTCCCCAATGCCAGCACGATGTCGCCCACCTGCACGCCTTCGGAATCGCCGAAGTTCACGTACGGCAAGCCCGAGGCCTCAATCTTCACCACCGCCACATCGCTCTGCGCGTCCTTGCCGATCACCTTCGCCGTGAACTCGCGATTGTCCTGCAGGTTCACCCGCACCTGGTCGGCGCCATCCACCACGTGGTTATTGGTCAGGATGTAGCCATCCGCCGACACGATCACGCCGGAGCCCAAGCCCTGCTTCGGCCCCTGCGGCACATCGAACGGGATCTGTCCGCCGCCTCCAAAGAAGTCACGCAGGTCAAACCCATCCGGCAAATTCGGTTGCTGACCACGCCGGTTTTCCACCACCTTCGCATTCGTGGTCGCCATGATGCTGACCACCGCCGGTTGCACTTTCTTTACAACCTGACCAAACCCAGCACGGAAGGAAACTTCCGGCTCGGCATTCGATTGCGCCGCCGCCGGAACCTGTTGAAACGGGAACATACCGGTCTTGGCCGTGACCCAAGCTCCGGCTACAGCGCCGATCGCCGCCAGCGCCGCCCCTGCCAATACCGACCGTTTATTAGATGTCATAGAGTGTTGGAACTTCTCCTCACTGCAATCGACGCAGAACTTTCAAAAACGTTTCGTGCCCCCTGTGTAGAAAATTTATCGAACCCTTTCGGCCGCGTTTACGTCTAAAGGGACAGAAGGAAAACTATGACAAAGCTGCAAAACTCCGGAAACAAATTCGCGGCTTGGGGCGTAGCTGCCCTTGCCGTAGGTGTGCTGGCCGCCACTGTGCGTGCCGCGGTCCAACATGAACTAGGCAACTTCGATGCAGTGCTGACGGCACAAATCGCCCTCGTGGCCTTGGCCTTCACACCGCCCATCCTCTCCGAACTGCGCGATCGGCAAACTCTCTCCGTCTATCGCGCCATGCGCTCCGGCAACTAAGCCGGAGGTAAACTAAGGGAGGCGGGACCTCCGCCCGTCTCCTTTATGGGCACCTTCTACACTCGACCTGAACTCGTTCGTCAACGCGCCCAGTGGCGCATCGCTGGCAAGACCGTCGTTTTCACCAACGGCTGTTACGACCTTCTCCATCCGGGCCATATCCGCCTACTCGAACGCTCCCGCTCCGAAGGCGACGTCCTTATTCTCGCCCTGAACACCGATGCCAGCGTTGCGCGTCTCAAAGGACCCTCGCGTCCCCTGATGAACGAACAGGACCGCGCCGCCATGGCCCTCGCGCTCGAAGCCGTCGATGCCGTTACCTTCTTTGACGAAGACACCCCGCGCGAACTCATCGCCGAAGTCCTGCCGGACATCCTGATCAAAGGCGCAGATTGGGCCCACTTCATCGCCGGGCGCGAAGAAGTCGAAGCCGCTGGCGGTCAAGTGATGGCGCTCTCCCTCGAACCCGGCTTCTCCACCACCAATATCGAGAAAGAACTCCTGGCCCGCCTTCCGTGACGCATCCCGCCGTCCGCGATCTCTTTCAGACCGTTTCCAAAGATCCTGCCTTTCAGGACATCGTTGCGCGCCTCATCCGTGGCGAAGCCGGACCGTATTCACTCTCCGGCCTTACGCCCACCGCCAAGGCCCTCTATACCGTCCTACTCTGGCAGCTCACCGAACGACCCATCGTCCTGATCGCCGACGGCAACCAACGCGCCGAAACCTTGGCCGAACTCGCGGAGAGTTTCTTCACGCTGCTCATCGGCCGACCCGAAGCAGGTCGGCCTTCCCTGCTCCCTGGATTCGACGTGCTCCCCGGCCAACACCTATCGCCGCATTCGGAAATCAGTGAACAGCGCGCCATCGGCCTCTATCGACTCTCAAACGGCCACTCCCCGATCACCGTCGCGCCGCTGGCCTCAGCCCTGGTCCGCACCAACGATGCCGACTTCTATCGCAGTCTCTCGTTGACGCTCCGCAAAGGCGAAGAGCTTCCGCTCGAGATGATCGAGGCGCATCTCAAGTCGATCGGCTACGAACGACGCGACCCCGTCGAGATGGTCGGCGAATACTCCATCCGCGGCGGCATCCTCGACGTCTTTGGGTCGGAAAGCGCCCAACCGTTGCGCGTCGAATTCTTCGGCGATGAGATCGAGTCGATCCGTAGGTTCGACGTCGCCACTCAACGCAGCGTCCACAAAATCACCGAAGCCGAGATCCTCCCGCTGCGCGAAACCCCGCAAGGCGATGCTGACCACCTCGGCTGGGAATTCTCGGTCGCCATCGATCAGCCGCGCCCGAACTCGCTGCTCGACCTCGCCCCGCGCGCCCTCGTCCTGCTCGACGAACCCGCCGACATCGTCTCCGCCGCCGAACGACTCTGGAAGCGCCTCACCCAACTCGAAGCCGATCACGAAGAATGCGCCGGAGAGGCCGCCGCGAACTTCTTCACCTGGCCGGAATTCGCCGAGCGCGCCGCCAAGCACACCCAGCTGACCTTCGAAGAACTCCACATCGGCGCCGACTCGCCGCACATCGCCAGCCGACCGGCCCTGACCTTCGGCGGCAACATGCAGGTCGCCGTCGCCGAAGCCAAGAACTTCGTCGAGCAAGGCTACCGGGTCGCCTTCTGCGCCCCTTCGAACGGCGAACTCGAACGTCTCGCCGACGTCCTTCGCGAATACTCCGTGCCCTTCACCCTCGGCCTCGCGCCGAACGAAGCCGCCACGCCCTATCTCTCTGAGCGTTCCTATCTCGCCGGCCCTGTCGCCAGCACCTATCTCGTTAAAGGCCACATCCGCCGCGGGACCGTCTTCCCCGAATCCAAGATCGCTTTCATCGGTAGCGAGGACCTGTTCGGCTCCTCCGACCTGATGCCGCAGGCGCCCGGCTTCAACAAAGCCGCCGCAGCAGCCTTCGCCAGTGACATCGCCGACCTCAAGCCCGGCGACTACGTCGTCCACAAGCAACACGGTGTTGGCAAATTCGTCGCCATCCGCGAGATCGCCCAGGGTGAGCAAAAGGGCGACTTCATGGTGTTGGAATACGCCAACGAAGCCAAGCTCTACGTCCCGCTCACCCGTCTCGATCTGGTCGAGAAATACCGTGGAGCCGGCGAAGGCACGCCGCAGGTCGACAAGCTCGGCGGCAGCACCTGGACCGCCCGCAAAGCCCGTGTCAAAACCAAGATGCGCGACATGGCCGACGAGCTACTCAAGCTCTACGCCCAGCGCCGCATGACCGACGGCTTCGCCTTCTCCCCCGATTCCAACTGGCAACGCGAGTTCGAAGACGCCTTCGACTTCACCGAAACCAAAGACCAGTTGCAGGCCGTCAAAGAGATCAAGCGCGACCTCGAATCCACGCATCCCATGGACCGCTTGCTGTGCGGCGACGTCGGCTTCGGCAAGACTGAAGTCGCCATGCGTGCCGCCTTCAAGGCTCTGGGCGACGGCAAGCAAGTCGCCGTCCTCGCACCCACCACCGTCCTCGCCTTCCAGCACTTTGAAACCTTCAAGCGTCGCTTCGCCGCCTTCCCCGTGAAGATCGAGATGTACTCGCGCCTCACCCCCGCGAAGCATCTCAAGGAAGCGATGGAGAAACTGGAGTCCGGCCAGGTCGATATCGCCATCGGCACCCACAAGCTGCTGTCGAAGGACATCAAGTTCGCCGACCTCGGCATCCTCATCATCGACGAAGAACAACGCTTCGGCGTCGCACACAAAGAACGCCTGAAACACATGCGCCAGAACGTACACGTGCTGACGATGAGCGCCACGCCCATCCCGCGCACGCTGCACATGTCCCTACTCGGCATCCGCGACATGAGCGTCATCGAGACGCCCCCCAAGGATCGCCTCGCCATCCACACCGTCGTCGCTCACTTCGACGGGGACCTCATCAAAACCGCCATCGAACAGGAGATGTCCCGAGGCGGCCAGGTCTACTTCATCCACAACCGCGTCGAATCGATCTTCGCCCGCGCTGCCTGGATTCAAGAGATGGTGCCCAACGCCCGCATCGCCGTCGGCCACGGCCAGATGGGCGAAAAGGAACTGGAGCGCGTCCTGCTCGGCTTCATGCGCCACGAATTCGACGTCTTCGTCTGCACCACGATCGTCGAAAACGGCATCGATGTCCCGCTCGCCAACACCATCGTCATCGATCATGCCGAACGCCACGGCTTAAGCGAGCTCTACCAGCTGCGTGGCCGCGTCGGCCGCAGCAACCGCCGTGCCTATGCGTACCTGCTGGTCCCCGGCGACAAGGAGATCAGCGAGATCGCCCGCAAGCGCCTCGCCGCACTCCGCGAATTCTCCGACCTCGGCGCCGGCTTCAAAATCGCCGCCCTCGACCTCGAACTCCGCGGCGCAGGCAACATCCTCAGCGGCGAACAGCACGGCCACATCGCCAGCGTCGGCTTCGACACCTACGTCCGCCTGCTCGAAGAAACCGTCCGCGAACTGCGCGGCGAAGAGGCCCCGCTCGAAGTCTCTTCCACACTCAACCTCGGCCTCGATATCCGCATTCCGTCGGAATACGTCACCGACGAACAGCAGCGCCTGCGCGCTTACAAGAAAATCGCCGACGTCCACGACGACAGCCAGGCCGAAACCACCCGAGCAGAACTCAGCGACCGCTACGGTGCCATTCCGGAAGCCGTCGAAACCCTCATCCAGTTCGCCCAGCTCAAGGCCGCCGCCCAGCGCCTGGCCATCGAAGCCGTCGACCGCCGCGGCACCTGGCTGAACATCAAATTCCACCCCGGCTCCCGCATCGAGCCGGCCAAACTCATGACCCTGCTCAACACCAAGGCCGGCGCACAGTTTACGCCCGCCGGTGTTTTGCGCATTCCAATGAAAAACGCCTCCGAAAGCCCCCAAGCCGTGCTCGGGGATCTTAAGGAGGCGTTTGCCAGTCTTTCGTAATTCTTAGAACTTCAGGCGAGCCTTCAGCGCGGTCAGTTCCTTTACGTTCACGCCGGGGACCTTCACCAACGCATCGAAGTTCGCGATCTTCGCCGCCGTGCGAGCCGCCACGATCGCGTCCACTTCGGCCTTCTTCAAGCCAAGGTCCGTTTCCAATTCCGCCGGCGTCGCGGTGTTCATATTCACGGACTGGCCGAAATAACGCGCCAGATAATTCGTCACGATCTTGAAGTCTTCTTCGCTGCCCGACGCGCCGCGATTCTTCATCGCGTCCACAGTCTCTTCCCAGCGAGTCTTCGAGCCCTGAGAACCAATCACAATATCCGCTCCGTGGCAGGCGCCACAGACGTTCTCGTAAACGTCGCGGCCTTCACCGTCCGGGAGTCCCTGCGCCATGGCCGAACCCGAACCAACCAGCGCAATCGCCAAGGGCGTCAACAACAGAACCGTTCGTTTCATGTTGTCCATCATATCTAGTCTTTGGATGTCCCCGCATCTGCCCGCGTTACAGAATTCCGTGCCCTTGTACAATCGTTCCATGCGCTTTTTGCTTCCCTTCCTGCTCGCCGCCTCCGTTGCCGCCGTTACGGCCAATGCCGAGACTCCCATTGAGCATAGTAACGAGACCCGCTTCCAACTAGACCTCAAGGTCCCCGACGCCGAACTCGCCAAGTTCGTCCCCTCCGGCTTCACCATGAATGTCTCGACCACCGGAGCCGCCAAGGACTGCAACGTGCGCGTCGTATTCATTGACCGCGTCACCATCAACAACCCCGACGGCACCCCCAAGGGCAAAGGCAGCAACCGCTTGGTCTACCTGGCCGTTCCAGTCAAGAACGCCGCCGGCGAAGGCTCGCAGCTGATCATCGGCGGCCTTACCGCAGACGACGCCCCCGGTCCGTACGCGAACTACCTGCTCGCCAGCAAACACTCGATGACCACCGAAACCAGCGGCTTCAACCCCATCCTGCAGACCCAACATTGGTCCTTCCAAGCCGCCACCGGCGAACACCTGGAAATGGACATCACCTTCCAACGCGGTTCCGCCGCCGTCCGCCCCCTGGGTGATACCAAGTTCTATTCCGCCAAGAACCCGACCTTCTACCAGATCTCCCGCCAGGAACAAGTGCTCGACATCATGAAGAATGTGACCACCAATCCGCCTGACCACGTGAAGAGCTTCAAATTCAAAGCCGGCGGCGGCAGTTGGTCGAAGTTGTTCGACGGCACCGAGAAGGTCCTGAGCTGGGATAACATTCTGTGGCTGAATCGGACCGTTTTGCTGCCGTAGGCTACCGAAGCGTGAAGGGAACGTCGATTTCCGTCATCACCGGTACGGCTTGCCCGTTACGAACAAACGGATCGTAGACCCAGCGCTCGACAGCACTCAAAGCGGCCTCGCGAAGCATCGCCGGGCCGCGAACAACCCGAGCCTCTTGGATTCGCCCATCGGATCCAATCCGGACCACGACTCTGACCACGCCCTGCACCCGAGCTTCGCGGGCGCTGTCCGGATACTGAGGCGCTACTTTCTGGCGAAGGTTGCGTTCTGCGAGGCGAGGCTCGATCTGAGCGACAACTGGCCCTGGAGGTACACGCTGTTGAGCGTCGATCGTTCCCAGTGTCAAACCTATCAAAAGCATCCCGATCCACTTCGACATAGTGGAAGTCTACAGGCCTAAAACACTCCTGTCGAGCCGGTGCTACACCTCGCGCTCGCCGAACTCCCCAAGCCCCGCGATCCGCACCGCATCCCGCTCAATCCCCGCCAACATCCCGCGAAACACCAGCCCGTGGAACGGCAGCACGGCATACCAGTACAGCAACCCGAACAATCCCTTGGGCTCGAACAGCGCGGTTTGCACCAACTTGCACCGGCCATCGTCCTCCGCCTCAATGCGAAAATCCAGCAGAGCCTCGCCCGGCACCCGCATCTCCGCGCGCAATGAAAGCGACCGATTCTTCTCCAACCCCACCACGCGCCAGAAATCCAGAGCATCGCCATACCGCAGCGAATCCGGATGCCTGCGACCTCGCCGCAAACCCGGCCCGCCCGCCGCACGATCCAGCCAGCCTCGGATCTTCCACAACCACACCGCGTACCAACCGTTCGCGCCGCCCACCCGGCACACGGCCCGATAGGCAGCCCACGCAGGAGCCTCTATCGTCACCTCGCGCGCATCGCGAAACACCGTTCCGCCTGACCAATCCGGATCGCCCGCCATGGGCCCCGCCATCGACCAGTTCGTCTCCACCATGCGCGACGCCACCTGACTCAGCGCGGCGTGGATGGCCTCCCGCACACTCATCAGCTTCTGCGGAATCAGGCGCGTGATGCGGTCTTCGCGGCACACAACTTCATTCTTCAAACCCTCGGCCAAAGGCCTCGCGATCTTGCGGCTGAGCGGCGTCACCAAGTGAATCCAGTACGAACTCAACCGCGGCGTCAGAACCGGCACCGGAATGATCCACCGTCGCGGCAGCTTCAGCTCCTCGGCCATAATCCGCATGATGTCGCGATAACACAGGACTTCGCTCCCGCCGATATCAAACACCTCACCGATCGTCTCCGGCACTGCGAGTGCACCCACCAGGTACGTCAGCACATTCTCCACCGCAATCGGCTGGCAAGCAGTGCTCACCCACTTCGGCGTGATCATCACCGGCAGCCGTTGCACCAGATAGCGCAGAATCTCAAATGAAGCCGAGCCCGACCCGATGATCATCGCCGCACGCAGCACCGTGACCGGCACACCCGTCGATCCCAACGCGCCCTCTACGTCACGACGCGAAGTCAGGTGTTCGCTCAACCCCGCACCCATCTCACCCAGCCCGCCCAGATAGAGGATACGCTTCACTCCGGCCGCGCGAGCCGCCGTTGCGAAACTGTGCGCCAACGCCAAATCCTGACGCGCGTACTCGCCATCGTCGGACATCATGGAGTGGACTAAATAGAAGGCGGCGCTACAGCCCACCAGATTCGGGATGAGCGTGGCGTCGTCGCTGAGTTCGACTGCGCGAATTTCGACGTCAGGGTTTGACGTCCAGTCGCGACCATCCAGCTTGCGCGGCGATCGTACCAGGCACCGGATCGCGTACCCGGCCTCCAGAAGCAACGGCGCGAGCCGTCCGCCGATGTAACCCGTCGCGCCTACTATGGCAATGCGTTCCAGTGAGGACCCGCTCTCAGTGTAGCCCCGGCGGGCCTGGACTATCCTCCGGATAACGAGCCGACCACCAGGAACGGTTCCTTGCCCGACACCACATCCTCCGGCAGCTCCGCGTCCATCGGGGCGAACGACACATCTTCCATACACGCGAAATACCGCACGTACGCCCGGCGTTCCTTCGACACGTGATCCCGAATCGTTCCCTGCAACTGCGGGAACTTGGCCTCCAGCGCATCCAACAGGCGGCGCTGTGTCACCGGAGCTTCTACCTCCAGTGACACCTCGCCCACCACTTTTGCCAGCGTGCGCAAATGCGCCGGCATCTGCACGCGAATCATTTCAGCGACTGAACCTCAACCGACAAAACCGCCGGCAGATCGTGCACGATCGCCTTCCACGACTCGCCGCCGTCAGCCGACGCATACACCTGTCCGCCCGTCGTGCCGAAGTACACGCCGCAATCCTCCAGCGAATCCACGCACATCGCATCGCGCAGCACGTTGACGTAACAGTTCTCCTGCGGCAGACCCTTCGTCATCGCTTCCCACTCATTGCCGCCCGACTTACTGCGATACACGCGCAACGCGCCGTCCAGGGGGAAATGTTCGCTATCGCTCTTGATCGGAACCGTGAAGATCGTCTCCGGCTCATGCGCATGAACATCGATCACGAACCCGAAGTCCGTCGGCAGATTGCCGCTCACTTCGGTCCACTTCTCGCCCGCATCATCGGTCCGCAATACGTCCCAGTGCTTCTGCATGAACAGCGTGTTCGGCTTCGACGGATGCATCGCGATGCGGTGCACACAATGGCCGACCTCGGCAGTCGGATTCGGGATGTGCAGCGAGCTCAAGCCATTATTGATCGGCTTCCAACTCACGCCCGCGTCCTCGCTCCGGAATGCGCCCGCCGCCGAGATCGCGCCATACATGCGATTGTGATTCGTCGGATCAATCAGGATCGTGTGCAACCCCATGCCGCCTGCGCCCGGACACCACTTCTCACCCGTCGGATGCGTGCGCAGCCCGGCCAGTTCCACCCACGACTTGCCGCCGTCCGTCGTTTTGAAGAGCGCGGCATCTTCGACGCCCGCATACACCGTATCCGGATCGCTCAGCGAAGGCTCCACGTGCCACACGCGCTTAAACTCCCACGGATGCGGCGTGCCGTCGTACCAAAGATGCTTGCCCGTCGGGCCGTCATACAGGAACTTGTTGTCCACCGGCTCCCATGTCTTGCCGCCATCATCGGACCGCTGCATCAGCTGCCCGAACCAATCGCTGCATTGCGACGCGTAGATCCGATTCGGGTCCACTGGAGAACCCTTCAAGTGATACATGTTGAAGCCCGCAAAGAACGGACCTTTCACATCCCACTTGTCTCTCTTGCCGTCTGCTTCAAGAATGAACGCGCCCTTGCGCGTGCCCACTAGAACTCGTACGCCGCTCATATAAGGTCCCTCAACCTCCAAATTTCGGGATCAACGGCGTCAAATCGCGTTCCTCCCATCGTTTCCTGACTTCCGCCAGAAACCCCACGCGATCCTTCGCCATCATCGCCATCATCTGCTTCATCACCGGACCCGCCGACTTCGGAGCCTCATGCCGAGCGCCCCACATCAGCAACTCCAGCAGAACCGGAGCCAGGTCAATGCCCTTCTCCGTTAGCCGATAAAACACCCGCCGCGCATCTTCGGGGTCTTTCTCCGAAGACACGATCCCCGCCGTCTCCAACCTCTGGAGCCGGTCGGCCAGGATGTTCGTGGCGATCCCCTCACCCGAACCCTGGAACTCCTTAAATGTCCGATACCCGCGCACCATCAGATCGCGAATGATCAACATCGACCAGCGATCCCCCAGTACATCCAAGGCCGCGCCCACCGGGCATCCGGACCTGTGCTTCCCCTTCAGCCCAGGCATGGGAATACGCCAACAGGATTACTTGCAGATCGCAAGTAGTGCAGTGGGGCCATAATGAAAGGAGCACATGCCCACACTCTCCCGCACCGGCTATACCCTAGAACCGATCTCCCCAGCCGAACGCGATCGCCTCGCCAAACGCCTTACGGAGGAACAACGCCGCGTCCTACTTGCGCACGGCACCGAACTGCCCTTCTGTGGAGGCCTGCTCGACAACAAAGAGCCGGGCACTTACGCCTGCCGCCTCTGCGGCCTACCCCTCTTCTCTTCCGACGCCAAGTTTGAATCCGGCACCGGTTGGCCCAGCTTCTTCCACCCCTTCGATGCCTCGCACATCAGCACCGTCGTTGACGAGAGCTTCAACATCCGCCGTGTGGAAACTCGCTGTGTCCGTTGCGAAGGTCACTTGGGCCACGTCTTCCCCGACGGCCCGCCGCCCACGCACGTTCGTTATTGCATGAACTCGGCGGCCCTCGAATTCTTCCCGAGAGGAACGGAGCCGAAACCCGACTCTATTTAAGATCAGCTCCCTGGAATGAGATCCACAAAAATCGTAGCCACGCTCGGGCCCGCCACCGACCCGCCCGAAGTCCTCCGTAATCTCTTTACTGCGGGAGTCAACGTCTTTCGCCTGAACGCCAGCCACGGCGACTGGCCTCAACATCAGGCGCGCATCGATGCCATCCGCAAAATGGCCGCAGTGCGAGGCGTCCACGCCGGCATCCTACTGGATCTGCAGGGCCCCAAGATCCGCCTCGGCGAGTTCGAAGGCGGCGGTTGCGAACTGCGCACCGGCTCCACCTTCACCATCACGACGGACCCAACGCTCGGCACCTGCGAACGCGCGACCTGCACCTATGAACCGCTGCCTCAGGAAGTCCATCCCGGCGATTGCGTGCTGCTCGCCGACGGAGCTGTCGAGCTCAAAGCCATCACGGTCCGCCCCAACGCCGTCGACTTCAAGGTCGTCTCCGGCGGCCCCATCGGCAATCACAAGGGCATCAACCTTCCGGGAGTGAAGCTCAGCACGCCGTCCATGACGCCCAAGGATCGCGAGGATCTCGAAGCCGGCATCGAAGCCGACGTGGACTTCGTCGCGCTCTCCTTCGTCCGCACCGCGCACGACGTTTACTCCTTGCGCCGCTGCCTGGAAGAACGCGACTCCAGAGCCATGCTCATCGCGAAGATTGAAAAACCCGAAGCCTGGGACAACATAGATGCAATCCTCGATGCCAGCGACGGCGTGATGGTTGCCCGCGGCGATCTCGGTGTGGAGATGCCACTGCAGCAGGTCCCGCTCATCCAGAAGCAGCTCATCGAAAAGGCGCGAACCAAGGGCAAGTTCGTCATCACCGCCACGCAGATGCTGGAATCGATGATCGAAAACGCGCGCCCCACCCGCGCTGAGGTCAGCGACGTCGCCAACGCCATCTGCGACGGCACCGATGCTGTCATGCTCTCGGCCGAAACCTCGGTCGGACACGATCCTGCCGGCGCCGTGAACATTATGGCCAGCATCGCTACCGAAACCGAAGGTTGGCTCCGCCCGAAGGGCTTCCCCGATCCACTCCCCCGCGTCACGCCTTCGAACGCTGAAATCGTGGCCGAAGCCGCCTATTGGTCCGCGCGTTCAGCAGGCGTCGCCGCGATCGTGGTCTACACCACCAGCGGCTCCACAGCGCGCCTGATTTCCCGCTTCCGTCCACCGGTGCCCATCTACGCCTTCACCCACAACCCGGGCTCTGCGCGTCAAATGGCCGTGTCGTTCGGCATCCACCCTATCCTCGCCCCCGAGGTATTAACTACCGAAGCTATGTTGCTCCAAATGGAGCAAATGCTGGTGAAACAAGGCCTCCTCCGCAGCGGAGACAACGTCGTCTTCGTCGCCGGCCAACCCATCGGCGAAGTCGGCAGCACCAATCTGATGAAACTCCACCGCCTCAAGTAGCGTCGCAATCCTGTGCCGGTGCTCCGGAGCGAGGTTATAATCAGAACATGCGGAAATTGTACGTAGCCATGGTCTTGGCCCTTGCCGCGCCCTTCTTTTTGCGGGCCGCGGAAGTCGTGCTCATGGAGGAAATCGTCGCCAAGGTCAACAGCGACATCATCACCAGCGCCGAACTCCGCGATGACAAGAAGGGTGTCGAAGAAGAACTCTCCAAGCAGGGCCTGACAGGCGCCGAACTCGAGCGCACACGCGAAGCCATGCTGGCCGACCTGCTGCGCAACCGCATCGATGAAATCCTGCTCCGTCAAAAGGGCAAAGATTTGAACCTGAAGGTCGACTCCGACCTAAACAAGCAGATCGCGGACTATCAGCGCCAATTCCAGCTGCCGGATCCCGACGCCTTCCAGAAGTTCGTTGTCGAACAGACCGGCAAATCCTACGAAGATTTCCGTGGTTCCCTGCAAGACAAGTTATTGGTGGATGGCGTGGTTCGCGACGAAATCATGCGCAAGATC
>CANIIC010000005.1 GCA_947467395.1 Bryobacterales bacterium
GCCCCTCCCGATGAGATCGAGTAACGGACTACCCGCGGCGATGGCGATAGCGAAGCCCAGAAACGGCAGGCCCAGGATCGTCGCTATTTTCTGCCCCGAATGCGCAGGGTCGAACGATCTCGAAAAATCCATTGCAAATCGCTGGCTGTATTGGCGCGCAGTGCAGCACTGCTCCCGGCCATTGCCAACGCGCACGCGCTTACCAGCTACGGCTGGGCCCGTAGCTACCTGTCTTAAAGCGGATTAGTAGAGGTGGAAGGCAAAGTGCACCTCCTGGCGGGGCCAGAATGTGCGGCTCTCCCGGGGATCAGCTGCGCAAGACGACGGGATACCCACTTTGAACTCCAACTGGAGAAAGGTCGAGCTCAAGATTCCGAAGAATGCCTCTCAGAAGACAACTTCGGTCCGGCGTGCGTAAACTTGAGGAATTGCAAAGCCAGTCAGCTTTAACAGTTCAGTAGGGTGCCGAGCGGATTAATGGCCGAAATTGTGGGCAGTTGGTTCAGACGCCCTGTACACTATAACTCTTGCGAAGCGACTCATTAGGCTGAAGCACCGAGGTTTGGTGGTTCAGACGCAAGGGAACTCGAGGACTACTCAGTGCACCCGTCCACAACTCGCCCAAGCGCGAGCCCAATGGAATCTTCGATGACGGCATCAGAACGAAAGGTGATTCTGGCATCCTCTGCCGGAACTATTTTCGAATGGTATGACTTCTATCTCGCTGGCTCTCTTGCGTCGAATGTCAGCGCAGCGTTCTTTTCCGGAGTGAATCCAACGGCAGCGTTCATCTTTGCCCTGCTGGGATTTGCGGTTGGGTTCGCGGTCAGACCGTTCGGAGCGCTCTTTTTCGGAAGTCTCGGCGACAAAGTGGGACGAAAATACACATTCTTGGTGACCATGACCATCATGGGGCTGTCCACTTTCACAGTCGGCCTGCTGCCAAGTTACTCATCGATCGGAATCGCCGCCCCTATCGGCTTCATCTTGTGCCGACTTCTTCAAGGTCTTGCGCTCGGGGGCGAATACGGAGGAGCCGCGACTTACGTAGCTGAGCATGCACCTCAACACCGCCGGGGGTTCTACACATCGTGGATCCAGACGACCGCAACCGTGGGGCTGCTCTTATCCCTGTTGGTCATTCTCGTCCTGCGCACTTCTATGACCGCACAGCAGTTCTCGGCGTGGGGCTGGCGAGTCCCTTTCCTTGTTTCAATCCTGCTTCTTGGGATCTCCGTTTGGATTCGCTTTCAGCTCGCCGAGTCGCCAGCCTTTCAGCGCATCAAGGACTCGGGGAAGCATGCCACGAAGCCACTCAAGGAGGCATTCGGACAGTGGGACAACGCTAGTATTGGACTGATTGCTCTGTTTGGCGCAGCCGCCGGCCAGGCTGTCGTTTGGTACTCCGGTCAGTTCTATGCTCTGTTCTTCCTCACACAAACACTCAGCCTGGATGCAACCACCGCAAACCTGATCATTGCTGCTTCCCTGCTGATCGGCACGCCGTTCTTCCTCTTCTTCGGATGGCTCTCCGACAAGATTGGCCGCAAGCCTATCATTCTTGGGGGGTGCCTGCTTGCAGCATGTACCTATTTCCCCCTATTTGACGGACTCACGCGTGCAGTAAATCCAAAGCTACAGCTCGCTCTCGAGAGCTCTCCAGTGAAGCTGATCGCCGATCCGGGGGAGTGCTCGTTCCAATTCAACCCGACTGGCACGTCAAGCTTTTCCAGTTCCTGCGATATTGCGAAATCATTCCTTGCACGGAACGCTGTGAATTACTCCAACGAAGCCGGCCCAGCAGGAACTCTGGCAAAAATCCAGATAGGTGGGCAAACGATCGAATCTTACGATAAGGCCGCAGTTGGAGCAGATTTGGACACGGTGGAGCGGACTTTCAACCAACGTGCGACCAGCGCTATTCGGGCAGCGGGATATCCAGCGACCGCTGATAAAGCCGCGGTCAACCTGCCTATTGCGATTGGAATCCTCGCGCTCCTAGTGATCTATGTGGCGATGGTTTACGGGCCGATCGCTGCCATGCTGGTAGAGCTGTTCCCGACGCGAATTCGGTACACCGGCATGTCGCTGCCCTATCACGTCGGGAATGGGTGGTTCGGCGGCTTCTTGCCGCCTATGGCCTTTGCCATTGTCGCGACTACCGGGAACATCTACTCCGGGCTATGGTACCCCGTCGTGATTGCACTGGTTACGGTGGTTGTCGGCCTGTTGTTCTTACCGGAGACCCGAGGTCGTGATATCTATTCTGGCGATTAGTCTCGGCGAGGATCGCTGATAGGGACGGAGTGGATATGGCTAACTAGAGGTCTGAGTCAAAGCAGCTTGCAACCAAGAATCGGGGTAAGCGCAAGAACGTCAGCACAACTGTTAGGACGAACTCCAAGCGAGCGGCATCAGGTAAAGTACCTGCGAAGAAGCCCCATATGACAGGGCTGACAGCAGTTGCGAGCGCGGCGGAGTTTGATACGCAGCGTGGCAAAGATAGCCAGGCATATGACCACGCTGTCAAGTTGCTGAATGGATGTAAATACACAGAAGCGGAGCGGCTGCTCACAATGCTACTTGAGGTGCCCACAATCGAAGTGGCACACACAGCCAGGATGCGACTATTGATGCTTCAAAAGCTCAAAGATCAGCGGAACAACTAGAACTTGGGCCAGGCGAACCAAGTTCTAGTTGCGGTGATCACGCCGCAGTCTTAGCGCCCGTGGAGCCCAACTAAAAGGCCTTACCCCTAATTCGACTGATGAGTCGGACGGACTCGCGTGCGGCCATCCTTGGATCGAAAGAGGTGTCTGAGATCCCGGAGATGACACGAGTGACATTGTGATCCACTGTGCCATACTCTGACCAGGACCGAACCGCCACATTGGTCAGATACACGGAGTAAGCGCGATGTCCTGAACCCGGACGCTCTCCGATGATATGGAGAATCGCTTTCATCCTATCACTTTCGTCCAGTGATCCGAACAGCAACTCCCCTATTCTGTATCCAACCCGGACCCGCCCGTTTCGGACCACGATCGGTTGTGGACCTAGCCGAACTCCTCCCAGTTCTCCCCGGAGTTCGTCCAAGAAGGGCTCCAGATGGCCCTCGTCAAGGAGAGACAGTGCATCGAGACCGTCCGAGATAACTATCTGCACATCTGGCTGAAACTCACAAATCTCTCGAAGCGCTTGCTCGGAGCCTAATGCAAGCTGCTCACCTGAGATCGGGTGCAGGACGTAGTCTTCGCGATTGCGGGACAGCGTTCTAAGCGAAACCGCGCCCAAACGCGACTCGAAATCTGGTGGCAACTCTGCCCAGATGCATTTGCGAGCGTCAGAATACAGAGACCGGACTTTTCGATCTAAGACGGGCTCCAGATCCCACGGCTTGCTGCCATGCCCCTCCGCAAGGTCGACGCCCCGAGAGCGCACACGTTCGATCTGCGTGCGAGCCTCAGCAAGCATCTCTCCATCAGACCGCCGGTCTCCTTTACGGCGTCGATACTCCAGATAGACCCGTTCCGGCCGACCGAAGTTTGGTCCGGGTTGATCATTGGGATCTAAGACGCCAATGGATCGGAAGAACGCTGCCATCTGGTCGTCGATTTTGAATCCAAACTTCTTGCGCAATCGGACGTGATCCTGGAAAGCAGTCGTGACATAACTGAGCATGGGATCGTTCTTTGTCGGCAAGGCCATGAGATAGGCGGGATTCGCCGGCATGATCTGATCCATGCACCAATCGAGATCATCCGGATCGATGTCCATGTGAAGCGTCGAGCAGATATCGAGACCTATGGTCAGCCCGTGGAGTTTGCCCATCAGCGTGTCTTCAAGGCAGCAGCGGACCAATTGCTTCGGGGTGCGGAATACCTCAGGGCCAATGAATCCGGCCACGTCATTGAGATGCACCCATGGTTCAGGGGGTCGGCCGGCTTTTCGCTTGGCCGCACTCACTTCATTTCGCAGGGCTCTCGCAAATCCGTACTTGCGCGATTCATGCATGACGATGTCGAACCCCTTAGAATGTCCGTTTGAGCCATCCGCGCCTTGTCCGGTCTCGAAGTACAAGCCATACTTCCCAGCTCGCTGCGCTGCGTGTGCGACCATCTTGGCCACGGTAAGATCGAACGTCTTATTCGCATCTGCGACCCCGGCCAGGCTCTGGAACCAAAGCGCCGTCGACCCTGGATGCAGCGATTCCGCTTGAGCCTGAATGTCAATGTGTGCCAGGACACAATGCGGCAGAACATCTTGAAGATCAAACGTGTTCAGGATGTCCGCCAGTGCGGCTTCAATCTCGCTAACGGACTCTACGTTGCTCGAGACCGGATTTGTCCCCAGAACGACATCGCCCACCCCGTAGCAGAAGCCGTCAAATACCTGCCATTGAATGTCTTCGATATCGTCAGTGGGTGAATTTGGCTGAATTCGAGCCCCAAGGTAGCCCTTTGCGCCGATAGAAGAGCCCGGCAGCGGGTTGTAGATCTTACGACTTACCGCGATCAGTTCGTCGTTGGTCATCAGCTTGACCACACAGGCAATTACATCGCTAGGCAGGCCGGGCATCACCTCACGAATTGGCACTTCAGAGGACTTTAGGAGGAATTGCTTCAACTGCCCGAAGCTCCAATCCGCAACCTTTCCCCAAACCGTGCGATCGAGGGCGTCTTGGATGTAGAGCGAAACCGAATCTTCGTAGACAGGATTCTCAATCACGTACCGGAGTTGCGTCCCCGCAAGAAGACGACGAGCAGTGCGGCGCGAGGCTTGATCCGGAGAGGCTACGCCAGCGGCCGCATCCCCTTCTTTGAACTCGTTCGCTGCTCCTAAGAGTTGGCGATAAATCGTAAGGCGAACGTCGGCTGGAAAGTGCCGCAGATACTCTCCCAGATCCCTCACCGAAGCACCTGCTTGTATAGCTGCGGCATTTCCTTCGGAGGGACTCGTAACCGCGCCGGCAGCGACCGTCAGGAAAGTGCGTCGGTTCATATTAGAACTTCAGAGTATAGGATACAGAAGAGCCGGGCAGGAGAACCTCCCAAACGCGCGAGTGCCACCGGCCAGTCTTCTCAATCCCGGCGTGATGGGCCACCCAGCTCCACGCGCTCCCCCGTCCTGCAATCAAGGGGGGGCAAGGCTCTCTTGAAAGCGCTCGACACATGACCAAACTGTACTGGAAATTGTGGAGACTCCACTTGAAAACCGGTATCAGCCGGCATCGAAGACCACGAGGAGACCACCAGATGTAAGGACCTTTGCCTTATGTGGTTTGGAGTGTTCCAGGCTGCACGTGTTTGCAGTGAGTTAGACCCACTCGGACTGCGTAGACCTGGAGCAGTGCACGTTTGTTTCCTGTTGGCGCAAAGAGCTAAAGAGCTTTTGACCTGTACCACCCTCGAGTCCCAACGAGTCTCGCTAGTCGTCGCCCACATCAGAGCATCTGAGACTCATTGGGCCGCAACTGCCTTGGGATCGCAATACGATTGTGCGTCAACGAAGCGAAGTAGTTGCGCAAACCGTCCACCAAGGGGAGCCATACTTCTCACGCATGACCTGGCAGTTGACAGGCCCGATTCACCGGGTCAGGACGGTATCCCTAACAATTTGCAGGTGCGGGCGGTGGATCCTCCACAATTAAAGTGACACCCAACGTAGGCGGTTTGAATGCTGGCGTCTACCGCGGGAGCATCCAGGTGCGGTACGTGGAACTGCAGGTGGTCAGAACGGTGTCGGTCACCTTGGTCCTGCTTCCGTCGGGTGCGGCACCTTTCCCGAGCGCACTTCCGGAAAAGTGTGTCCCAACCCTGCTTTATGCGACATTCGACTCAGTAGCCGCGGGCTTCTCAGGAGTTGCCGGCTGGCCGTTAACGATTGGGGCCTCAGTATTAGATGACTGTGGGCATCCAATGAATTCGGGGAGTGTGGTCGCCAGCTTTTCCAATGGGGACTCTCCTCTCATGCTCCGCTCTAAGAAGGACGGTTCTTGGTTCGGCACCTGGCAGCCTAAAAGCGGTTTAGATCACGTCGTGATCTCGCTGCATGCAGTCGAGGATTCAAACGCTCTTTTCGGTACGGCAGTGACTAGTGGAAGCATTTCGTCGGCTGCGGAGGTTCCGATCGTTGCTTCGGACGGAGTCGTTAGCGCCGCCAGTTTTTCCCGTGGGGAAGCGCTGGCGCCTGGGAGTTTCATTTCCATCTTGGGTAAGAGACTTGCCAACCGAGCCGTGACCGCCTCCGCCATCCCGTACCCGACGACACTTGGCGAAACGCAGGTGTTGCTGGGTGGGCGTAAGCTGCCACTCCAGTTTTCTTCGGACGGTCAAGTCAATGCGATTATCCCCTACAACGTACCGATCAACACGATGCAGCCATTGATAGTTGTGAACGGATCCACAATTTCTCAGCCAGAATCTGTGACCATTACTGCCGCACAGCCGTCAGTATTTACCCTGCGTCAAAACGGCAAGGGGGCTGGCGTAATCTATGGGGTGAGGTCGAATCGCTCTCCATTTCTGATCACTGCATCCGACCCGGCGTTGGCGGGTGATATCTTGCTGATTTACGCAACAGGGCTCGGCTCCGTGTCAACTGTAATTGCGGCTGGGGATGGAGCCGTGGGCGTGAATCGCACGCAGAATCCGGTTGGGGTGACTATTGGCGGTAGAGACGCCGAAGTGTTGTTCTCTGGTCTTGCTCCCGGTCTTCCGGGTGTCTACCAGTTGAACGTTCGAGTTCCCGATGGACTTGAGGCCTCTGAGGAGGCAGTGATTGCGATTTCGAGCACGGGGCAAAAGAGCCCTCCTGTGACTATTGCCGTCCGTTAGCCTGCCGGGTCAGAGGAGAAGATCGCGAGGACTGGGCAAGGATGTATTCCGTCGGAGCGCCTTTGAGTCAAATCCGTACCACTGAATACAGGCCGCGCCGCTCACCGCAGGACTGGGAGAGGATGTGAGGTTTAACTCAGAGTAGAAATTCCCAGTTAAGTCTTTGGAGACCACGAGGAGACCGCCGGATGAAAAGGTCGTGGCCTTCCGTGGTTCATCGTGTTCCCGGCTGCGTGTGTTTGCCGTAAGTTAGACCCACTCAGACTGCGTAGATCTAGAGCGTTACACGTTCGATTCCCGTTAGCGCTACGTGCTTTTGAATCCGCTACCTCCGAGTCCCAACTAGTCGTCCTCGCCCATATCAGAGCATCTGAGACTCATTGGGCCGCCACCGCAAACCGATTGTGCTTGAACGTAGCAAAGTAGTTGCGCAAACCGTCCACCAAGGGGAGCCACTCCACCCGTCGATCACTGTTCCGTTGACAGCTCGAGGGCTAAAGGACCCGCCTTTAGCCGCAAGAATCTACATATCCTTTCTCTCTGGAACTCTCTTCCACGGGAACTCCCGAGTGCTTCGGATGGGTCTCGATGGGCAAGAACCCGACGTTTTTCTCCGATTTCTCTAGTTGACAGGTCTAGCTTGTTGACAGTTTTTGATCCACTCTGGGGTGGCGGTAACCACGCTGCGCGTCGCGAGAACTCAGGCCGTTCAGAACCGCTGATTTTGCTTGGTCCAGATCCAGAAGGCGTAAGACGGCCTTTGGGGGCTGGCCACCGTTTCTTGGGGGAGCGTTTGCTTGCCATCGTCAGCGGTCCTCCTAGACCGCCAAACGATCATGCAATATTTCGAAGTAGTGTACGGATAGCCCGTGACTCAGGACTGAGCCATCGGAGCACCGCCGAATCTCGCATCGGTAGGCCTGCTTTCGTGATAGATTCGTTGTCGAACGCGGGAGAACCATGCCGTGTGCGAGCGAGAGATCTAAACTTCACGTCCGACAAGAGGAGAACCGGCCACGACCGATCAATGTGGTCCTCGATTCCAATCCATGAAGACACATGCCTGTTTTCTCCACACGTGCCGTGCGCTTCTGCTTGCCTCCACGTTCCAGATGTCGGTGACTTCACTTCTCACGGCTGAGACAACCGATCAGGACTTGGCCGCGATCGCGAGTTGGGTGGCGGTGGACAGCGCCACGGGGTACGAAGGACGAACGTCACCGGCTCTTGCTGCCTCGCTCGGGAGCGGTTGGACCTCGGACGCTTGGGGCAACGTCGTCACCACGGTTGGAACCGGATCGCCGCACCGCGTTGTAGCCTGTGCCCTGGATCGTCCGAGCTACGCGGTATCGCAGATCACTGACGATGGATATCTCCGTGTGCATCGAATTGGCGCCGGGTCGCGCCATCCACTCTGGGATCAGCAGTTCGAATCGCAGCAAGTGCGCCTACTGACGCTGACCGGACCGGTCACTGGAGTTGTCGCTCGCTCCAACGGGCACTTCGCTCGACAGCACGCGAAAGAAACGGCAGTAGTCACGGCCGACGATCTTTGGGTGGATATCGGTGCGTCCTCGCGGGCGGACGTCGAGTCCATGGGAATCGCGCTTCTCGACCCGCTGTCGCGCCAGCTAACGCCGTGGCCTATGGCAGGCGGGGTGGCTGGGCCCGACGCTGGGCGCCGCGTCGGGTGCGCGGCCGTCGTGGCGGCAGCTGCCGCGGCACGACGCTATGGCGTACCGGGGCGAACGACCTTCGTGCTGAGCGCCCAGCAGGTGACTGGCTGGGTTGGTCTATCGTCACTTGTCGCGCGCGATCAGAAGGTGGACTCGGTCACAGTGTTGGCGCCCGGAGAACAGACTCGTAGCGAAACCGATCAGGCATCAGAGAACCTAGGCAGCTTTGGCGAAGTCCTGCTGTCATCTGGGCTGCGCTCCGTTCACTGGGTTGTACCGGCCGCGGCCCAGGCGGGTTCGCACATGGAATTCGTACGCGCCAGCGAAGCGGAATGGCTCGCGGGTGCAGCTACGAAGGGCGCGGGCGCGGACAACGTCCAGAGCCCGACCTGGATCTCCGCACCCGCACCCGCCTCACCTAGAAACGCCAGTGATGAACCTCTGAGGGAGCTCGTATCGCTGCTGACTAACCTCGTCGAGCGCTATGGCGTATCAGGACATGAATGGTCAGTTCGACGCGCGGTGCTCGAAGCCTTGCCGAAATGGGCGCGCGACCTCGCCGTGGTCGATGACATGGGGAACATCGTCGTCGAAGTGGGCCCGCAAGGCCCCCCAACCGTTTTCATGGCGCACATGGACGAAGTCGGCTTTCTCATCCAGTCGATTGCGCCTGACGGGACCGTGTCCCTTGCCACCCAAGGCGGTCCCGTCTTATCCGCTTGGGAGGGACAGACGGCACTGGTGCACTTCGATCCGCCGGGTGCGCCCAGCCTGAACACCGGACGCGGCACCGACGTGGATCCCAAATGGAAGACCTCGTCGCTTGCGGCAACAGCGCCTGCGCCACTTCGCGGTATGTTCAAGGTTCGGCTTTCGGCGGACCGGAAAGACCCCGCCTCCTTGCAGGCTTGGTTCGGCCTCGACGCACAGGAGCTTGCCGCACGGGGTGTGTCCGCGGGCATGCAGATCACTAGCTACAAGCAAGGCCTTCGACTTGGCCTGACCCGCTTCACCGCGCGATCCGAAGACGACCGTGCCGGCACGACGGCGCTGCTCCGAGCGGTTAACCAGATCGACCCGGCGCGTTTGCCAGGCCGTGTCGTCTTCGCATGGTCCATCGGGGAGGAGGGCGGTTTAGTGGGCGCGACTGCGATGGCACATCGGTTTGGCGCAAGAACGGCGCGCATCTACTCGCTCGATACATTCGTGAGCTCGGACACACCCCTCGAGTCCCACCACTTCGCGTATGCGCCGCTTGGCGATGGCCCCGTCTTCCGTGCGATCGAAAACGCGAATGTCTCGCCGGACGCCGAGCGCCAGCGCGTTCGGCGGATTGCAGCCGAGGCCGGCATTCCACTGCAAATGGGGCTCACGCAGGGCGGTACCGATGGATCCATCTTCACGTTCTGGGGTGCGCCGAACCAAGGGCTGTCGTGGCCGGGCCGCTACAGCCACTCGCCGGGCGAGGTGCTCGATCTGCGCGATCTCGACAAGCTCAGTCGGCTCGTTGTCGCGGTGGCGTCTGCGCCAGAGTGAGCCTCACGCGCCACGCCAGCGTTCGCCGATCATGCTCATACAGAGGTTGGAATTCCGAGGCGAAGCGGTCGCTTCGCGGAGGTAGTGTCCCGTCAGAAGCTATAACTCGTGCCCGTCTTTCCTGCGTTCGCTCACGGCGGGGACCCTGCGCAGCTGAACTCCTGTATCGTCGGCAAGCCGGAAGTTGGTTTGCTTGATCGATAGTTTCCGGATGGCCCGTAACTCAGGAGCTATCTACTTTCTGATCAGCTAAGCTTAACTCTGGCAAACAGATGACGCTCTCTCCCGGCTACAAACTAGGCCCGTACGAAATCGCCGACCTCATCGGCAAGGGCGGCATGGGCGAGGTGTACCGAGCTCTAGACTCGAAGCTCAACCGCTAGGTCGCGCTGAAAGTGTTGCCTACGGCGCTCACGAACAACGCGGAACGCATGGGGCGCTTCGAGCGAGAGGCGCATTTGCTCGCTTCTCTGAATCATCCAAATATCGCGGCGATCTATGGGTTCGAAGACTCGGGCGAGCACCGCGCCATCGTGATGGAACTGATTCAGGGTGAGACCCTGCAGGGGCCGTTGCCCATCGCCGAGGTGCTCCGCCTCGCCAAGCAGATCGCCGAGGCAATGGAATATGCGCACGACAAGGGCGTCATCCATCGCGACCTCAAGCCGGCGAATATCAAGCTCACGCAGGACGGGCAGGTGAAGGTGCTCGACTTCGGGTTGGCAAAGGCCCTTGACGACGCGGGACACTCGTCGCCCGAAGGCGATCCGGCGAACTCTCTGTCGCCGACACTGACGATGGGGGCGACCCAGGCGGGCGTGATTCTTGGGACAGCGGCCTACATGGCTCCGGAGCAAGCCAAGGGGAAGCGCGCGGATCGCAAGGCCGACATCTGGTCCTTCGGCGTCGTGCTGTATGAGATGCTCACCGGCACGCGGGTGTTCGCGGGCGAGACGATGGCCGAAACGCTGGCGAGCGTGATGAAGGAGCAACTCACCTTCGACGACCTACCCAAGGAAACGCCGCCGGCGCTGCGCAAGCTGGTCAAGCGCTGCCTCGAACGCGACCTGAAACGCCGCGTGCAGTCCATGGGCGAAGTCCGCATCGGGATCGAGGACATCCTCTCTGGTGCGGCCACCGAAGAGGTTCGTGTCATCGCGCAGCCGGTACCCGCGAAAACATCCTGGATTCCCTGGGCTGTCGCCGCGGTTGGTATCGCAGCCGCGTTCGGACTCGGGGTACTCTACTTCACGCGCGCGCCCCAAACCGCCGCAGCCCCCGCGATGCGCTTTGCGCTCGACGCACCCCCGGGAGTCGCACTGACCGCGAACCGTCAAGCTGGCACGACTGCGGTCGTCTCACCCGACGGACGCTATATCGCCTTCGTTGCAGACAAAGAGGGTGCCGGGCCAGAGTTGCGCGCACTGTGGCTGCGAAGCCTCGATTCCCTCACCGCGCAGCAACTGGACCAGACCGAGGGCGCCACGGACCCCTTCTGGTCCCCCGACTCCCAGAACATAGCGTTCTTCGCCGGGGGCAAGCTGAAGCGCATCGCCATCTCCGGCGGCGCTCCGGTCAACGTCTGTGACTCACAGGAAGGCCAGGACCTGGGTGGTACCTGGTTTCAGCAGGAGGGCAGCGGCGGGCAGAGCGAGGGCGTGATCCTATTTGGACCGAACGCGGCATCGCCCATCCTCCGTGTTCCCGCCGGCGGGGGAGTGCCCACGCCGGTCACCAAAGTAGCCCAGGGCGAGCAGCACAAGTTCCCCCAATTCCTGCCAGGCGGCCAGCACTTCCAGTATTGGGTCCAGGGTGGACCCAAGCCCGGCATCTATGTCCAGACTCTCGGCTCTGAGGAGCGGACCTTCTTGCTCGAAACTCCAGGCCGCGCCAGCTTCGCTCCACCCGACTACCTGCTCTACATGCGCGAAACCACGCTGCTGGCCCAGCACGTGGATTGGGACGCCCTGAAGCCTCTGGGCGAGCCGGTATCCGTGACCGATAGGGTCAGGTCTGACGCCGGCAGCGGCGGAAATGCATTTTCCGTGTCTACCACGGGAGCGCTCACCTTCCGCGCAGGCGACGCAGCCGGCGAGCAACAATACCGTTGGTATTCCCGCGATGGCAAGCCCGACGGGCCGCCGCTGGCTCGCGCGGATTCGGTTTACATGATGATGGCGCCCGACAACAAACACGCGGTGCTTGGCCGGGGAGGGTCGGCCGGCGTGGATCTTTGGCTGGCGGATCTCCCCAGCGGAGTGCTATCCCGGCTGACGTCGGACCCCGGGGACGAGTGGACTCCCCAATGGTCCCCCGATTCCCGCCGCATCGCCTATTTGAAGACCGGCTCCGACGGCAAGCGGGGCGTGTATCAGATGCTGGTCGGTTCCGGGAAAGATTCGCTGGTTTGCACCTGCGCTGAGCACATAGAACATTGGACCGGCGAGGGATTGCTGCTCCGGACCGGTAACACTGTCTCTCTGCTGCCCGCTCCGCAAGAGAATGCCGCGCAGCCCGCTTCGGAGAAGCCCCGCACCCTGCTCGACGTCAAGTATACAGTGGGAGACGTCCACGTCTCGCCCGACGGCAAATGGGTGGCGTACACTTCGATGGAAGGTGGCCCAATCGAAGTGTGGGTGGCCGCGTTCCCTGGCTTCACAGACCGCCGCAAAGTTTCCTCCGGAAACGGTGGACGCTCCCTGTGGCGCCCGGATGGCAAGGAGCTGCTCTATCTGGCTGGTGGGGATAATGTAATGTCGATCGACGTAAAGGCCGGGGCCACGTTTGAGTCCGGTGCGCCGAAGCTACTCCTCAAGGCGGGCCCCGGCGTCGTCATGGCCGGGGGCGGGTACTACCGCTACGCCATCAGCGGCGACGGCAAGCGCCTGCTGGTGCGCGAATCCATAGGCGGCGCGGCCCCGGAGGCGGAGAAGCTGTATCTGATTCTGAACTGGCCGTCGTTGCTCGGGAAGTAGGGACGGTTGAGGGGTGCCGCCCACTCCTCGCCGATGGCCACGGTTGTTCGCCCCATGCATGCGGCCACACGAAGTTTTATCGGGTCGAGCCTCCAGGGCATTACCGTCATTCGGCCAGGAGATGCTTCCGCAACGCAGACCGTGCGACGAGGACGTGCGGAACAGATCGACGATATGCCTCTAGAGACGGATCGAAAGTGGGCCACTACCAGGTCACCGAAATGATAGGCAAGGGCGGATTGGGCGAGGTAAACCGCGCTCACGCGTGCCATAGGAACTTATGACTTCAACCCGCAAACTCGGCCTCGCCCTAGTGTGGCTGCCTTTTTCGCTATTCGCGCAATGGCCGGATTATCCGGCGGCTCGAGCGCCTCGAACCGCGGACGGGAAGGTCCGAATGGACGCCCCGGCGCCGCGCACTGCCGACGGCCATCCGGACTTCTCAGGGGTGTGGGACCGAGGAGAGCCATTTAGTTTGTTCCGAGCTTTGCGATCGGTGGTCACCGAGATTCCATATCAGCCATGGGCTGCGGAGTTGGCCAAGCAACGCGAAGCAAGTGGCAGCGTGGGCCATCCCGACGCGCACTGCCTCCCGCTGCATCCGGTGCAGTTACACACTCATCCTTACCCGAGGAAGATTGAGCAGACGCCCACCGAAGTCATTGTGATGTACGAAGCGAATGGCGGATTGCGGCAGTTCTTCCTCGATGGACGTGCGCTTCCCAAGGTTGATGATGACGTCCAACCATGGTGGTACGGCTACTCTGTGGCGCATTGGGACGGCGATGTGCTGGTCGTGGAGAGCACTGGATTCCGCGACGATAGTTGGCTGGACGAAGGCTCAGGTGCGCCTGGCACGTCGGCCTTGAAGCTGACCGAGAGGATTACGCGACCGGTGTATGGACGGCTGGAAATCAGCATCACGATCGATGACCCCAAGGCCTACACGAAACCATTCGGATTCAAGATCACTCAGGCCCTGATGCCCGACACCCAATTGATCGAATACATCTGTGCCGAGAACGAACAAAGCGTTAAACACTTCAAGTAACCACGCGGAATAGTGACAAGATGCCCCTTTCTCACAGTGACAAACTCGGGCCGTACGAAATCATCGCTGCCATTGGCAAAGGTGGCATGAGCGAGGTGGACCGAGCCTAGACTCGATCACGCGAGCGAGCCCCCATTGTGACTCCCAGCGAGAGTTTTGGCGGAATACTGTCCGAGTGGTCGGCAACCCTTCCACTATTTTTTCTGATGGAAACTTCCGGATGGCCCGTAACTCAGGAGTTACCCACCTTCTGATCGTGTAAACTCAGCTAGATCACTGATATGCCCCTATCTCCCGGCGACAAACTCGGACCTTACGAAATCCTCGGTCTCCTCGGCAAGGGCGGCATGGGCGAGGTGTATCGCGCGCACGACGATCGCCTTCGCCGCGATGTGGCCATCAAGGTCAGCAACGCCCAGTTCACCGAGCGCTTCACGCGCGAAGCCCGCACTGTAGCCTCGCTCAACCACACCAACATCGCGCATCTCTACGATGTCGGTCCGAACTATCTAGTGATGGAGTTAGTCGAAGGCGAAGACCTCAAAGGTCCGCTCGACTTCGACGACGCGCTGCCGATCATTCAGCAACTGATCGATGGCATCGAAGCCGCGCACGAGAAGAACATCATCCATCGCGACCTGAAGCCCGCCAACATTAAGATCACTCCTGAAGGTGTGGTGAAGATCCTCGACTTCGGCCTCGCCAAAGCCATGGACCCCACGCCCACCGACACCGACCCCGGCAATTCCCCGACGCTTACCATGGGCGCCACCGCCGTCGGCACGATCCTCGGCACCGCTGCCTACATGGCTCCGGAGCAGGCCAAGGGCAAGACCGCCGACAAGCGCAGCGACATTTGGAGCTTCGGTGTCATCGTCTACGAACTCCTCACGGGCCAGCGCCTCTTCCAAGGCGAGACTGCGGTCGAGATCCTCGGCGGGGTGCTGAACAAAGACGTCAACGTCTCCGCCGCGCCGCCGCGTGTCCACAGGCTGCTGGCCTGGTGCCTGGAAAAAGACCGCAAGAAACGGCTGGCGGCGATCAGCGATGCTCGGGGGCTGCTGGATGAAGAGATTGCTCCGGTGGCCGTGCCGCAAGCAGCCTTGCGCCAATGGCTGTGGCCCGCTGTCGCGGCGGGTCTTGCCGTGGCTACGGGCGTCGCACTGTGGGCACCGTGGCGCAGTGGAAATTCTACTCCGCAGCAGTTGTTGAACGTCACGATCAATCCCGCTCCTGGCAAGCCGACCGACCTAACATACCTGTCTCCGGATGGCACGCGCATGCTGATCCGGAACGGGGCCGCCTCTGCCCACGAAATGCTGACGTTGGCCACGGGCGAACTTCGCACGCTGCCGGGCACCGAACTGGCCCGGACTCCGTTCTGGTCGCCGGACAGCCGCTTCATTGCTTTTTTTAGAGACGGCAAACTCAAAGTGATCCCGGCCGCCGGTGGCCCGGCGCAGGACATCTGCGCCGGAGCAGGAGGGGGATTTGGCGGTTCCTGGTCTGCCAGTGGAATGGTCTTGCTAGGCAGTGCCACGGGCCCCATACGTATGGTGAAGATGACCAACGGCGTTGCCGACGGCGATTGCACCGCAGTGTCGCCTCCCGAAGAAGGCACAAGTCAGTGGTATCCTCGCTGGCTGCCGGATGGGGAGCACTTCTTCTACACCGCTCGGACCTTCGGAGACCGGTCGACGCAGGGCGTTTATTTGGCCTCTCTGAAGAATCCTGCACCGCGCAGGATTCTGGGCGACGACACCAGCGTGATTTACGCTCCGTCCGCAGCCGGCGAAACTGCCGGACAGCTACTGTTCCGGCGCGGCAGTACGTTGATGGCCCAGGCGTTCGATCTCCGTACGCTGGCAACGGAAGGGGATCCCATCGAATTGTTGCCCAGTGTTGGTACCACCAACAACCCTGCGGAAATGGCGGTCACCATCTCCACCAACGGAGCGATGGCATACAGCACGCGTGTGGACGAAGGGCAACTGACGTGGCTGGATCGTCAGGGGAACAAGCTGCAGTCGATCGGGAAACGGCGCGAAGCTTCCAGTCCCAGTCTTTCCCCGGATGCGACCCGCGTGATCGTGTTCGACATCTTCAACGGCGGCCGGTGGCTGCTCAATCTGACCACCGGAACGGAGACCAAGCTCGACGATAGCAGGGCAGCTTCGGCACAGTGGTCGGCGGATGGAAGCTGGCTGGTCTCCGGGGATCCGAATAGCGGCGGGCTGACACTCCAGAGGTCCGACGGAGGTCCCGCCGAGCCGCTGGTAGAGGGGAAAGGTGCAATGTACCCGTCCCAGTGGACCGCAGACAACCGCTGGTTGTTCTACACCGCCGAGGGGGACATCTGGTACGTGCCCAATCCAGGTAAGCCGGGGTCAAAACCCGTGATGTTCGTGGGGGGCGCTGGAATTCAAAGCCGGGCGCAGCTTTCGCCGGATGGGAATTGGCTGGCCTATGCATCCGACGAATCCGGATCGTACCAAGTGTACGTCTGCCATTTCCCCGACTGCCGGAATAAGCAGCAGATCTCCAATGGAGCGATGGAGCCGCAGTGGAGCCGAGATGGGAAGGAATTGTTCTGGTCTGGCGGCGGTGGCCCCCAAACTTGGCAGTTGATGGCGGCGCCGGTCCAACTGGGGGCATCGTTTTCGATGGGAGAGCCCCAGAAGTTGTTCCCGTTTCGCTCCACGCATATCCAGCCGTTTCTCAACATGTACGCCTATCGCCCCTCGCCGGACGGGAAGCGTTTTCTGATCGCGCTGCTGGGCGACGATTCCGAGCCACGTCACCATCTGGTGACGGATTGGCGGCGGCTGCTGAAGAAGCAGTAGCCTGAAGCAGCGCGGTAGGCCTGATTACTTCCGGATGGTCGGCTAACCTTCCACTATTGTTTTTGATGGAAACTTCCGGATGGCCCGTCACCCAGGACCAGAGAGCGGCACGAAGTGCCCGGAGACCGCTTCGAGGTGCATCCGTGGCATAATGCGGGGCATGTTACGGACACTTCTTCCGATTGCGTTATGTCTCGCATGTCGGGCTGCAGATCTGATGCCGCCTGAGTCGGACCAGCGTTTGGCGCGCGAAATCTTCAAGGAAATGGTGGAGATCAAGTCCGGCTCTACTACCGGCGCGACCACGCCCATCGTCCAAGCCGTGGCAGCGCGTCTGAAGGCAGAAGGGTTCCCGGCGTCGGATACCTTCGTGGGTGGCACGATCCCTACCAAAGCCAACCTTGTTGTCCGCTACCACGGGACCGGAGCGCGCAAGCCGATCCTCCTGTTGGCGCACATCGACGTGGTGGCAGCCAATCGTGAGGATTGGTCCATGGATCCGTTCACCTTCATTGAGACAGACGGGTATTTCTACGGTCGTGGCACGACCGACGACAAATCTCAGGCAGCGATTTGGATTGCGAATCTCATTCGCTATAAGCGCGAAGGTTTCAAACCGGACCGCGATCTCATTGTTGCACTCACCGCCGATGAAGAGGATCCCGGCCCCGACAACGGCGTGAAGTGGCTACTGAAGAATCACCGTGATCTGATCGACTCTGATTTCGCTCTGAACGAAGGCGGCGACGGGGTATTAGTGAACGGGAAACACGTTTCGAATGATATCAGCGCTGCGGAAAAGAGTTACGCGGATTTAACCCTTGAGGTTCTTAACAAAGGGGGCCACAGCTCCCAACCGGTTGCGGACAACGCCATTTATCACCTTGCTGGCGCATTAACGCGCATTGGCAATTTCACTTTTCCCTTCCGATTGAACGAGGTAACGCGAGCGTATCTGCAGCAGATGGCGAAACTGGAGAGTGGTCAACTAGCCAAGGATTTGGCGCAAGCAAGTAAAGGCTCAGTGGAAGCCATGCGTAGGGTCGCGGCTGCATCCCCGTACTTTGCCGCAATGATGAGGACCACCTGCGTAGCGACGATGCTCGAAGGCGGACATGCCGTGAATGCGCTGCCGCAATCGGCCAGGTCGAACGTAAATTGCCGCATTCTGCCCGACGATTCCCCCGAAAATGTACTGGCGACGCTCAAGAAGGTCGTTGCCGATGATCAGGTCACCCTCACGATCAAGGCCGATGACCGCGGTCCTGCATCACCGTTGCGCCGAGATGTCATGGACGCAGTCACTCGCCTGACCGGTTCGATGTGGCCGGGTACGATTGCCTTGCCGACGATGCTGGTTGGCACGACCGATGGCATGTTCCTTCGGGCGGCGGGCATCCCGACCTATGGCTTTTCCAGTTTGTTCCAAGAAAGAGACGACGTGCGGGCGCATGGAAGGGACGAGCGCTTGTCCGTGAAGTCTTTCTACGAAGGGCAAACATTTATGTATGAAATCGTAAAACTGTTGGCAAAGGGTGCTGAGTAGGCTGCGCGCGCCCCGGCACCTGCTGCGTTTTGAGTTGGAGGCCGGGTAACTCCCGTATCGTCGGCAACTCGGAAGTTACTTGTGCTCAGATTACCGATCTGACAGAGATACGTTGCCGCTCACTAACAGGGACCGCCCTCACTCTATTTCAGGCTGAACCAACACAAAGGTGGGTTGCGTTGCTTCGGTAGATTTTGCGAACTAGCGAGCATTTGCAACGGCGCACAGGCCCCAGCATAATAGGTCTAGAAAGTTGACCTTTTATGCAGTCGCCAAGCGAAAGACAGAAGGATCTCTACCAGCTGGCCGAGTCCCAGGGTGGGTACTTCACCACGAAGCAGGCCGCCTCACTCGGATACTCGAGCAGCAAGCGGATCTATCATGTCCGCGCCGGCAACTGGACTCGTGAACACCGGGGCATCTATCGTCTTGCCCGTTTCCCCGAACCTCAGCGATCGGACCTGATTCTTTGGTGGCTGTGGTCGCGCGACCGCAGCGACCAACCCACCGGCGTATTCAGCCATCAGACAGCCCTCAGCCTCCACGAACTCACCGACGCTAATCCGGCTCGACTCGACCTCACTGTGCCGCGAGGCTTTCGCCGCACTGCTCCAGTTCCGAAGGCACTTCGGCTCCATTACGACGAGGTCCCACAGAAAGATCAAGAAATCCTGCATGACGTCCCAGTGACAACTGCTCTGCGGGCGACTCTGGATGTCTGGAGAGAAGGATCGCTTCCGAAGCCCACGATCCGCGAAGCTTTTCTCGAGGCCATGAAGCGAGGTAGCATCACCCAGACTCAGGTGGCTTCGGCCAAGAGGGATCCCGAGTCAGCCGAAGTGCTTGCCCAACTACAGAACGGGACAACGTGAAACCCGGCCGAAAATATGCCACTGGCGCGGCGTTGAGGATTGCTCTCGAAGAGCGCCTCAAACGGACGGCTCGCGAAGAGGGAATCGATCTGCAGCGCCTTCGCCGACAGGTAGCATTCGACCGCTTTCTTGCTCGGCTCTTCCATGCACCCAATCCGAACTGGGTGCTGAAGGGTGGCTACGCGATGGAACTCCGGTTTCAGACTGCGCGTGCCACCAAAGACCTCGATTTCACAGTTCGCGCCCTGCCCGCCAACGCTACTGATATGATTCTTACGGAGCTACAAGATGTGGGAGCAAACGACCTCGAGGATTATTTCTCCTTTCGAGTTGCAGAAGCAGTGATGGATCTGGATGGAGCCCCTTATGGAGGGTCGCGCTATCCGGTCGAATGCATTCTTGGAGGGCGCACCTTTGTAAAGTTCCATCTTGACGTCGGAGTCGGAGACATTGTTGTGGATCCGCCGGAACAAGCGGTGGTGCGCGACTGGCTGGGTTTCGCCGGCATTCCGGTTCCGACTGTTCCGATGATCCAAAGGGAGCAACAGTTCGCCGAGAAGCTCCACGCGTACACCCTGCCGCGTGGGGCGGCCCCCAATAGCCGCGTTCGAGACCTAGTCGACATGGTCCTCCTCGTTCAGTCCCAGACGATGGAACTAGGTCGTGTTGCCGAGGCGCTGGAGGCGACGTTCGGCCGAAGGGACACGCACCCGGTCCCGGACACCCTCAATCCACCGCCTGAGGATTGGGATGAGCCCTTCGCAAGACTCGCGGCGGAGTGCAACCTAGAACTGGCCGCTTCCGAGGCGTTCCGGGTTCTGGAGGATTTTTACGGGAACCTACCGTAGCCGGATCTCGATAACACTGTTCAGTTGACAGCTTCTGGATTGAGCGTGGGTCCGACAGCTACCCCCTTCACGCCACAACCCGAAATCTGATTTTTCAGGATCGGCGTGCAGGCTTGTCAATTGGTGCGCATGAGTGATCAGCGTTGCTACGAATTCTCTCTAGTTGACAGAATGCGATTGAGTACAAAGTAGTTGCGCTCTCTGGCCTTCTGATTTCGAAACTGGATTATCGGGGAGCCACTTCTTCCGATTTTTCGCTACAACTGCCCCAACGGAACCGTTGATGAACACGAAAGGCCCCGAGCGCGAAGATCACGCTCGGGGCCTGACGATTGTGGTGCGTTACTGCTTTCCTTGTCCTCGTCCACGACCGGTGGCTGCGGGCCTCGCCTCTGGGAGTGCGAGGGCCACGAGTTCCACCGCATCGCCCGCGCGCACGGCTACCGCGATGTACTGCCGGCCTGCCTTCGTGTAGGTGACAGGGAAGCCCGTCGTCGGACCCGGTAACTGGATCTCGGCGACCACAGCGCCCGTCTTCTTGTCCCACGCGCGGAACATCGGGCTGGCACCACCTTCGCCGCCGAACAGCAGCGTGCTGGTGACCAACAGTCCGGTGCCTCTGGTCGGAGCTCCGGTATTCGGAATGTTCACACCTTGCAGCTTCGCGTTTCGCTTGATGTTGTCTGGCGTGTTGCCATGCGGCACCATCCACAGGCGCTCACCCGTCTTCAAATCGATCGCGGAGACCCGCCCATAAGGAGGCTTCAGGAGTGGAAGACCGAACACCGTCGTTGGCGGGGTCACTGCTTGACCGCGCGTGTCGTGGTACAAAACGCCCGTGCCGGGCGATCCCGGCGTGACCTGGGCGCGATACAAGGTGTTCTCACTGGCGACGTAGAGGACGTCCTCCACTGGATCGACCGCACCGCCAGGCCAGTTGATGCCGCCCACTGCGGAAGGTGCAGTCAACGTGCCCATGGTCCCATCCGGACCACCCGCCACCGACGGCGGCGTATAGAGTCCACCCAAGCGGAACTGCTTCGCTACACGAAGAGCCTCCGCCTTGATCTCCGGCGTGAAATCGACCAGGTCATTCTCAGTCACCCCCTGCGGCACGAGCGCGACCGGCTTGGTCGGGAACGGCTGCGTGGGCGAGGTCCACTCGCCGGGGACATCGGACTTCGGGACAGGCCGTTCCTCGATGGGCCACACCGGCTTGCCCGTCGCACGGTCCAATACGAAAGCGAATCCTTGCTTGGTCAGCTGGATGACTGCCTTCACTGGCTTGCCATCGGCGGTGATGTCCGCGAGAATCGGCGCGGTCGGCGGGTCGAAGTCCCAAATATCGTGGTGCGTCGTTTGGAAGTGCCACACCTTCTTGCCCGTCTTCGCGTTCAGTGCAATCACCGAATTCGCGTAGAGGTTGCTGCCGGGGCGGTAGCCGCCATAGTAGTCGCTAGTCGGAGATTCCGCCGGGATATAGAACATGCCCAGCTCCGGATCTGCCGTCGCCGGAGCCCAGAAGCCCCCGTTGCCGGTGTAGCGGTTCGAATTCTCGCGTAGTTCGGGGTGATCGATCGCCCATTTGTTCAGGCCACCGGGCACGTTCCAATTCTTAGTGTCCGCCGTGAGCCAGCTTTCAGAGCCCTCTTCTCCCGGACGGGGAATGATGTTGAAGCGCCACAGCATTTTGCCGGTCTTGGTGTCGTAGGCGACGACGTCGCCCGGAATATTCATGGGCCACTGTTCGTTGATCGAAGCGCCAGGAAGGTTCGGCGTGGAGCCGGTGTGCATCGAAATCGAAGAGACCAGGACGTTGCCCACGATCGCCGGCGGAGAGGAGTTCGCTACGCGGCCATCGCGCGGCAGCCCTGGCCGCTCGTTCCACCGCAGGTTATCGCCCATATCGACGACGCCGTTCTTACCGAAGCTCGTCACCTGTCGCCCGGTCTTCGCATCAATCGCGACCAGCATGTAGTTGCCCATGACGACGAAGATGCGCTGGTCGCCCGCGCCATCGGTCCAGTAGCTGACGCCGCGGCCGGAAGTTCTGGCCAGCGGGTCAATGATGTCGTTCCATTTCAACAGGTCGCCCGTGGGGCGCCAGTGCCAAAGCAACTGCCCGCTGGCCGCATCGATGGCGACCACATCGCGGGTCGCGCTGGCGGTGGTGTACATCACGCCATCCACGATCAGCGGACTGACCTGCATCCCGGTCGCCGGACGGGGACCTAAATTCCGCGTTGAAAAGCGCCATGCCACGCTCAGACTTCCCACGTTGCTGGCATTGATTTGATTGGCCGGCGAATACCGGGTGGCGCCGGAGTCACTTCCGAAAAACTTCCATTCGGTGTCCCCTTTGGACGTGTTCCCACCGGCCTTAGATGCGTTCCCGCCGGTCTGCCCAGGCAAGATGGCGGTCAGCCCCAACGCGATCCCAAGCGTAACTACCGAGGCCGCAAGCAATCTCTCTCTTATGACGGGCATTCTGAACTCCTTTTTGAAGGCTGCTGTCCTGCAGGTCGCGCAGCTCGAGTAATTATGACATTAGGCGGCCATCGTCGCCCACCCTCACTTGTAGTCGGACTTTTCAATCCCGAGAGCTTTGATCCGAGAGGTTAGCGTGGCGGGGTTGATCCCCAGTAACTCCGCGGCGCCGCTTTTGCCCGAGATGCGGCCGCCCGCTTGACGCAGCGCGGCCAAGACGTTGTCACGCTCGCGACTCCGCCATTCCTGCTCTGGAATCACGGTTTGGGCCGAGCTTGGCGCCGCGTGAGTGGGTCGCTTTTGCGTGCGGGGCAGGTTGCCCGATTCAGGAAGTTCCAACGTCAATCTCCCGCCGTGTGACACGATGACCGCACGTTCGACAACGTTCTGCAGTTCGCGGACATTGCCGGGCCAGTGATAGTGCTGCGCCCTCTCCATTTCCCGGTTCGAAACGGTGGGCGGAGCCACGTGGAACCGCAGGCAGGCTTGGCGTACAAAATGCGCGATCAAGGTAGGGATGTCCTCGCGCCTGTCGCGCAACGGGGGCACTTCCATGGGGAAGACGCCAAGCCGATAATACAGATCCAGCCGGAACCTGCCTTCATCCACTTCCTTGCGTAAGTCGCGATTGGTGGCGGCGACAACCCGCACATTCACTCTGCGCGTGGATTCGTCGCCGACGCGCTCAAACTCGCCTTCCTGCAGAACCCGCAACAGTTTCGACTGCAAGTCGAGAGGGATCTCGCCGACTTCATCCAAGAATAATGTCCCGCCGTCCGCGAGTTGAAAGCGCCCAATGCGGTCGCGCACGGCGCCGGTGAATGACCCGCGCACGTGCCCGAAGAATTCGCTCTCAAACAACTCATGCGGGATGGAGCCGCAGTTCACTTTTACCAGAGGCTTCCGCGACCGGGCACTGCGTTGGTGGATTGCCCGCGCGATCAGTTCCTTGCCAACACCGCTTTCGCCAAGCACCAGGACATTGGCGTCAGTGGCGGCCACCATCTCCACTTGATGTAGTACGCGATCCAGAGCGGGGCTGGAGCCGAGGATCTCGCCGAAGGCGCCAGCGGACGCGACTTCTTCACGCAAGTAGTCGCGCTCCAATTCCAACTCGCGGCGGAGCGACTCGTTGTCTTCAAACGCGCGAGCGTTCGCGATGGCCACGGCGGCGGCGCTGGCCATGGTGTGCAGCCAGTGGACGCAATCGTCGTCAGCCGGCGTGCGGCGAAACACGGCGAGCACGCCCAGAGGCTCGCCTCGAAATATCAGCGCATGTCCGGTGAAGCTGACCAGTTGCTCCTGCTGAACCCACTCCGGATAGCGGACCCACTGATGATCGTCGGCCAGGTGCGGGATACGAATCGATTCACCAGTGGTCGCGATGTGCGCGATCTTCAGATGACTGCGGGACAGCGGAATCCGGTGAAAGGTTCCGTTGGTGCGGTTCCAATCGGTTTCCTTGGCAAGCGAAGTACCCGCGCTGGCACGCAGATGCAGTGCTGGTTCCGAATTTAACTCGCCGGCAGAACAGAGTGGGCAGGCTCCGTCAGGCTCGCGTAGCCACAGCCTCGCCAAGCCCACACCCGGCTGCCGGGCCACAGTCTCGATGATCGACTTCAGAACCGCTTCGAGCGAACGCTGCTCGGCGATCGCGAGAATGATGCTGGGAAGGGGTTCGAGGTCCACAAGGGGAGTATATCGTGAAAAATCATGAAACCGTTCTTGATATTTGCTGACACGTGAAATCTCAAGAGTCTTCTTGTGGTTGCAGTGTATTTAGAATCAATCGTTTGAGAGCGGATCTCCTCTGGTGCTCTCCGTGCAGTGCTATAGGCATCGCAAGAATGCGAAACGAAAGAGAGATCAATCAAATGCAAAGAATCGCTGCTGTAAACCCCACCGAAGCCACCGGCAAGACAAAGCAGATGTTGGACGGCGTCCAGGCCAAACTGGGCATGACCCCGAACCTGATGAAGACGCTCGCCGCAGGGCCCGCCGCATTGGAGGCGTACCTCAACTTCGGCGCTGCCCTGGGAACCGGTGACCTAGACGCGAAGTTCCGCGAACAGATCGCGCTGGCGGTTGCGCAGGCGAACTCGTGCGAATACTGCCTGTCGGCGCACACCGCGATCGGCAAAATGGTGGGCCTGAAGCCCGAAGAAATCGTGGCCAGCCGCGAGGCCCATTCGGCGGAGAGCAAGCGCGACATCGGGCTCCAGTTTGTCCAGAAGCTGGTGGTGCAGCGCGGAGTGGTTTCAGACGACGCGATCACGCAAGTGAAGGCGGCCGGGTTCAGCGATGGCGACATTGCGGAGATTGTGGCCAACGTCGCGGTGAACATCTTCACGAACTACTTCAATCACGTTGCGCGCACGGACGTTGACTTCCCGCACGTCGCGGTGGCGATGGAAGCTCCGGTCACGGCTTAAGGAGAACATGGTGACCACCCCAACCGTCATTGCGCCTCCCTTCACTTTGGAGAGCGCAACGAAGAAATTGCAAATGGCGCAGGACGCTTGGAATTCGCGCGATGCGGAGCGGGTTTCGCTGGCCTATTCGCCAGATTCGGAATGGCGCAACCGCACGGAGTTTCTCCGGGGGCGCGACGAGATTGTCGCGTTCCTCCGGCGGAAGTGGGCGAAGGAACTGGAGTATCGCCTGAAGAAAACGCTATGGGCGTTTCACGAGAACCGGATCGCGGTCACCTTCGAGTACGAATGGCACGATGCCACTGGGCAATGGCACCGATCCTATGGCAACGAACTATGGGAGTTCGATGCCGCAGGACTGATGCGGCGACGCATCGCCAGTATTAACGACGCCGAAATCCAAGAGGTGGAACGTCGAGTTCCCTAAGGAGACTAGATGTACGTCAAAGAGATCTGGCGCTACCCGGTGAAGTCGATGGCTGGCGAAGCGCTGGGGAGTGCCGTGGTGACGCGGTTGGGAATCACCGGAGATCGCGTGATTCTGGCAGTAAATTCGCGGGGAGGGGTGGTCACGGCTCGCACCCACCCCGCATTGCTGGGACACAAAGGGACCACGGATGCGCTTGGTGTGCCGCTAGTGGATGGCCGGTCGTGGACGGATCGCAGCGTAGTGGCCGATGTTCGCAAGATCGCCGGGCCACAGGTGGAATTGATCCACAACCAGACGGCGGAACGGTTCGATGTCCTTCCTTTGCTGGTGGCAACAGACGGAGCCATCGATGCATTCGGGCGGGACGGGCGCCGGTTACGTCCGAACCTGGTGATCGGAGGCGTGACGGGACTGGAGGAACGCACGTGGCCGGGTAGGAAGCTTCGCATCGGCGACGTGATCATCGACATAGACAGCCTGCGCGGTCGGTGTGTGATGACGACGTACGATCCGGATACGTTGATGCAGGATCGTTCGGTACTCCGCGACATCGTGGATCGTTTCGAGGGGGAACTCGCGCTGAACTGCGCAGTGGAGCAGGGCGGCGTGATTGAGCTCAATCAGAAAGTGGAGTTCGCGTGATCGTGATGAATCCTCATCAACGTGAGCAATTGCGGCGCCAGTACCTGCCGCAACGAGTTCGAGTGTTGTTTATCGGCGAATCGCCTCCGGCTTCCGGACGGTTCTTCTACCGGCGGGACTCCGGTTTGTATCGGGCGATGCGGGAGGCCTTCCAGGCAGTGGATGCGTCCATCTCCGATGAAGTGTTCCTGGAGATGTTCCGGGATTCCGGTTGCTACTTCGTCGATCTCTGTTCGGAGCCGGTGGATCGCCTGGATGCGCGCTCGCGCCGGGATGCGTGTGTAGCCGCCGAGGTTCGATTGATGAAAAGCATCGCCCGGCTGCATCCCGTGGTGATCGCCACCGTGGTTCGCTCGATCGAAGGTAACGTCATTCGCGCTGCTGCGCAGGCGAATTGGAATGGCGTCATGATTCAATTGCCCTACCCGGGCAGATGGTCTCGCTTGAGGCGCGCATTCGTCGAGGCGTTAGAACCTATCGTGGTCCGCTGTTTCCATTGTTGCTCCACGTCGCGCCGCGGCGACAATCCTCAGGAACCGATACTTGCCGTTGCGACTTCGTGATGGTGCTGTTCGTCGTCGCATAGGGCCGGTGGAGGAGCATACTTCGCGCACGTCCACAGCAGCAGGCCGACGAGCAGGTAGGCGCTCGACACCAGAGGAGATTCGGCGATGCCGATGTGTTCGCCGTGCATGAGTCCGAAGAATGTTAGAAGGGCTCCCGCGAAGGCGAATGCAGCGGCTTTAGTGAGTGTTCGATCGATGATGCAGACTGCGGTCGCGCCCAGGATCAAGCCTCCCAGCGTGGAACCCCCTCCAAGGATTTGCAGGCCGCGGTAGAAGACGCCCTGATCCAGCATGCTGTTCGCGAGTTGGTCGTTGACCGTCGTGATTCCGGCTGCGGCCAAGGCGTTGTTGATCATGGTCAACCCCCAGTTCGCGATGGAGGGAACCACGGCCAGAACGATCGCAGGAGCATGTCGCTTGGGCGTCTCCTGATAGGCTTGGGAGCCGATCAACATCCCGATGTACAGCAGAATGGGTAGGATGGCCACACTCGGGATCATCGCGGAGATCACCGAGATCGCTCCGAACCAGCACAGCAGAATGACCATGATCCCCGTGGCGGCGGAGTAGCCGATTCGCCCACCCATCGCTTTCCAGCCGGGATGGCCGATGTACACGGCGTTGATGAACGGGTTGCCCATCATGCATCCGATCAAGCTCACGCAGCCATCGGCGGTGAGAACGCGGGTGGTGGGATAACTGTCGCCGGCCACAGCCGCGCTCTCGACGTTATCCATGGCTTCCACCAGATCGTAAATGCCAAACGGAATCGCCGTGACCAGGATAGTGCCCAGGAACTGAAAACCATCGAAGACCTGGGCGAATGCGGGAACGGGAACGTGGAAGCCGAAGTTGGTCAGGGAGGCGGCCAAGCCGGATGCGGACATGCCACCGAAGTTCAGTCCTACCGCGGTCGATCCCCAGGCGATCAACGAACCCACCGCAATCGCGACTAACCCGGCCGGCACCTTCCCGTATTGGACACCACCAAACCAGTTCAGAAGAATGATGGCGAAACAGGTGATCCCGATCACTGGAGTCATGAACATCTGCAAGGCTGGCGCCATAGAGATGAACGTGATAGAAACGCCTGCCAGCGTGCCTAACAACGCGGCGCGCGGAGTCACCTTACGAATGAATGGAGCAATGAAGCCACCGACCATCAGCACGAAGCTCTGGACAAATACCCATGTCAGCCCCGCTTCCCATCCTTTCAGTGGATCTCCTGTCGACAGAGCGATGGGCAACATCACCACAAACGTGACGATGAACATGTGTGGCACGCTGATCCCCGAAGGCAGCGCACAAACATCGGTTCGTCCGGTCTGCTTCGCGAGACGATGGGCGAGATACGCGTAGTACAGCGTGCTCAAGCACAGCATCAAACCAGTGGCCGGAAGGATGCGGCCGAAGACCAGTTCATCCGGCATCTTGAGAACAAAGCGGAGCAGGGAAGTTAGCGTCAGCAGGTTGACGAGGATGTTGGTGCCAAATCCGAAAAACGCATTCCAATCGCCTGCGACCCACAGCCGGCTGCTTGTGTTCATGTTCAATATCCTTGGGGAACGTCTGTATCGAGTGAGCGTGATGGTCCCACTCGGTGATACGTCGCGGAACGAGGCGAAGGAATTGACGGGGAAGACGGAAGGTGAGCGCAACAAGGCTCACAGATAGGTCAAATCATACTACAGCTGGCCCAAATGTAAGTGGTTTTTCAGCGGTTCGACACGTTACTGCGCCGAGAGTATCGATAACGAATCGCTATGCTAGCGATCACGAAAATTTATTGGCAGGTTTGTAATAAATCAGGTAGGATTCTCCAACAGCTCTTTGTAGCTGCGATCAGCCTAGACGCTGCTCGGCCTCCCCAACGAAATCCGAACGCCTGCAAACCGGGAAACCGATGCGGCTCGGAAAAGTTCAAGTAAACCGCTTCGTACTGCGCGTCAGTAACCGGTTTCGATGGGTTCGTGGCCTACCAAGTTACTTTTTACCCAATTTCGTAAAAGCTTACTTTGGAGGTTCGCTGTGCCCACACGACTCGATTCGTGCGCCTTTTCTCTGCCCGGAACGCGTTTCCGCGCCTCTTTCTTGACCATTTTGACTTCGTTTGCGTTGTGCATGTCTTCGGCATGGGCGCAGACGGGGACCACTGTGAAAGGCACCGTTGTGGATCCCACTGGTGCCATTATCGGCAAAGCTCTGATCACGCTGACGGACGAGAAATCGCCGTCCAGCAAGAAGTCCACTGCGTCGGATGACGCCGGAACGTATGGTTTCTCGGACATCCCGGCGGGAACGTATTCGCTGGAGGCCGCCGCGCAAGGGTTTGCTGCGTTCAAGGCCTCGCTCACCGTTGGCGCCACGCCAGTTAGTCGCGACATTACGCTGGAGGTCCAGCGCGATTCAGGCCAGGTATCTGTGACGGCGCAAGTCGATCCTTTGGGTGTGGTTCCGACCGAGCCGACCCCCAGTTTGTTCGGGTTGAACAAGACGCTGGAAGACACCCCTCGTTCGATCAGTACTGCCGACTCCGAGACATTGGTTCGCTACGCGGTCAAGACCGTGAATGACCTGGTGACGGTGTCGCCGGGTACTTACACCGGCAGTTACTTTGGTATCCCAGGCAGCGTGTTCATTCGCGGGGATATCGGCGATAACTTCTTCCGTGGCTTCCGTCGCGTGGAAAATCGCGGCAACTATTCCACGCCGGTCGCGGCGACCGATCACATCGAGATCGTGAAGGGCCCTCCGTCGCCTGCCTATGGTGGCGGTCGTATCGGCGGTTTCATGAACTTCGTGCCCAAAACGGCCCGTAGTGGAAGCGCCAAGTGGCTGGAGAAGCCCATCGGTAAGATTGTCACCACTTACGGTAGCTACGACGAAAAGCGCGCAAGCGCGGAGCTCGGTTCGCCCTTCAAGCTTGGGCAGCGCCGGTCGGGTCTCTACGCCTTCTACGAGCATGAAGATTCGCACTCCTTCTACAAGGGAGTTGCTAATCGTTACCAGCTGGCGCAGATCGCGTTTGATACGGAGTTGAGCAAGAAGGTTCGTTTCGAATACGGCGGCCAGTTCTACCGGAACAACGGCACGCAGAACATCGGTTGGAACCGTGTGACGCAGGCTCTGGTCGACCATCAGACATACCTGTCCGGATCGCCGCTCGTGAATCTCTCGAAGAACGGCTACGACATCCGTCCGAACGATCTGGTGCCGAACACGCTGACCTCGTTCGCCTTCCAGCCGAATATGTCGGCTCCGTTCCTGAGTGATCCTGCCACCGCCAGCCTGTACGCATTGGATCCGAAGACGATCAAGAATGTCACCTTGCCGCTGAATCAGATCATGATCGACGCGGGCGATTTCACTCGTACCAAGACCTACACGGGTTTTGCCGATGTGATCTACGACATCAAGCCGGGTTTCTCCCTGATGAACCAGACTTTCTATGACCGCATGAATCATCAGAAGTTCAGCAGCTACGGCTTCGGCGCGGACTATCGTCCTTGGACGGTGGAGAACAAAACGTCGCTGACGACAGAGTATAAGGCCAAGTCCTTCCTGGTGGTTCGTTCCATCTTCGGCGGCAGCTATCGCCGGATGCAGGTGAACGCCGGTGAGGAACGCAACTGGTATCAGGCCGTGGATCGCCGCGATCTCTCCGTGGGTGCGACGCCGAATGACCGCTTCGCCGGGCCGTTCAACAGCGGCATCCCGTTTCAGTACTACCAGACAGGAAACATTGGCGATACCGGACTGTTCGGTGTCACGGACGTCCTGTTGGGCAAGCGCCTGACTGCAACGCTTGGTATTCGCTACGATCGCTACACGCCGTCCTTCACGGGCCGGTTTAATGGGGAGGCTCTCCACGCCGCGAACGCGAGCAAGGGAGCAACTACTTACAACGCCAGTTTGTCGTACAAGACTGACTTCCATTTGCAGCCCTACTTCACGGCTGCGACTTCGCGGTTCCTGGACTTAGGGCAGGGCAACGAAATTGATGTGAACCAGGTGGGCGATGGCACCTTCATTCAGAAGTCGTCGCTGTACGAAGCCGGCGTGAAAACGTCTGCTCTGCCGGGGCGCATCTACGGATCGTTCGCGTTCTTCCGCCAGGAGCGTTCGTCCTTCAATACGCAGTCTCGCGCGGAAGATTACTTCCGCACCAAGGGCGTGGAAATGGAGGCGCGCGCGTTCTTCAAGAATCGTTACTCCTTTACGTTCGCCGGCACGTGGCAGAATCCGGAACAGCTGAACGCGCCGTTCCTTCTGGGGATTCCACCCACCCTGCTCGGCTTGACCCCGCAGCAGGCCTGCGCGGGGCGCTTCATCGGTGTGGCGGACATCTTCGGGTTGAAGACTCCGTACAAGGTTGGTGGCCAGCCGCACTGGGTGGTGAGCCCGTTCCTCACGGTGCAGGCAACCAAGCAGATTGGGTTCACGATCGGCACCAGTTGGGTGTCGTCGGTCAAGACCGGTTACGTGAGCGATGTTAAGTTGCCGTCCTACGCGCTGTGGCGTGGGTCGGTGTTCTACGAACGGAATCGCTATCGCTTGAATCTGTCTTTGAACAATATGTTCGACAAGGTGTACTTCCAGAGTCAGTATCTGTTCTGGGATGTCTTCATCAAGCCGGGTGCCTTACGGACCGCGAGCTTGACGGGAAGCTACACGTTCTAGTGGGATGGGCTGGGCAGCGTGGTTGTCCAGCCCGTCGCGTTGAACGAGTACACAAGGAGGAGAATAGTGGCCAACCCTGTGGTTGCACTTTTGAACGACCCGGCCGTGGTTGCCGAGGTGAATGCTCTGCACGAAGCCTACGAAGCTGCCTTGGTTGGCAACGACGTGGAAAAGCTGACAGAGTTCTTTTGGGATTCGGCGCTGGCGCTGCGCTTTGGAGCATCGGAGAGTCTCTACGGAGCCGAAGAGATTCTCGCATTTCGGAAAGCGCGCCCCGCCAACGATCTGGCCCGTTCGGTTTCCAATCTGCGGATTGTCACCTTTGGCCCGGACACGGCCATCGTCACACTGGAGTTCGACCGTAACACCGGTGGTGTGCTCCGGCATGGCCGCCAGAGCCAGGTGTGGCGCAAGATGCCCGAAGGTTGGAAGATCGTATCCGCACACGTCTCGCTGGTGCCCGAAGACTTCATGACGCATGCGGCGGTGCAAGTGGGACTGCCCATTCCGGCGGAGTATCGAGACGGTGTTCGCCTGAACCTGGAACGCTCCCGAGCGATCGCCGAACCGTTGCTGGCACTTCAGTTGGATGGCAGCGTAGAGAGCGCGACGGTGTTTGAATCATGAGCGACTTTCTGGAAAGTGCCGTCGGCATTGCCTCAGATGTGCGTGCAAAGCGACGCTCCGCGCGCGAGGTCACAGTCTCCGCGTTGGCTCGAATCGACCGAAGCGATCCTGAGCTGAACTGTTTCACCGCCGTGACTCGTGAAGATGCTCTAGCTGCAGCGGACGCTCTGGATCGCAGGATTGCAGCGGGTGAAGATCCCGGGCCGATGGCCGGTGTTCCCTTCGCAGCAAAGAACCTGTTCGATATCGCGGGACTCACGACGTTGGCTGGCTCCAAGATTCAGGCCGAGAAACCGCCGAAATCGAAGGACGCGACCATTATTCGCAAGTTGAAGGCATCGGGCGCGATTTTGCTGGGCGCACTCAATATGGACGAGTACGCGTACGGCTTCACGACCGAGAACACGCACTACGGGCCGACCCGCAATCCGCACAATCTGGAGCATGTGGCGGGCGGATCCTCGGGTGGCTGTGCTGCATCGGTCGCTGCAGGGATGGTCCCGCTCACGCTGGGGTCCGACACCAACGGCTCCATTCGCGTGCCAGCTGCCTTTTGTGGGATCTTCGGTTTCAAGCCGACCTTCGGGCGAATCTCGCGCGCGGGTTCGTTTCTATTTGTCGAAAGTTTCGATCACGCGGGACCATTCACCCGCACGGTCGCGGATCTCGCCCTCGCCTATGATGTTCTGCACGGGCCTGACCCGGACGACCCGGTTTCCTGCCCACATCCTGCAGCGGCGTGCACGCCGGAATTGAGCAAGGGCATCGATGGACTTCGCATCGCAGTCGCGGGTGGCTACTTCGAAGAGATGGGAACGCCCGAGGCCTGGGAATCCGTCGAGAGAGCGGCGCTGGAATTGGGTGTCACGGAGAAGGTGACGATTCCGGATGCTGAAGCAGCGCGTGCTGCTGCGTACATCATCACTGCGTGCGAAGGGTCCAATCGCCATTTGCCAGATCTGCGCACTCGGCCGCAGGATTTCGATCCGGTGGTGGTGGAACGGTTCCTGGCTGGAGCTCTGCTGCCGGCCGCTTGGTATCTGCAGGCGCAGCGCTTTCGGCGCGTTTATCGCGAGAAGGTTCAGGAACTCTTCCGTAGTGTGGATGTGATCCTGGCTCCGGCGACACCATGTCCGGCGATTCGAATCGGACAGCCGACGATTCAGCTCAAGGGGGTCGACGTGGCCTCGCGGCCGAATATCGGCATCTTCACGCAGCCACTGTCGTTTGTCGGGCTGCCGATCATCTCGGTTCCGGTCTACAAGAGCGGATCGTTGCCGTTAGGGGTTCAGGTGATCGGCGCGCCGCACAACGAAGCGGCCGTCCTGCGCGTCGCGGCGCATCTGGAAGCTCTGGGCGTTACGAACGCGCAAGTACCGAGCCGGTATCGAGAGACCACTTGAGCTAGAGCCGTTCGGCGATCACTCGGTCGCCGCGACCGCGTTTTTGCACTAACGCCTCCACCGCCTCGAGCATCTTCTGTGGACCGCAGGCGTAGATGTCGATGGGTTCCTCGGCTTTCGCGAGATACGCTTCGAGAGCTGCCGGGGCCGTGCCTTGGAAACCTTGCCATTCTCCCTCGGGCGTGGTGACGGCGAGCGTAACGCCCAACTGGGGCAGTGCAGCGGTAACCGCTTCGACGTCGGCCGGGGGCACCAGTTCGGTCTCGCGATTGGCGCCGAAGATCAACTGCGTGGGTTGCGCATCCTGGAATTCTCCCAGATGGCGGAGCATCGAAAGAATGGGAGCCAAGCCGCACCCGCCGCCGACAAAACAGCGCGGGCGAACGCTGGCTTCGTCCAGGATGAAGCTGCCCGAAGGCCCGCGCACGGTGATGGTATCACCGACCTTGGCCTGCTCGCGGAGCCAGGTTGAAAAGGCTCCGTTGGCTTGCAGGCGAATCAAAAAGTCGAGCCGGCCTTCCCAGTTGGGCAGGTTCGCCAGCGAATACGCGCGACGGATCTCCGTACCTGGGATGGTCAACTCCATGTATTGGCCAGGAGAGAATTCGACGGCCGTTCCTAACTCCGGATCGGGCTGCAGTCGCAGCGTGAGCGCTACGGCGTTTTCCCAGGCCGGTGTTATGGATTCGATCACCGCTTGCCGCACGGGAACCTTGTAGCGCAGCACTTGCGCCTGATCGTAGGGCAGGGCAACCCGCAAGTTCTCATCCGGCGTACAACAGCACAACAGCACTTCTCCCGGAACATCGGTGCGCAGGGCCGCACTATTGTGCGGACCCATGGTGTACTTTCCTTCGGTCACGCGCGCGTGGCAGAGGCCACAAGTGCCTTCGTGGCACATGGCGGGGAGAAAATACCCCGCCGCTTCTGCAGCGCCCAGAACGTTGTCCGTCTGGGCGCAGGGAAACGGAAGCTCGGCGCCATCGCGCGTGACCAAGGTGACGTTGTGTTCAGACATACGTTACGCGGCGGAGCGGCTCAACGAAGCGGCGATGTCAGCCTCCGCGGTGGTGATCGGCAATACGCCGAACTTGTCCACCAGCACGCCAACCAGCGCCGGGGTGAGGAACGCCGGAAGCGTCGGCCCCAGTCGGACGTTGCGCACGCCGAGCGCCAGCAGCGTCAGAAGGACCGCAGCAGCTTTTTGCTCGAACCACGACACGATCAGCGACAGCGGCAGTTCATTCACGCCGCACTGGAACGCATTGGCCAGCGCGAGCGCAATCTGAATCGCCGAGTAGCTATCGTTGCACTGGCCGACGTCCAGCAGTCTCGGCAAGCCACCGATGGTGCCGTGATCTTCCATGTTGAATCGGAACTTGCCGCAGCCCAGCGTGAGCAGAATCGTGTCCTTCGGGGCCTTCTCGGCAAAGTCGGTGTAGTAGTTGCGTCCCGGAGCCGCGCCGTCGCAGCCGCCGATCAGGAAGAAGTGCTTCACGGCGCCGCTCTTCACGGCATCGATGACTTTGTCCGCCACGCCCAGCACGGTGTCTTTGCCGAAGCCGATGAGGATTGTCTTCTCGGGCGCGGTTTCCGTGAAGCCGGGCAGAGCCTGGGCCGCCTGCACCACCGTCGCGTAGTCGTCGTGAGTGATGTGCCGCACGCCGGGCCAGCCCACCGGGCCCGTGGTGAAGATGCGGTTGCGATACGAAGCCTGCGGTTCGATCAGGCAGTTGGAGGTCATCACGATCGGGCCAGGGAAAGCAGCGAACTCCAACTGTTGGTTCTGCCACGCCGTACCGTAGTTGCCCGCCAAGTTCGGGTACGCCTTCATCTTCGGATACGAGTGCGCGGGTAGCAGTTCACCGTGCGTGTAGACCTTGATGTCGGTACCCTTGACAGCTTCCAGAATCGCGTGCAGATCGCGCAGGTCATGGCCGGAGACCAAGATCGCCTTGCCGGCAACGGGCGTGGTGCGCACGTTGGTCGGCTCAGGGATGCCGAAGGTGCCGGTGTTGGCGGCATCCAGCATGCCCATCACCTTGAAGTTCAGAGTTCCCAGTGCCAGAGCTTCGTTCAGGAGCACACCGATATCGGTTGGATCGCTCGCGAGCAGGTCCAGCGCATGCGCGATGCCCGCGCCCACTTCTTCGCTCGACTGGCCGAGGACGTCGGCATGGTGCGCATAGGCGGCCACACCCTTTAGTCCGTACAGCACCAACGAGCGCAGGCCCACGACGTCTTCCCCGACGAGCTCGATGCCGGCCCGCACGGACGCCGGACTCGCCTGCTTTAGGAGTCCAGTTAGATCCCCAGCCGGAACAAACGCGGCCGGTCCGCCCAGCGGTGCGGCCCCAGGAGCCGCTGCTTCATAGGCCGCGCGCACGCGGTCGCGGATCTTCGCCGCCTCACCGATCAGTTCCACGAAGCGAGCCCGATTGAAGTTCACGTTGGTCAGCGTCGTGAACAGCCCGAAGAGAATGAAGTGGTCGGCAGCGGCGTCCGTTTTGCCGAGTGCATGCAGGCGCGTGGAGTACTGCCCGATGCCCTTCAATTGGTGGATCAGGATGTCCTGCAGGTCCGCCGTCGTCTCATCCTTGCCGCACACGCCCTTTGCGGTCGCACATCCCGCGCCGGTTTCGGTTCTCGTCGTCTGTTCGCACTGGTAACAAAACATGATTCCTCCTGAGATTGAAAGCTGTAAATGAAATGCATCGTTGCAAGTGGGATGCCAAAATGAAGTGGCGATCTCGCGCGGTTTTCTGGCGAGATGCGCGCCGGTTCGGCCTCGCGCTTTGGTCAGCTCGCTCATACGACTGGGCCCGTTGCGCGATTTCACCCGAAACGGGCGGCATGACGACCTATGAAGTCTCAGCGGTGCTCTCCGTGAGTCTTCGATTCGTGTTAGATTGATCCACGGTGGATCCGTGCACAGGTGTTGCCGTCTGCCCCAGGAGGATCAGGGAATGCGTAGACAGTCCAGTTATGTAGCCGCGGCATTTTTGATGGTGGGGCTCGTGGGAGTTGTACGAGCTCAGGCTCCCGCGCCTCCGCAGGGAAACGGTCTGTTCCTGGGCACGAATCAAACACCGCAACAGGGGCGTGGAGGCCGCGGAGGCAACGCGGGTCCTGCCGCACCTGCACCGCGCGACGCTTCGGGCAAGATCATTATTGGAGCGCTCCCGAATGAGCGTCAGGGACTGTGGGTCCCCGGGCCGGCGCAGGTTGCCGATGCCAAGGACGTGCCTTTCCAGCCGTGGGCGAAAGCAGTTTATGACTATCGCCAAACCACTGAGCTAGAGCCGCATACGCGCTGCAAGGCATCGGGCGGTCCGCGCCAGTTCGTGACTCCCTACGGCGTCGAGATCACGGAGATCCCCGAGCTGAAGCGCCTGTTCATTTGGGACATCGGCGGTCCTCATACGTTCCGGGAAGTGTACATGGACGGGCGGACGCATCCGGACAATATCTCGCCGACTAACTATGGCCACTCCATCGGCTGGTGGGATGGAGACACGCTGGTCATCGACACGGTGGGCTTCAACGAAGATTTCTGGTTCGAGCGCCGCGGCCTACCGCACACAGAGAGCCTGCACCTCATTGAGAAGCTGACCCGCACCTCACACGATGTGATGCAATACCGCGTCACGGTGGACGATCCGCAAGCCTACACGGCGGCGTTTTCCGGCGGCTTCGATCTGCGCTACAACGGCAACAACGAACTGTTCGAGTACATGTGCCAGCAGGCGAACTACGCGCACGAACTGATGGTGGGCCGCGACGCCAGCGACAAAACGATCAGCCGTAGCAGCGAGATCATTCCTTAGTCTGCGTTCTACTCAACCGCACGAATCCATCGACCGCCGCTCACTCGCCGTGAGCGGCGGTCGACGTTTTATGATGAAGTCTGCGGGATGAAGCACTCCTACACAGCCTGGGTGGTGTTGCTGTGCGGAACCGTGCTTGCGCTGGCGTCTTGGTCCCGGAGTGAGGCGCAGGAACCCGCAGCGGCGAATCCCTACGTGGATGCTTCCACCTGCGCCACTTGTCACGCCGACATCGCCCGCTCTTATGCCAACACGGGCATGGCGCGATCCTTCTATCCGCTGCGCGCGGCCGATGTGCCGAGTCCCAAGCCGTACTTCCATGCTGCCTCCGGCACCTGGTATGAGATCGTCGCCAAGGAGGGCGGCTGGGTGCAGCGCTGGTGGCAGGACGGACTCAACGGGCAGCAGGAGAACTCGGGAGAATCCAAGATCGATTTCGTGATGGGCTCGGGCAATCACGTCCGCACCTATCTGCATCGCACCGCGCGCGGCACGCTGACGATGCTGCCGTTGGCTTGGTACTCGGAAGACGGAGGCACGTGGGCCTTGAATCCAGGGCTCGACGTGAGCGACCCGCAGGGGAACCGGAAGATCGGCTATGACTGCATGTTCTGTCATAACTCCTATCCTTCCGCGATCCCGCCGGGCCATGAGGACCCGCGAGCGGAGCCCGTATATCCGGAGAAGTTGCCGCAGGGCATTGATTGTCAGCGCTGCCATGGGCCGGGTGGCAATCACATAAAGGTGGTGGGGCAGGCCGGGGCGAAGGCGGCCGATATTCGTGCCAGCATCGTGAATCCGGCGCGACTGGGCAAGGATCGGGCCATGGAAGTGTGTATGCAGTGTCACCTGGAAACATCGAGTTTCCCGCTGCCGAACGCCATCCGTCGTTTCGATCGCGAACCATTTTCCTACCGTGCGGGTGAGCCGCTGAGTTCCTTTGAACTATTTTTCGATCACGCGCCGGGCACCGGCCGAGACGCCAAGTTTGAGATCGTGAACTCGGTCTACCGGCTACGCCAATCGCAGTGTTTCCTGCAGAGCAAGGGCGATCTGGGTTGCACCACATGTCATGATCCGCACAATATCCAGCACGGCCAGGAAGCTGCCTCTGGGTACAACCAGAAATGCGTGGGATGCCACCAGGCGGGAACGATCGCGGTGCAGTCGCATTCTGCGGGTAGCGACTGTGTCAGTTGCCACATGCCGAAGCGGCGGACCGAAGACGTCATCCATGTGGTGATGACGGATCACCTGATTCAGCGGCGCGCGCCTGCGGATCCACTGGCGATGTTCCCGGAAAAGCGTGGCTCCGAGGCGGATTATCGCGGTGAGGTGGTGCCGTATGGAGAGAAGGACGACCTCTACACGGCAGTCGCGCAGGTGATGCATCGCAGCAATCTCGAAGCAGGGATTCCTCGGCTGCAAGCCGAGATCGCCCGACAGAAGCCGCAGCGTCCGGAGCCGTACATCGAACTGGGTGACGGGTTGCAGAAAGTGGGACGTTCCCAAGAGGCGGCTGCGGCGTATCGAGTCGCGATTGAGAAGAGGCCGGATTCTGCGTTGTTGTGGGCTCGACTGGCGATGCCATTGCGCTCGCTGCGCCAATCCAGGGAGCCACTCGAGGCTCTGCTGAAAGCCGTGGAACTGGATCCGAACGATCCCGATGCCTGGTACAACCTCGGGCTGCTGCAATCGGACTTGGGCGATAAACGGTCGGCCATCGATGCGTTCCGAAAATCCATCGCCCTGGATTCTGAATTCGCCGATAGTCGCAACGCACTGGGTACAGCGCTCGCGGAGACGGGTCAACTAGCGCAGGCGGAAGCAGAATTGCGCGGAGCGTTGCGAATTCGGCCCACGATGCAGTCGGCTCACGCGTATCTGGCGTACTTGTCGGCAAATCGTGGCGATCTCAATCAGGCGATTTGGCACTATGCGCGGGCCGGAGACGGCGCAGCCAATCAGCTCAGTTACGGCATCGCTCTGGCTCGCCTGAACCGCTTGACGGAAGCGCGCACGCACCTGGAGAAGTCGCTGGAAGTCGACTCACGGCAGCCTGTGGCGCATGAGATTGTGGGCCGCTTGCTGGAAGCGGAAGGCAAAGTACCCGAAGCTGCTTCGCATTATCGGGACGCGATTCGCCTGCAGCCCACATTCCGTAGAGCGCACGCGGACCTCGGCGGGCTGCTGTTGCGTCAGGGCGATCGGGCCGGCGCGACCGCAGAGTTTCGGCTCGCGCAGTCGGATGCCGACCCGGAAGTTCGGGCGATGGCGGCCGCAGGTTTGGCCGCCATCGGCGTACGATAACGAAATTAGGCGAGGTCGTAGCGGCCGAGGTTCATCACCTTGGTCCAAGCCGCCACGAAGTCCTTCACGAACGCTTCCTTCGAATCGTTGCTCGCGTAGACCTCAGCGAGCGCTCGAAGCTCCGAGTTCGAGCCGAAGACCAGATCCACACGGGTACCGGTCCACTTCACTTTGCCGGTCGCGCGATCATGTCCTTCGTAGACACCTTCCGTGGAGGAAGGCGCCCACTTCGTACCCATGTCGAGGAGGTTGACGAAGAAGTCATTCGTCAGCGCCTCCGGACGACTCGTAAGGACGCCATGCTGAGCTTGTCCGAAGTTCGCATTCAATGCGCGCATGCCGCCGATCAGGACGGTCATCTCCGGAGCCGTGAGCGTCAGCAACTGCGCCCGATCCACCAGCAGTTCCTCAGCCGGCGTTGAGTTGCCGATCTTCTGGTAGTTACGGAACCCGTCCGCAGCAGGCTCCAGGGGAGCGAAGGAGTGCGCATCGGTCTGTTCCTGCGATGCATCGGTGCGCCCCGGCGTGAAGGGCACGGTCAGATTGTGCCCGGCCTTCTTTGCGGCAGCTTCCACCGCAGCGCAGCCGCCCAACACGATCAGATCCGCCAGCGAGACTTTCTTGCTGCCGGACTGTGCACCGTTGAACGCCTGCTGAACCGCTTCGAGCGCCTTGAGGGCCTTCGCCAATGCGGCAGGCTGGTTTACTTCCCAGTTCTTTTGCGGCTCCAGGCGAATGCGCGCGCCGTTTGCACCGCCGCGTTTGTCCGATCCTCTGAAAGTCGATGCAGACGCCCACGCGGTGGTCACCAACTCAGAGATCGACACTCCCGAAGCCAGCAGGTTCGCCTTCAATGCGGCGATGTCCTGCTCGCTGATCAGTTCATGGTCCACTGCCGGAACAGGATCCTGCCACAGCAGAGTTTCTTTCGGCACCAACGGGCCCAGGTAACGCGCGATCGGTCCCATGTCGCGATGCGTCAGCTTGAACCATGCTCGCGCAAATGCATCGGCGAACTGATCTGGATTCTCCAGGAAGCGTCGCGAGATCTTCTCGTAGGCCGGGTCGAAGCGTAACGCCAGATCGGTGGTCAGCATCGACGGCGAATGACGCTTGGACGGATCATGCGCATCCGGCACCGTATGGGCGCCCGCGCCATGCTTCGGGGTCCACTGATGCGCTCCAGCCGGGCTCTTGCTGAGCTCCCATTCAAAACTGAACAGGTTCCAGAAGAAATTGTTGCTCCACTTGGTGGGTGTCGAGGTCCAGATGACTTCCAGGCCGCTGGTGATCGTGTCGCCGCCCTTGCCTGTGCCGTAGGTGTTCTTCCAGCCGAAGCCTTGTTCTTCGATGCTGGCGCCCTCGGGTTCGGGACCTACGTACTTGCCGGGATCGGCCGCACCGTGTGTTTTGCCAAACGTGTGTCCGCCTGCGATCAGCGCGACGGTCTCTTCGTCATTCATCGCCATGCGCGCGAATGTCTCCCGAATGTCGCGAGCCGCGGCCAGTGGATCGGGGTTCCCATTGGGTCCTTCCGGATTCACGTAGATCAGACCCATCTGCACTGCGCCCAACGGATTATCCAACTGTCGGTCGCCCGTATAGCGTTCGTCGCCCAGCCAGGTGTGTTCGGCTCCCCAGTAGGTTTCGTCGGGCTCCCAAACATCGGCGCGCCCGCCGCCAAAACCGAAGGGCTTCAGTCCCATCGAATCCAGTGCGACGTTGCCCGCCAGAATCATCAGGTCGGCCCAGGAGAGTTTCTTCCCGTACTTTTGCTTAACCGGCCACAGCAATCGCCGAGCCTTATCGAGGTTCGCGTTGTCGGGCCAGCTGTTCAGTGGTGCGAAACGCTGGTGACCCGCGCCCGCTCCGCCGCGGCCATCGGCGATCCGGTAGGTGCCAGCGCTATGCCAAGCCATGCGAATAAAGAACGGACCGTAGTGGCCGAAGTCGGCGGGCCACCAATCCTGTGACGTCGTCATCAGCGCGCGAAGGTCTTGGATCACCGCATCCAGATCGAGACTCTTGAAGGCGGCCGCGTAGTCGAACGTCGGGTCCATCGGGTCGGACAACGGCGAGTTCTGCCGCAGGATCTTTAGATTAAGCTGATTCGGCCACCAATTCGCAGTCGTCGGGGCTCCAGCTTGGGTATGTCGAAATGGGCACTTGGCTTCGGTTGACAAAGATTTGCTCCTTATTCTCTGATCCAGATTCTGACACGGTTCTTGCAGAATGTGTCCCCAAGTATCTAAAGATGAGCCAGCGACCCGGGTTGATTCCGAGTTTCTGGCGCGTCAGGTCCCCCCTCGCACGCCGCTCCAGTGGTAAGATGACCGGCGATACTCTGTTGGGAGGCTGAACCATGACCGCTCGTTTGTTGGTGTTGCTCGCGATGTCCGCGTCCCTGTGGGCGCAAGGAGGCCGCGGCGGCGCCCCTAGTCGCGAAGCGCCGGTGAAACCTGTGCCGTTCGATCGCTTATTGAAGGCGAATCAGGAGCCGCAGAACTGGATGACGTACTCGGGCAACCTGAGCGGCCAGCGCCACAGTGCACTGACGCAGATCAGCCCAGCGAACGCGCAGGATTTGGTTTTGAAGTGGGTCTTCCAATCGAAATCGCTCGACAAGCATGAAGTGACGCCTCTGGTAGTCGACGGAGTCATGTACACCGTGCAGAGCCCCAACGATGTGTTCGCACTGGACGCGGCCACGGGCAAGACCATCTGGCAATACTTCCACAAACCGGCCGAAGGTACGCGCAATCCTTGCTGCGGCAATCTCACCCGTGGCGTCGCGATCGTTGGAGACAAGATCTTCCTCGCCGCGCTCGATGCCAAGATGATCGCCATCGATGCGAAGACCGGTAAGGAAGTGTGGAACACGCAGATCGCCGACTACAAGCAGCAGTACGCGATGACTGTTGCTCCGCTGGTGGTGAAAGACAAAGTGATCTCCGGCGTCGCGGGCGGGGAACACGGCGTGCGCGGCTTCGTGGCCGCCTATGATGTGAACACCGGCAAGGAAGCCTGGCGCTTCAACACCGTGCCTGGTCCTGGCGAAGCGGGCTACGAAACCTGGATGGGCAAAGACGGCAAGCCCAACGATTCCTACCTGCACGGCGGCGCTCCCATCTGGATCACCGGTACCTATGATCCGGAAACGAACCTCACGCTGTGGACCACCGGCAACGCGGGTCCCGACTACAACGGCGACAACCGCATTGGCGACAACCTCTACTCTTCCTCGGTGATCGCGCTCGATGCAGACACCGGCAAGCTGAAGTGGCATTATCAGTTCTCGCCGCATGACGAATTCGATTGGGACGCGACGCAGGTTCCCGTGTTGGCTGACACCACAATCAAAGGCGTCTCTCGCAAGACGATGATGCTGGCGAATCGCAACGGCGTGTTCTACGTCCTCGATCGCAAGACCGGCGAGTTCCTGTCCGGCAACTCCTTCACCAAGACCAACTGGTACACGGGCTTCGACGAAAAGGGCCGCCCCATGCGCGCTCCCGGCATTCTGCCGACGGCGCAAGGGACCTTGGTGTATCCGGGCAATCAGGGCGGAACCAACTGGTACAACCCGTCCTTCAGCCCGACCACTGGCTTGTTCTACATCCCGGCGTGGGAGAACAGCTCCAGCACGTATAAAAAGGGCGAAGAAGTGCCGGAGTTCCACGATCAACAGAGCTTCATCGGCATCGGCCCGGGCCGTGGCAACACTGGCGATGACGTGTTTAGTTCGATCATCGCGATGGATCCCAGCACCAACCAACGCAAGTGGACCTTCCGGTTGTCGGCTCCGTCCACAGAAGGCGGCGTGCTGACGACCGCATCGAACGTATTGTTCGCTGGCGGACGCGACGGTCAGTTCGTTGCCCTGAACGCGGCGGATGGGAAGCTGCTGTGGGAGACGAACCTCGGCCCCTCGGTTTCGGCGGGACCGATGACGTACATGGTCAACGGCAAGCAGTACATCAGCGTGCAGTGCGGAACGGGTTTGTACACGTTCGCACTGCGCTAGAGTTGCAGAGGTTCAGCCAACCTTTGTTTCGTAGTTCATCTGTTGCGCATCCTTGGCCACGGCCTCCGCAGTTCCTTCCGTGGTCAAGGTGAGGCGAATGGCCCAGAAGAAGATGGTCAGCGCGAAACCAATCACGGCCGCGATGTCGACCCAGTCGGGAAGCAGATTAGACGGGTGTTCGCCATAGCGGCCGATGGCTCCGAGGATCACGTGTCCACCCAGCCAGGGACCAATCCACAGTGCGTTGCGAATCGTGTGAGACGCGGCAGTGCCGGTGCGCCAAGCTCCAAACGCGAACAGCACCAAGCCGACCAGCATGGCACACGCGAGCTTCCAGGTCGCGTCATAGCCGCCCCAGTAAATGATCAGGTTGGCGGAGCAAAAGGCTGCGGGCAGAACCAGCTTGGGCAGAGGCGCTCGGTAGGCGCGCGGCCGATGTCCGTCCACCCGATGCAGTGCGGCCAGCGAGATCGGCGCGAAGGCGTACATGATGGCCGTGGCTCCGGTGATCACGTTTACCAGTGCGTTCCAGCTCTTGAAGGGGCCCAAGGCGAGGGTCCCGATCGCTGCGGCCATGATGACGGAGACGAACGGCGCGCCTTTCTTGTTGGTCATCGATAGAGCGCTCGGCATCTCGCGCTCTTCTCCTAGAGCATAAGAGATGCGCGCTGCCGCGCCGACGAACACGACGCCGGAGCCCGCCGGTGAAATGACAGCGTCGATGATGAGCGTCTTGGCAAGCCAGCCCGCGCCAACCGCGAGGGCTAGCGTGTACCAAGCTCCGAAATCCGATGGATCCGTGCCGAGCGGCTTGGCCCATCCCGAGACGATGTTGTGGGTGTCGAGTCCGCCGATCATCACGATCTGCAGCAGCGTGTAGGTGATGGCGCCGATGGCCATGGCGGTGAGGATCGCGCGCGATAGGTCTCTCTTCGGGTTACTGGCTTCGCCGGCAAGTTGGATGGCCTGTTCGAAGCCTTGCAGTCCGAACACCACGCCACCGCTCAGCGCGGCGAAGACGCCATGGAACCCGAACGGCAGGAAGCCACCGCCCGCGTGAAAGTTAGCGGGCTCAAACTTGAGCGTGGCTACGACTCCAACCGCCAGCAGCGGCACGGCAGCCTTCCACAACACCACGATCACGTTGCTCTCGGAGAGGAACTTCGCACCCGCGAGGTTGATCACCATGAACAGCGCCATCAAGCCCACAGCGACGAGTAAGCCGCGGCTGTTGAGCAGTCCGGCGTTGTCGCCAGACGTGTTGATCATGCCGAAGTTCTGATTCACCCAACTAATGCTGTTGATGTAGGCGATGGCGGCCAGCGCCTCAATGGGAGCGGTGAAGGTCGCTTGCAGCCATGCGGCCCATCCGGCGGTGAAGCCCGCGATCGGACCATGTGAGTAGTAGGGGAACCTCGCCGATCCACCCGCGACCGGATACGTCGCGCCCAGTTCCGCGTAGGTCAACGCGAGCAGTGAGAGCATGCACGCGCCAATCAACCACGAGAGAATCGACGCTGGCCCAGCCTTTTCCGCTGCATTGAGCGCACCCAGCAGCCAGCCCGATCCAATGATCGATCCCAGCGAGATGAACATCAGTCCGTAAAAGCCGACGGACCGGCGCAGCGGACCCGCGCGCCCGGCAGACTGCCCGCCCGGTTTGTCGATCATCCTATAATCATCCCCGGTGCTACCGCTGAGGCCCGGGTCGCACTCCCGCCACTTTCAGCCGAATCCGAAATACGTGTGTACATGCCGTTATATACAGTGTCTTACTATCGGCGTCCCCGAAGGCAAGATTCGTCACGGCGATCCGCGGCCGCGGCTCCGTCGCGAACTGTGGCATTTGCAGCGTCCCCAGCCGCTTGCCCTCTGGCGACGTGATCCACACCTCATCCCGCACGGACGTATACACGTTGCCCTTCACATCCACCTTGATGCCGTCGTTGCCGCCATCCTGGAACTTCACCGGGTTCGCCACCGTGTCATCTGGCAGCACATCGTAGCGCATCGTCTTTGCGGCACCCGCCGTCACATAGAGATGCTTCTCATCCGGTGACAGGGCGATCCCGTTCGGAGCATTCCCCGGACTGTCCTTGTCGCCACCCAGCAGCGTCACCTTGCCATCCTTGATCAAGAAGAAGCCGCTGAACGGCAGCTCCCGATCCGGACTCTTGTCCGCACCGCGTAAGCCCCACACCGTATCGGTGAAGTAGATCGCCCCATCCGACTTAGCGGCGATGTCATTCGGTCCGCTGAAGCGCTTCCCGTCATACCGATCCGCGAGCACCGTCCTCGTCCCGTCCTTTTCCAGCCGCACCACCTTGCGATCCGTCATCGCCGTGATGATCAGCCGGCCCTGCGTATCCAGCGTCAGCCCGTTCGAGCCGATCAGGAGAATCGCCACGCCGCCGCCCGTCACCGTCTGCGCCCCGACGTTCATCACGTCGCTGCCCGTGTAGCCGCTCTTCGGCAGGAACACAGAGAACGCCTCCCGAGCCGTCCACTTGTAAATCTGGTTGCCGGCATTGTCGCTGAACAACAGGTACCCGTTGTCCCCTTGTTGTACCCACACCGGACCTTCGGTCAATCCGAAGTGATCGCCCAACGTCTCAAGCTTCGCGTCGGCCGCGACAATGTCCTTCAGCGCCGGGTCCAACTGCACAATCTTGAATGGCCGTGCCGCTGGAGCCTGCGCGATCGCCAACGAACTCAGCATCCACCCGGCAACGGCCACGCCCAATCCGACGGCAAGCTTCTTCATGCGGCCAAGTTTACCCGATTCCGCAGCTCAGTTAAGCTGGTCAGCATGACTCGCCAATCGTTCCTGCGCACGCTCGCCTTCGCCCTGGTGCCGCTGGCCGCCCACGCAGCCGAACTCAGCGCGACGGAGAAAGCGAACCTCGATCTGGTCACCCGCTTCTGCCAAGCCTTCGCCACGCGCGACATGGCCAAGATCACCGAGTTCCTCTCGCCAGACGTCGTCTACCGCATCACGGACACAGCCCCCGCCGCCAAAGGCCCCGAAGCCATCGCCCGCATCCGCGCGTATGTCGAGCGCTCCACCGCAATCGACTTCAAGATCCTCGAGAGCTGGGCGCGAGGCTCGGTCGTGGTCAACGAACGCATCGACGCCTTCACCCGGCCGGAAGGCAACGTCGCCTATCACCTGACCGGCGTGTTTGTGGTGAAAGACGGCAAGATCGTCGAGTGGGCGGATTACAGCATCCGCTAGAATTAGGCGCGTTGATCCCTAAGGAAGTGGAGAAGCCTGCTCCACAAACGCCATGATTACCTCATCTAGCTCACGGGGCTGCCAGCCAGAGCGTCTTTGGTTTGTCTCTTATGGATTCTCGAAGTAATCCTGATCCAGCCGCTTGAGGGTGTAGATCTTCGTCGGAGCAACGCCCACGTCATGTTCGATCATCAGGGAAGCCAGCAACTTTCCGTCAATCAGCACAATCTTCTGTGGCATCGCTTCCACGAAGTCGGTCGCATCTTTGGTGAACGATGAAGTTGTGATGAACACGCCACGACTTGCGTGCTTCTTTGTGAGGCTCCCTGAGAACTTCATGATCTCTGGACTCCCGACAACATTACCCCACCGTTTTGCCTGAACGTAGATCACATCCAGGCCTAGCTTATCCTGCTTGATGACGCCGTCGATACCCCCATCGCCAGATTTCCCGACGACTTTGCCCGCATCTTCCACCGAGCCGCCGTATCCCATCGCCACTAACAGGTCGACAACGATCTGCTCAAACGCAGCTGGTGCAACGCTCAAGAGCACTTGGAGCAATTCTTCCGAAAGAGCGTCCCGAAGTATTTGGAAACTTGTGTCTAGTTGTTCTTCGGGCGTCTCTTTGTCGTTATCGACTGTCACTGCAGATGGGTGTACCTCTTTGTCACAAGAATCGCCCTTGTTGTAAAAACCGACAAACTCTGGAAATTGCCGTAGACTCCTGGCTGTGATGGCTGGAGGGTTATTCTTCAAGAACGCCGTGCCGCGGTCCGTTATCCGGTAAACTCCTCGGGCTTTGAGCGCCAGCAGTTGTGCCTTGCTGAGATAGGCGAGTGCCCAAGCCACCCGATTCGCAAAAAGGGTGCTACCACTCTTGAGTTTCTGAGAGAGTTCTTCCGGGGTGAGATGAAAAGCATCGGCGATCAGTCCCCGAATTTCACTTACCGGGTGTTCGTTTCCATCTTCCATCAGGCGGAGAACTGGAAGCATCAGTGTTTGATAGTCCGGAATCGGCATTGAGTAAGGTTCCCCAGCCTCTTTCGTTGTCTGAATATGAAACAACAGTGTATCGTGCAGGCCGTCGAGGCACGGACACGCCTGTTCTAGAATTTGCTGCCCCAACATCTCCTTCTCTCCGAGCAACATCCGCCTCCACCCAACCTGTATCCCCACATCCTCGTGCTACCTCAGTCCCAAAGGAGCACCATGTCGAACACCTCAGACAAACAAATCGCCGCCAACCAGGCCAACGCCTCCCGCTCCACCGGGCCCCGCACCCCCGAAGGCAAGGCCCGAGCATCCCGGAACGCCCGCAAGCACGCCTTCGCCGGCACCGACTTCACCATCATCAAAATCGAGGAGCGCGAGTCCGTCGACCGCCTCCTCGCCGACCTCTTTGCCGTCTATCAGCCCGTCAACTCCCAGGAAGCCTTTGCTGTCGAACGCATCGCGCTCGCCCAGCACAACCTCCTCCGCATCGCGCGCTTCGAAACCGGTCTCTTCACCGCCTCGCTCAATCGCGCGCTCATCGAGCCCGCCGAGGAAGCGCCCTTCGTACCGCTCCACGAAGACTTCCGCGTGGATGCCGAAGAAAACCGCGTGCAGAACCGCTACTACTGCCTCGCCACCGGCTTCCACCACATGAACCGCGAGAACTCCGCCACCTGGGCCCTCTTCCTCCGCTATCAGAATCAGGCCGAGCGTCACTACCGCCGCGCCATCGAAGAATTCGAGCGCCTCAAGGCACTGCGGCACGTTTTACCAAACGAACCCATTTTCTCCGCCGAACCTGAAGAGAACACAGCCGCTTCCGCCCCGCAAAACGAACCCATTTCTGAGCCTTCATAGGACAAAAAACAGGCCAATCTTCTCGGAACAATCTCAGCGCCTTAACGTAACCTATATATGTCTATGCGCCTTGACCGGCGATCGGCGGTCCCAAAGGAGATCGGGTCATGAAGAAACACTTCGGACGAGCATTATTCACAACCGTACTGGCGGCGTTGTCTCTTGGCGTGCTGTTCGCCCAGGACATGGTCGGCACCTGGCAGGGGACCCTCAAGGCCCCGAACGGCAAAGAACTGAAGATGGTCAGCAAGATCTCGCGAGCGGCTACCGAGAAGCTCGCCGCCACGTTCTACTCGATCGATCAAGGCGGCCAGGCGATCCCTGCCGGCGCCGTCACGCAGCAGGGAGCCGCACTGAAGATCGATATTCCCGCCATCGGTGGCAGTTATGAAGCCCGGCTCTCCGGTGACGGGAACACGCTCACCGGAACCTTCAACCAAGGGGCGCCCCTTCCGCTGGTGCTTGTCCGCGCCACGCCTGAAACCGCATGGACCATTCCCGAGCCTCTGCCCCCGCCCAAGGTCATGGCTGCTGACGTTGACCCCGCCTTCGAAGTGGCCACCATCAAGCCCGCCAACCCGGACCGCCCGGGTCAGTCCATTCTGGTCGATCGCGCCGGGATGTTCACAACGACCAATACGTCGCTTAAGGACCTGATGATCTTCGCTTACGGAGTGCATCCCGGCCAGATCCAAGGCCTGCCGTCGTGGGCCGAATCCGACAAATACGACATTGTCGGCAAACCCGATCACGAAGGCATGGGCAATGACACGCAGATCCGCTCGATGATGAAGAAGCTGCTGGCCGAACGCTTCAATCTCGCCCTTCATCGGGAGAACAAGGAACTGTCGGCCTTCACCTTGAACATCGGCAAAACCGGTCCCAAGCTCACGGTCAACGAAAGCGGCGGCAACCTGCCCGGCTTTGGCGGCCGCGGCCCCGGCAGCATCGGCGTCCGGAACTCCACCATGGAACAGTTTGCGGGGTTCCTGCAGGCCCGCATCGTGGATCGCCCCGTCGTCGACAAGACCGGCCTCAAGGGCAAGTATGACTTCACGCTGACGTGGCGGCCGGACCAGTTGGGTCCCACGCCGGCCAACGCTCCGCCGCCGCCCGCGGATCTCGAATCCCGCCCCGACATCTTCACCGCCATGCAGGAGCAGCTCGGGCTGCGCTTCCAGGCCGAGAAGACCGGGGTCGAAGTGCTGGTGGTCGACAAAGCGTCGAAGCCCGACGATAACTGAGCGGCGACCCGTGCGGCCATGGGCGCTCGAAACCCGCTAAAATGGAACGGAACCATGTCTTATTCAAGCGGCCGTCACTTTTTACAGATTCCGGGACCCACGAATGTCCCCGAGCGTGTTTTGCGCGCCATTTCGGCGCCCACCATTGATCATCGCGGCGGCGCGTTCGGCCGCTTCGGGCTCGAACTGCTCGAAAGCGTCAAAGAAGTCTTCCGGACCACGTCTCCGGTCGTGATCTACCCGTCGTCGGGAACCGGCGCGTGGGAAGCGGCCTTGGTCAACACGTTGTCGCCCGGCGATAAAGTCCTGATGTTCGAAGTCGGCCAGTTCTCCACTTTGTGGGCGGACATGGCTCGCCGTCTGGGTTTGGACGTCACGTTCGTGCCTGGCGATTGGCGCACCGGCCCGTCCGCGGCCGATGTGGAAAAGATTCTCACCGAAGACAAGGGCCACACCTACAAGGCCGTCGGTGTTGTACACAACGAAACGGCGACCGGCATCTACACGAACATCGCCGAAGTGCGCAAAGCCATGGATCGTGCGGGACATCCCGCGCTGCTGATGGTGGACGCGATCTCGTCGCTTGGTGCGATGGACTATCGCCACGATGAATGGGGTGTGGACGTCACCATCGCCGGCTCGCAAAAGGGCTTGATGCTGCCTCCGGGCCTGGGCTTGAACGCGCTCAGCGAGCGTGCACTTGCTGCGAACAAGACCGCCAAGCTGCCGAAAGCTTACTGGGACTGGCAAGCGATGCTGGGCCAGAACAAGGCCGGCTTCTTCCCGTACACTCCGGCGACGAATCTGCTGTACGGTTTGAAGGAAGCCCTCAGCATGATTCGCGAAGAAGGGCTCGAGAACGTATATGCGCGTCATGAACGCCACGGCGAAGCCACGCGTCGCGCGGTGCGCACCTGGGGACTCGAAGTGGTGGCGAAGGATCCCACCCAGTACAGCGGCACGGTCACGGCCGTGTTGATGCCGGAAGGTTTCTCGGCCGACGCATTCCGCAAGGTGGTGCTGGACCGCTTCAATATGTCGCTGGGCAGCGGCTTGGGCAAAGTGAACGACAAGGTGTTCCGCATCGGGCATCTGGGCGACTTCAATGACCTGATGCTGGCCGGCACGCTGTGCGGCGTCGAGATGGGTCTGGCTGTCGCCGGTGTTCCTCACAAGCAGGGCGGAGCCGCCGCGGCGATGGAACATCTCACCGCGATGGCGCAGCAGGCGCACCAAGTTCCCGCAGGCGTTCGCTAAGTCAGTCCACGCTTAAGGCGTGGTGAAACTAACCTTCAACGCGTCGCGATCGATGGGTGTGCCTTGCAGGTACACCTTCGATATGCGGCGCGTGTTGGTAATATCGTCCAGCGGATTCGCTTCTAAGACCACAAAGCTGGCGCTCTTGCCGGGCGCCACCCCTCCCAACTTCTCTAACTTCAGAATGCTTGCAGCGGTCTTCGTCGCTGCGACCAGCACTTCGGCGGGCGTCATGCCCGCGTTCACCATGTCCGCCAGTTCTTGATGCGCGGTCCAGCCGACGGCGACGCCGGCATCGGTGCCGAACGCGATCGTGACGTGCGCTGCGTTCAGCTTCGCCAGATTCCGCGCTTGCACGTTGTAGAGATCCAGATTCGGCTTGGTGGGATTGGTGCGCAAGCGTTCGACCTGCGATGGCGGTAGGCTCTGTGCGGCGAACGCGAGATCATTTTCGCTGGTGCCGCGGTCGGGCAGGTTGGGGATCACCCAGACGTTCGGATGCGTCTTCATCAGTTCCATGAACTCATCGTCGATATCGATGTCGCGCACGCCGTGGGCGAAGCCGTCGATGCCGGAGCGCACCAGCTCCTTGGCGTCCGCCAGGTAGAAGATGTGGGCGACGGCCAGCATCTTGTTCTTATGTGCTTCGTCAATGATGACGCGATAGAGTTCGGGCGGGAGCTTCTTCACCGTGCCGCCGCGATCATCCACCCACATCTTGATGACGTCTGCTTTCTTCGCAGCCAGTTCTCGAACAGCGGCACGCGCTTCGGCTTCCGTGCTTACACCGTAGGCGACCGGCCGCCAATACGCTTGGCCGGGACCTGCGTTCGGTAACGCCATGCCGCGCCCTGCGGTGATCAACTGCGCTGCGCCGGGCACCGGATGATCGCGCAGTTCGTACGCGGTGTCGCCCGGGTCGATTCCGAGGTTCCGCACTGCGGCGATGCCGTAGAATGCGTAGCGCTTCAAGTGGTCGACGAGATTGTCGCGTGAGTACGTTGATGTATCCGTGCGGTTCTCTTTCAGCAGCGTCCAGCCCAGATGTGCGTGCGCGTCTACGAGGGCAGGCATGACGGTCTTGCCACTGAGGTCCACGCGCGTCGCGCCAGCCGGGACTTCGATGGAGCCGCGTTTGCCGACGGCACGGAACTCGCCGTTCTGCACCAGGAACGCGGAATCTTCGATCGGCGCCACGGCATCGCCCGTAATGAGGCGCGCCCCTTCGTACAGCACAGGAGCGCCGGGTTCCGGAGTAGAACTGGAACAACCAACCAGGAACAGTGCGAACAGCAGCGTCCAAAGAATCCGGCCCATGCGAGTCTCCTCCAGCTTGCTAGTCTACTCGCTTGCGCGTCCGGTTGTGAGTTGGAGTAAACTCCAGTGGGTGGAGGCCACTGGATGCGATTCGTGAGATGGACGTGCGTGATGCTGTGCCTGGCGTTGTCGCTGATGGCACAGACCCGGGACAAGAGCGGAGAATGGCCCGCGTATGGAGCCGATCTCGCGAACAGTCATTATTCCCCACTGCAGCAGATCAACGCAGCCAACTTCAACCGGCTTCAGGTAGCCTGGCGCTTCAAGACGGACAATTTGGGCCCGAGCCGCGAAGGTCAGTTGGAAGCGACGCCTTTGATGGTGAACGGCATGCTCTACACCACCGCGGGAACCCGGCGCGCCGTCATCGCACTTAATGCCGCTACCGGTGAGTTGAAGTGGATGCACTCCGAAGACGAAGGCGAGCGCGGCGCGAATGCGCCTCGGCAGCTTTCGGGCCGTGGGCTCGCCTATTGGACGGATGGTACGCAAGAACGCATCCTATATGTAACACCCGGCTACCGGATGATCGCGTTGGACGCGAAGACCGGGACGCGCGTGCCGGGATTCGGCGTCGATGGCGTTGTGGACCTGAAGCTCGACGACGATCAGCAGATGGATCTGATCACCGGCGAAGTGGGTCTCCATTCGACGCCGGTGGTGGCCCGCAATGTGGTGATCGTCGGCGCGGCACATCGCTCGGGTGGCGTGCCGCGGGTGAAGAACAACGTGCGCGGCTACATTCGTGGATTCGACGTCAAGACCGGCAAGCGCCTGTGGATCTTCCACACCATCCCGCTGCCGGGCGAAGTCGGCTACAACACGTGGGAGAAGGATTCTGCGGGCTCCACCGGTAATGCGGGCGCGTGGGGTCAGATTTCGGTAGACGAGCAGCTCGGGCTCGCCTACCTGCCCATTGAATTGCCCACAGGCGACTACTATGGCGGTCACCGTCCGGGCAACGGCCTCTTCGGCGAAAGCATCGTCGCCGTCGATCTGCAGACCGGCGCGCGGAAGTGGCACTACCAGCTGGTGCATCACGGGATCTGGGATTTCGACATTCCGTGCGCTCCGATTCTGATTGACATCAACGTGAACGGCCGTCCGGTGAAGGCGCTCGCGCAGCCCACGAAGCAGGCTTGGCTCTACGTGCTGAATCGCGAGACAGGCGAGCCTGTCTGGCCCATTGAGGAACGGCCTGTTCCCAAAGGCGATGTGCCGGGCGAATGGTACTCTCCGACCCAGCCTTACCCGAGCAAGCCTCCCGCCTATGATGTCCAAGGTTTGACGATCAACGATCTGATCGACTGGACGCCTGCGCTGCGCGAGGAAGCTGTGAAACGCATGTCGCGTTATCAGCTGGGTCCGATTTTCACGCCTCCTGTTGTCAGCAAGATCGAAGGCCCGCTCGCGACGCTCGCGTTAGC